>JAEYPM010000021.1 GCA_023410675.1 Bacillota bacterium | reverse complement strand
TATGCCATATGGCTGTACTTACAAGGTTTCTTGCCATATGAGCATAATTTGGGTTTCCTAAGGGCTAGAGGCTCGTTGTCAACAAGGAAATTGGAATAAATGGGACATTTTCATTTGTGGTTCACAGATATAACGTTAAGTGCAATAAAGTATAAATTTAGAAAATATTATTATATCTCTTAAAGGGATATTCGTTTATTATATAGTATAATAATAAATATAGAATTCACATTTTAATTTTATAGTTATATGCTGTGAGTTCATTTGAATTTCTCTATAGGACAGGAGGAGTCATATGTATGAAATAAGCCGAGGAATACCTCTTTTAGGCTGTACATTAGATGAAGATGGAGCAAATTTTGGTATTCACTTAGAAGAAGATTTACAACTAAGATTGCAATTATACTGTAGTTATCTTGATGAAAAGCCTATTTTGGAATTTTTACTAGATAAAAAAGATCATATGACTGAAAATATATATCATATTTATGTAAAAGATATTAAAGAGGGAATGGCATATTGTTATCAATTAGTGGATGAAAACAAAGGGGAAAAATATATTATTTTTGATCCCTATGCGTTAAGTATACGCGAATTCCCAAAGGATAGTAATTTTTATAAAGGTATAGTCATTAGGAAAGAGGGTATTATTTACAATAAACCTAATATTCCATGGGATAAGACAGTTATTTATGAAATGCATGTAGGAGCATTTACTCAGCAAGATTTTAATAATCCAAATGAAGAGGATAGAGGCACATTAAAAGGAATTATTCAAAAAATACCTTATCTAAAGGATCTGGGGATAACAGCTATTGAGCTAATGCCTATTTTTAAATGGAATCCACATACACTTATGACAGTTCATCCTGGGACGGGAGAAAGATTAAAGGACTACTGGGGATATAATACAATTGGCTTTTTTGCCCCAGATAGCAAATACAGTTCAAACAAAATGATAAAGGGAGAGATAATAGAATTTAGGGAATTAGTACAAGCACTCCATGAAAATAATATGGAAGTTATTTTAGATGTTGTATACAACCATACTGGTGAAGGAGGTGTGAATGGAGATATATTTAACTTTAAAGCACTAGGTGTAAATACCTATTATAAAATTGATGAATTAGGAAGATATATGAATTGCTCAGGAACAGGCAACACAATGAATACACAGCATCAAATAGTCTCTCGGCTCATTATGGATAGTCTTAGATACTGGGTTCTTCATATGGGTGTAGATGGCTTTAGGTTTGACTTGGCGGCTATTTTAGGGCAAGACAAGAGGGGGAGATGGATCATGCCATCACTTTTAGATAAAATTGCAAAAGATCCTATCTTAGCAAGTGTTAAACTAATAGCTGAAAGCTGGGATGCCAAAGGGAGTTATGATGTAGGGAAAATGCCATATCCTTTTGCAGAATGGAGTGATACTTTTCGAGATACCATTAGAAAATTTGTAAGAGGAGATTTAGGTCTAACGAAGGCGTTATCAGACTGTATTTTGGGCAGAGAAATTTATTTTTCTGATGAACGTAAAAATGTAAATCACACAGTTCACTATGTAACAGCACATGATGGATTTACCATGTGGGATTTAACAAGTTATAATGAAAAACATAATTTTGACAATGGAGAGGATAATAGAGACGGGAATAATACAAATTATAGTGATAACTGCGGAGAAGAAGGAGAAACGGATGATGTCTACATTATTAATAAGAGAAAAAGGCGAATAAAAAACTACATGAGTTTATTACTATTATCAAGAGGGGTTCCCATGTTACTTATGGGAGATGAAATGTGTAGAACACAAAATGGAAACAATAATGCCTATTGCCAAGATAATAAGATCATGTGGGTGGAATGGAACAAGGTAGAAGCTTACCAAGACATTTATCATTTTCTAAAAGCTCTTATTAAGATAAGAAAAGATATTAAATTTATTAGTGATATCAGTCAGGACTTTAAGATTAGCTGGCATGGCATCTTTTATGGTGAACCAGATTGGTCTTACTATTCAAGAAGCTTAGCTTGGCATATTGAAGGACGAATAGAGAGTTTTTATATGGTAATAAATAGTTACCATGAGCCACTTTGTTTTCAGCTTCCCCCCGAAAATTGTAGATGGATGAGGATTATAGATACACATAAAGATCATCCCGATGATGTTATTCTTGAAGGAGAAAAAGTAACAACGAAGACTTATAAAGTCAATCCGTATAGTTTCTGTCTATTTAAATCTATAGAGGCATAATTTACTAATGAATGATCATTGAATCATTCAATATAGAATGCATGTTATAAGTATTAGGGCATATATAAATGTGAACATAATCATAGTATAAATATTAATACCATCAATTAAATAATGATCTAAATAAAAATATAGGCATAATCACTATTTGTAATAGGATATCATGCCTATATTTTATATATTTATATTATATTAGTCATTATGAGGCGATTAAATAAGGCGTGAGAGTTGTAGGTAAGTCTTGATTTGAACAAGCAACACTAATCATAAAATTAACTTGATACTTTTCAGATAAGGATTCTAGCTTGTCAAAGAAAGAATCAAGATCAGCTATTTCACAACGAGTAATTTTAATAAGCTCATCAATATAAACCATTTCAATATCATGATTAGCTGATAAGATACCACATAAAAAGCCAAAAAAGTCAGTAGGGGATGCAATAGGGAAATTAGATGACTCAATAAGTCTTACTGAGTGGGAAAGAGCATAACGATGTTTACTTGTACTATCAATGTAAACGACTTGCCCTTTAAGAGATGTACATTTTTGATTTGCACTGTGAATCATTTGCTTTGTTTTTCCTTCACCATTTTGACCAATAATAAGCTGTATCATACCTATCACCTCATAATTAATATTCTTACTTCTATTATAATATTCATTGACGAAAATTTAAATGCTATTTTTAAAAAAACAGGGTATTTTTTATAAATAAATATTTGAAATTGAGAAACAAAGTGTTTTTTATAAATAAAAATTGAGCATTGATAATGAAAAAACAAGCTACTTTTGACAAAATAAAGCAGCTTGTATTAAAGAGGGTTAATCATTGGAATAAGGTTGATCATAAACACGACCGTATAGAGTAAGACAATATATTCCAGCAAGGCCAACTAAAGCATAAATAACTCTACTAAGCCAAGCTGACATGCCACCGAATAGTGATGCTACAAGATCAAATTGAAAAAATCCGATAAGACCCCAATTGATAGCACCAATAATAACAAGTGTGATAGCTATATAATCAAAAGATCTAGTTTTCATATCCACTAACCGCCTTCCTATAAAATTGAAGTAACACTGATGCTAATACTATTATATCTCTTAATAGAATTATTATTCTTGTTGTATATTAGGAATAAATAGGTAATATAAGTAATATATTTTATAGCAGAATATAGAGAAAGGATCAGTTTATTGATAGATATTAAGGAAAAACACACGTTATTTGAAAATGGTTTATATACTTATGATGTGATGGAAAAGCAAATGAACAGGCTTACAGAAAGATATCCTTTTATTAAACAATCAGTTATTGGCAAAAGTATTGAAGGAAGAAATATATATTGTATTCAATTAGGCATAGGAAAAAGGAAAATTCATATCAATGCAGCACATCATGCCAATGAATGGATTACAGCATTAGTGGTTATGAGAAGTCTAGAAATAATGTGTTATGTCTTGACTAAGAAGGGATGTATCAATCATTTTAACATGGAGCATATATTCCAAAAGGTAACTTATGATTTTGTTCCTATGGTCAATCCAGATGGCGTAGAATTATCCGTATATAGTAAAAAAATAGTAAAGAACAAACCTTATTTAATACAATATAATGAAGGAAGTATGGATTTCACTAGATGGAAGGCAAATATCAATGGGGTAGACTTAAATAGAAACTATGATGCAGGATTTTTAGAATATGTGCTTGGTGAGAAGTTAGATAAGCCGAGTTATGCTTATTATCAAGGTGAAAGACCTGAATCAGAACCAGAAACTAAAGCATTAGCCGATTTAACCAGAAATAGAGATTATGATATGGTATTTGCTTATCACACACAAGGAGAAGTTATTTATTGGAACTATAAAGATATCATTTTAGATTATTGTAAGTTGTATGCAGATATTTTTTCTAAAGCAAGTGGTTATTTGTTAGATATTCCTGAGCAAAATGCTGCCTCAGGAGGTTACAAGGATTGGTTTATTAAGGCGTTTAATAAGCCTGGTTTTACGATTGAGTGCGGATATGGAGAAAATCCAATCACAATCAGTCAGCTAGATTCTATAGTGAAGACAACAATTCCTATTTTAGTGTTAGCTTCAAGAAAATTATAAACATAGGTTAGGTATTTTAATATTAGATTATACTATAGGAAAGAGGGATTTTTTTGAATATAGATCGTATGCTAAGAGAATTAGCATATAAAATTAAGAGAAAAAGGAGAATAGGGAACAGAAGAAAAAACAATCTAATGATAAGTAGCGATATTAAAAAAACAATAGGCATAGTTATGATAATTATAGGAGTAATATTAATATTTATGAAATTAACCGGACAAACGAAGGCAAAGGAAATTACTACGTTACCTGAGACTACTTCTAAAAATCCATTTATTACTTGCGTTCAGGATTTAAATGTTAATAATATACAAATGAGCAGATTATTTAATTTAAGTATAAAAGAAAAAAAGCCATATGCTACTGCACTTGCTATTTGGGTAATAGAAAGCTATAAAAATACATCAGAAGATAGAATCTATAAACTTATTAAAGATTATACTACGTCAAATGGTTTATCACAGTATGGCATTTATGAAGATGCGATAAACCTATATAGTCAGTTCATATATGATATTGAATATTTCCCTTTAGCAAAAGGAGTAAACTATGCATTTGAAAATGGATGGAAGGAAGGAAGAGTTTTTAAGGGGAATAGAAAGCATTATGGTATAGATATTATGGATTTAAAGGATGACCCTGGCACAATCAAAATAGTGAGCATGACAGATGGTATTGTAGAAAATGTTGGATGGAACGAAACAGGAGGCTATCGCGTAGGAATAAGAACAGATAGAGGAGCATATTTCTACTATGCTCACTTATATGAGGAACCTCAGCACATTAAAAAAGGGGACAAAGTTCAAGCAGGTGATATCATAGGGGTGATGGGCAATACAGGATATGGACCAGAAGGAACAAGAGGAGAATTTCAAACACATTTGCATATTGGGATAGCTGTTAAAACGAAAGATAATGAAGAATTTTGGATCAACCCCTACTATATTTTGAAATTTTATGAGAAGTATAAAGTACATATTTAACCTACGCTTTAGCTAGATTGTAACCTAAATAGACGTATGCTATAATGAAAAAATAAGGAGAAGGAACATGAAAGTATTTGCAATTTCTGATATTCACTTAGATGGGAATAAAGATAAATCTATGGCTATATTTGGGGTAGAATGGTTAAATCATAAACAAAGACTTATTGCTAATTGGAACAGCAGAGTTTGTAAAGAAGATATAGTACTAATACCAGGAGATATTTCATGGGCTATGAAATGGGAAGAGGTACTTAAGGATTTAGATCTTCTTCATCATTTACCAGGTAAGAAAATATATGTGAGAGGCAACCATGATTATTGGTGGCAGAAAATAAATCGGTTAAATACGTTATATGAGGACATGTTTTTTATACAAAATAAAGCTTATATGTGCCATAGACTTGCAATATGTGGGACAAGGGGGTGGATATGTCCAGAAAAAGATGGTTTTACTATGCAGGATAATAAAATATACCAAAGAGAACTTGTAAGGCTAAAACTATCATTAGATGATGCAATGAGTAAGCAGGCAAAAAAAATTATTGTGATGCTCCATTATCCCCCTACAAATGAAGGGGCTTTTTCTTCGGCGTTTATAGACCTCATTATGCAGTATCCAGTTTCACATGTTATTTATGGCCACTTACATGATAAACATGGGTGGGGAAAAAATATAAAAGGAAAAGTAGGAAATATTATATATAGTCTAGTATCAGCAGATTATTTAGAATTTATGCCAATAGAAATTGATGCTTAGCTCTTATATTTTATAGGAAAGGAATAAATATGAAATTACCATACGCATTTGAACTAAAAATGAAAAACCTTCTTAAGGACGAATATGAGGCTTATTTAAAGTCGTATGAGTTACCTAAGTATTCAGGTTTTAGAATAAATACTTTAAAAGTAGATATAAACAAGTGGAAAGAAATAAATCCATTTATCACTGCAAAAGGTGTTCCGTGGTGCAGGGAGGGTTATTATTATTCTGATACAGATATACCTAGCAAGCATCCTTATTATTATGCAGGACTTTACTATATTCAAGAACCAAGTGCTATGGCACCAGGTGCCTATCTTCCGATCAATGAAGGTGATAAAGTTTTAGATCTTTGCGGGGCACCAGGTGGCAAGTCTACACAAATAGCAGCTAAGCTCGGACATAGTGGTATTTTAGTATCAAACGATATTAGTGCAACTAGAGTTAAGGCACTACTTAAAAACATTGAGAATTTCGGCATAAAAAATGCAGTAGTTATAAATGAAGACCCCAAAAAGCTTGCAGATAGATTTCAGGGATACTTCGATAAAATACTGATCGATGCACCTTGCTCAGGAGAGGGGATGTTCCGAAAAATGCCAGCTGCAATGCAAAGCTGGGAAAAACATCATACCCTATATCCAGCAATGCAAAAAGAGATATTAGAATATGCAGATAAAATGCTAAAAGTGGGCGGAATGATCCTTTATTCAACATGTACCTTTTCTCCAGAGGAAAATGAGGAAATGATTGATAACTTTTTAAAGGGGCATAAACATTATAAGGTTATCCCATTAAACCCAGTAGGCGGTATTCAAAAAGCACATCCAGAGTGGGTAGATGCACATCAAAGTATTGAAGGGGCCCTTAGGTTATGGCCTCATCATTTAGAAGGAGAAGGCCATTTTGTATGTCTTCTAGAAAAAATAGATGGTGATGAGACGAGTTATAACGTGATTAAAAAGAAAAGGACACTTAAAGATATTAATGAGGCTGTAGAATTTTTTGATAGATACACAACAATTTCCTTAGATACACCCATTACACAAGTTAAAGATAAAGTATATCTTTATGAAGAAGAACTTCCTGATTTATCAGGACTTAGAGTGATAAGAAGTGGCATGCTTTTAGGGGAATGTAAAAATAAGAGATTTGAACCTGCTCATGCTATAGTACTTGGATACAATAAAGAAGATTTTAAAGATGCTATTGATTTATCAGCTGATGATGAGCGTGTTATGAGGTATTTAAAAGGAGAAACTATAATATATGATACACATAAAGGCTATCATGTATTATGTGTTGATGGATACCCACTTGGGTTTGTAAAATCACAAAATGGATTATTAAAAAATCAGTATCCTCCAAGTTGGAGAATGATGGGATGATAAAAATGAAACAAGTGAAAAAAATGAGGTTAGATAAATATCTTGTTCATGTTGGCTATGGATCAAGAAGAGAAGTACACAAGCTGATTAAGAGCAAAAAAGTGGCAGTAGACCTAGGGATAATTAATAAACCAGAGTATTTATTAGATCCAGAAAATGTACATGTAACAGTAAATGGATTGACAGTCTACTATAAACCCTTTTATTATTTTTTATTAAATAAGCCAAGCGGTGTAATAACAGCTACTGAGGACAAAACTCAATCTACAGTTATAGATTTATTAGAGCCAATCGATCAAAATAAAGATCTTGTTCCTGTAGGAAGATTAGATAAAGATACCGAGGGGTTACTTGTTTTGACCAATGATGGAACATTTGTGCATGAGTTACTTTCACCTAAAAAAGGTGTTAAAAAAGTGTATTATGCTAAGGTTTTAGGAAAGATGACAAATGAAGACATCGAAGCTTTTGCAGAGGGAATGATACTTGGAGACGCAATCCAGTTATTACCTGCTACTTTAGAAATTATTTCTTCAGGAGATATTTCTGAGGTATATATAACAATAGCTGAAGGGAAATTTCATCAAGTGAAAAGAATGGTGTCTAAAGTAGGCAAAGAAGTGATTTATCTTAAAAGAGTTAAGATGGGGAAATTGAGATTGCCTAATGATATTAAGGTTGGAGAATATAGGGAGTTAACGATGGAAGAACTAAGTCTTTTAAGAGGTGAAGGTTAATATGAAGAAGAAATATGAGGGTGTCATATTTGATTTAGACGGGACACTCATTCAGTCCATGTGGGTATGGGATGAAGTGGATAAGGTCTATTTAAATAGATTTGGTATTACACCCCCAAGTGATATGGACAAGATTCTTGAAGGGAAAAGTTTTACTGAAACAGCAATCTATTTTAAAGAGAGATTTAATATCCCTGATTCAATTGAAGAAATAAAAGCAAGTTGGAATGAGATTGCCAAAGATTTTTATATGCATCAAGTGAAGCTTAAAAGCTATGCAAAAGAATTTATAGAGTTACTTAGTCAAAAAAATGTAAAAATGGGTATAGCAACAAGTAACAGTATAGAATTGCTAAATGCTGTTTTAGAAGCACTTCAAATCAAAAAATACTTTAATAGAGTAAGGACATGCTGTGAGGTTGAAAAAGGAAAACCGCATCCTTATATTTATTTAAAAGTTTCCGAGGAACTAGAAGTAGATCCAAGTGCATGTTTGGTATTTGAAGACATTCCAAATGGTGCAAGAGCTGGGAAAAGTGCGGGAATGGATGTATGGGGTATTGAAGATGGTCAAAAAGAAGCTGTAAAAAAGGAACTCATTAAAATCTCAGATCATTTTATAACAGATTACAAAGAAGCGATCGAATACTTCAGTTAGGAGGGAGCATGTTTTTACCAGTAAGTAAAAAAGATATGCAGGACAGAGGAATACCGCAACTAGATTTTGTTTTAGTAACAGGAGATGCTTATATAGATCATCCTTCCTTTGGGACGGCCATAATAGGGAGGGTTCTTGAGAGAGCTGGATACAAAGTGGGTATATTGGCACAACCTGAGTGGAAAGATTGTAATAGTTTTAGAGCACTAGGCAAACCAAGACTTGGATTTCTTATTGGTTCAGGGAATATTGATTCAATGGTGAATCATTATACAGTAGCTAAAAAGCGAAGAAAAACTGATGCCTATACACCAGGAGGTCAAGTGGGAAAACGACCTGACAGGGCAGTAATTGTATACGCTCAAAGAGCAAGAGAAGCTTATAAAGATGTCCCGATCATAATAGGAGGAATAGAAGCAAGCTTAAGAAGGCTTGCTCATTATGATTATTGGGACAATAAAGTAAGACGATCTATTTTATTAGATTCTAAAGCAGATTTACTGATGTATGGTATGAGTGAAAAAAGTGTAGTGGAGATAGCAGATGCACTAGACAGCGGAATTGAAGTAAAGCATCTTGGATATATTAAAGGAACTGTATATAAAACAGCTTCATTAGAAAATATCTATGATGACTATATTATGTTGCCAAGCTACAAAGAAATCACAGAGTCAAAAGAAAAATATGCTCTAAGTTTTAATGTGCAAAGCCAAAACATAGATCCTTTTACAGCTAAGATATTAGTTGAGGACTATGATGGGATAAAAATTGTTCAAAATCCTCCGGCATATCCTTTAACACAGCTAGAACTAGATAGTATCTATGAGCTGCCTTTTGAAAATAAACAGCATCCTATGTATCAAAATATTGGAGAAATTCCAGCTCTATTAGAAGTAAAATTTAGTATTACGAGCAATAGAGGATGTTTTGGAAGCTGCAGCTTTTGTGCATTAACTTTTCATCAAGGTAGAATCGTGCAAGGAAGAAGTAAACAGTCTATGGTCGAAGAAGCAAAAAAGATGACACTTATGTCAGATTTTAAAGGCTATATCCATGATGTTGGTGGGCCAACAGCAAACTTTATCAAAGCTCCTTGTGAAAAAGCCACTGAAAAAGGTGCCTGCAAGAATAAACATTGTTTACATCCTACTCCGTGTAAAAATTTGGATATTGACCATCGAAAGTATATGGATACGTTAGAAGAAATCCGCAGTTTACCTAAGATAAAAAAAGTTTTTATACGCTCAGGAATTAGATATGATTATTTACTCGGAGATAAAAATCATAAAAAAATATTAAAAGATATTTGTGAGCACTATGTAAGTGGGCAACTAAGAGTAGCTCCAGAACATATCTCAAATCATGTATTAGACTACATGGGAAAACCAAAAAGAGAAGTATATGAGAAGTTTTTAGAAGGATTTTATAAAGAAAGTGAAAATTTAGGGAAAAAGCAATATATTGTTCCTTATTTTATGAGTTCTCATCCAGGTTGTTCCCTAGAAGATGCTATTGAGTTAGCCCTTTACTTAAAGAAGACTCATTATATTCCAGAGCAAGTACAAGATTTTTATCCAACCCCTTCTACATTATCTACATGCATGTATTATACAGAGCTTGACCCAAGAACTATGAAAAAGATAGATGTTCCCAAAACTAAGGAAGAAAAAGATATGCAAAGAGCTTTACTTCAATATAATAAAAAAGAGAATTATGACTTAGTCTGTAAGGCATTAATTAAAGCTAAGAGAGTAGATTTAATTGGAGATTCACAAAAGTGCCTTATAAAGTCTAAAAAAGAAACAAAGCACTATACAGGCAAGACAAAAAATAATAATTATAAAAGGAAAGATAGTAAAGTATAAAAAATATATTGTAAATTCATGTGTATGGTGTATAATTATTAATAAAAATACATTATATAAATAATTATACAGGAGGTATCTTTATGTTCGGATTAAAAGGAAAAAGTTTACTTACACTTCATGATTATTCATCAGAGCAAATCAACTATTTATTAGAACTCGCAAGCGAGCTTAAATCTAAGAAAAAAATGGGAATAAAAGGTGATCTTCTTCAAGGTAAGAATATTGCACTTATATTTGAAAAACCTTCAACACGTACGCGTTGTGCATTTACTGCTGCCTGCGTTGATGAAGGAGCTCATCCTGAATATTTAGGAAAGAATGACATTCAACTTGGACATAAGGAAAGTGTAAAAGATACAGCAAGAGTGCTTGGACGATTGTTTGATGCAATAGAGTTTAGAGGATTTTCACAAGATGTAGTTGCAGAATTAGCATTATATAGTGGCGTACCAGTATATAATGGGCTTACAGATCTATATCATCCTACACAGATTTTAGCAGACTTATTAACGATGAAAGAACATTTAGGAGCACTTAAGGGAAAGAAATTTGTATATTTGGGCGATGGCAGAAACAATATGGCAAATAGCCTAATTATAGGATGTGCAAAAATGGGCATTGATATATATATTATTGCCCCTAAAAGCCTTTGGCCAAATGAGGAGCATGTAAATAAGTGTTTAGAATATGCTAAAGAAAGTGGTTCAAAGATCATTATTACAGACGATATTGACAATGTACAAGAGGCAGATGTCCTATATACGGATGTGTGGTGCTCAATGGGTGAAGAGGACAAAGCTAAAGAAAGGATTGCTTTGTTAAAGCCTTATCAAGTGAATGAAAAAATAATAGAAAAAACGCAAAATAAAGATGTATTGTTTATGCATTGTCTTCCAGCTGTTAAGGGAAATGAAGTGACTGAAGAGGTGTTTGAGAGCAAACATTCTGTAGTATTTGATGAAGCAGAAAATCGTATGCATACAATAAAGGCAGTTATGGTGGCAACTTTGGCATAAATGTAACAAAGTAATTGACTAATATACAAAAAGTGATTAATATTTTATATAGAGAATTAACTCAAAATTTTACTTATACTATTTAGGAGGGTTTATAGAATGAGAGTTTATAATTTTTCAGCAGGACCAGGGGTTTTACCTTTAGAAGTTCTAGAAAAGGCACAAAAAGAATTGGTAAGTTATGGCAATAGTGGAATGAGTGTTATGGAGATGAGTCACCGTTCGAAAGATTATGAGCCAATTATTCAAGCAGCAGAAGAAAAATTAAGGAAAATCATGAATATACCAGACAATTATAGTGTACTCTTCTTACAAGGAGGAGCAAGCATGCAATTTGCCATGGTGCCACTTAATTTATTTAGAAATTCTAATAAAGCAGATTATATTGAATCTGGTGCTTTTGCTTCAAAAGCTCTCAAAGAGGCTAAAAAGTTTGGGGAAGTTAAGGTTGTAGCATCTTCAAAATCAGATAATTATTCACATATTCCTGAGTTTGATAAAAATCAATTTACGAAAGATGCGGATTATTTTTATATAACTACAAACAATACAATATATGGTACAAAATATACTACACTTCCTGATACAGGAGATGTACCACTGGTTGCAGACATGTCTTCAAATATTTTATCAGAAGAGATCGATGTAAGAAAATTTGGCCTTATTTTTGCTGGAGCTCAGAAAAATCTAGGACCAGCAGGCGTAACACTTGTTATTATTAGAAAAGACTTACTTGGTTTTGCTAAAGATAATGTGCCTACAATGCTTGATTATAAAACAATGGCTGAAAATGATTCTATGTACAATACACCTCCTACATATGGTGTTTATATGCTTAAGCTTATGTTCGAATGGATAGAAGAAAAAGGTGGGGTAAAGGCACTAGAAAAAACAAATCGTGAAAAAGCAGCAATTCTTTATGATTATCTTGATCAATCAAAATTATTTAAAGGAACTGCAGCAAAAGAAGATAGATCTTTAATGAATGTGACATTTGTTACAGGTAATGCTGAGTTAGATGCTAAATTTGTAAAAGAAGCAGCAGCAAAAGGACTTGTAAATTTAAAGGGGCATAGAAGTGTAGGTGGGATGAGAGCAAGTATTTATAATGCTATGCCAATAGAAGGTGTTAAAGCTTTAGTTGAATTTATGAAAGAATTCGAAAAGAACAACTAGGAGGGGTAAGGGCTGTGTATAAAATACAAACATTAAATAAAATTGCTAATGTAGGTTTAGATTTATTTGATAACAATTACAGCATTTCTGACAATATAGAAGGTGCTGATGCTATTTTAGTTAGAAGTGCAAAAATGCATGATATGGATCTTCCAGATACTGTACAGGCAATTGCAAGAGCTGGTGCAGGAGTAAATAATATTCCAATAGACGCATGCTCAGAAAAAGGTATCGTAGTATTTAATACACCAGGTGCAAATGCTAATGCAGTAAAAGAATTAGTTATTGCAGGACTTTTACTTTCATCAAGAAAAATAGTAGAAGGAATTAATTGGGCTAAGACACTAACAGATGATGTTGCAAAAACAGTTGAAAAGGGAAAAGGTGAATTTGTAGGTCCAGAAATACTTGGTAAAAAGCTTGGTGTTATAGGTTTAGGAGCTATTGGTGTTATGGTAGCTAACGCAGCACATGCACTAGGTATGGAAGTAGTGGGCTACGATCCTTATATTTCTATTAATGCGGCATGGGGATTATCTAGACATATCCAGCATGCCATGTCACTTGATGAAGTATTGCAAGATTGTGATTATATTACGATACATGTTCCTTTAGTTGAGTCAACAAAGCATATGTTTAACTCAGATGCTTTTAGTAAAATGAAAAAGGGCGTTAGAATTCTTAACTTTTCAAGAGATACTTTGGTTAACAATGAGGATATTATTAAGGCTATTGAAGAGGGAATTGTTAGCAAGTATGTAACAGATTTCCCTGTAGAAGGTGTTATGAATAATGAAAACATTATTACAATACCACACCTTGGAGCTTCAACGCCTGAGTCAGAAGACAATTGTGCAATCATGGCAGTAAAACAAGTAAAAGACTATCTTGAAAATGGAAATATAGTGAATTCAGTTAATTTCCCAGTATGCGAGATGGCATGGTCTACAGATTGTAGAGTAGCGATTATTCATAGAAATATTCCTGCAATGATTAAACAAATAACGGATATAATAGCTACAGAGGGAATTAATATACAAGATATGATGAATAAAAGTAAAGGACAATATGCTTATACAATTATTGATACAGATACAAAAGTGACAGAAGAAAATATAAGGAATATAAGCAAAATACAAGATATTATAAGTATCCGTGTATTAGAAAAATAATGGTTTTTATATACTTTACTAAAGGAATTAGGACTAACCTAATTCCTTTTTTAGAATGTCAAATGCCATAACAGACGTAAAGAAAGGAAACCATAAATATGAAAGAATTATCACTTCATATATTAGATATTATGCAAAATAGTATCAGAGCAGAAGCTAGTCAAATTAGATTGCATATAGAAGAAAATATTATATCTAATAGATTAACAATTAGTATAGAAGATAATGGAAAAGGTATGTCAAATGAAATGGTAGAAGGCGTGAAGGATCCCTTTGTAACCAGTAGAAATTTAAGGAAAGTTGGACTAGGAATTCCATTGCTGAATCAATTGTGTATGGAATGTAACGGAAATGTTACAATAGAAAGCAAAAAAAACATTGGAACGAAGATAATAGCGAGCATGGAGTATGATCATATTGATAGGCTCCCTATAGGTGATATGGCTAAAACAATAACGACGCTAATTATGGGAAAACCATTCATTCACTGTATATATATCCATTCATTTAACAACAGTTCATTTACTTTTGATACTGAAGAAATAAAAGCTGTTTTGGATGGTGTGCCTATACAAAATCTTGAAGTACTAGCATGGTTAGAAGAATATATTACACAAAATATTAGGGAAATAAAGGGAAAATAGTATATAATTGACAATGATAAATTATTAACATTTATTGAGTATTTCTTAATAAATGTTATAATTTAATTTGGACTTAGGTTTGTATCATTCATTGATAGAGAGAGGAGACATTATGAAGCTTTTAACATTTAAAAAGGGCATACATCCCCCTTATCATAAAGAAGCCACAAATCAGAAACCTATTGAGATCTATATGCCACAAAAAGAGCTAGTTTTTCCTATGCAGCAACATATAGGAAGCCCATGTAAACCAGTCGTTAAAAGAGGTGAACAAGTATTTGTTGGTCAAAAAATTGGAGAGGCAACTTCACCTGTTTCTGCTCCAATTCACAGTAGTGTATCAGGTAATGTGCTTGCAATTGAAGAGAGATTAACGTATCAAGGGATTAAAGTAATGAGTGTGGTGGTCGAAAACGATTTGAAATATGAAGATCATCCCACTTTAAAAAGATATAGGTACAAAGATTATAAGAAACTTAATAAAGATGAAATTGTAGACATTGTTAAAGAAGCTGGATTAGTTGGAATGGGGGGAGCAGCCTTCCCTACCTATATTAAGCTTCTGCCACCAGAAGGGAAGAGCGTTCAACACATTATTGTTAATGGTGCAGAATGTGAGCCGTATCTTACTTCAGATCATAGGGTTATGCTTGAAGAAAGTGAACGTATTATAAGTGGCCTAAAAATTTTGCTTCGTGTTTTCCCTAAGGCTAAAGCTATTATTGGTATCGAAGATAATAAAATGGATGCAATCAATAAATTAAGAGAAGCAACAAAAAATGAAAAACGTATTAATATTCAAGTGCTTCATACGAAATATCCTCAAGGTTCAGAAAAACATCTTATTTATGCACTTACTAACAATCAGGTTCCTTCAGGAGGGTTACCAATAGATGTAGGATGCATTGTTTTTAATATTGATTCAATAGTTGCAATATGGAGAGCTGTAACTAAAGGAAGACCTATTATGAGAAGGATTGTGACTGTCTCAGGAAGTGGTGTTAAAAATCCATGCAATCTAAAAGTAAGAATTGGAACATCTTATAGAGAAATTTTAGAATATGCAAATTGGGATGAAGAAAACACAGTTAAAATCATCTCTGGTGGTCCAATGATGGGACAAGCAATATCTAATATAGATGTTCCCGTTGTTAAAGGAACATCAGCTATTCTATGCTTTACAAAGGCAGATATGCCAAAAGGAACAATTCAAAACTGTATTAGGTGTGGAAAATGTGTTGAGGTATGTCCAATGGCGTTAGTCCCAAGTGTAATCCAACAAAATGCAATAAATCATGAATATGATCTATTTACCCAAAATAATGGAATGGATTGTATTGAATGCGGATGTTGTTCTTATATTTGTCCTGCAAAAAGAGAACTTGTTCAGAGTATTAGAACAGCAAAAAGTGAATTACGTAGCCAAAAAAGCAAAGGGAAGGAGAAATAGAGATGGAAAAATTGCTTAGTGTTTCTTCATCACCTCACATTAAAGAAAAACACAGTATACAGAGCATTATGCTTGATGTAATCATTGCATTAATACCTGCACTTACAGCAAGTGTATGGATTTTTGGATTTCGTGCGTTACTTGTAACTTTAATTAGTTGTATAAGCTGTGTTTTCTTTGAATGGATATGGCAAAAATTTACCAAGCAACCCATTACAATTAAAGATCTAAGTGCTATTGTGACAGGGATGCTTATAGCTTATAATTTACCTGCTAATGTTCCAATTTATGTAGTCATTGTTGGAGCCTTCGTAGCTATCATTTTAGCAAAACAAATATTTGGAGGAATTGGTCAAAATTTCATAAATCCAGCCTTAGCAGCAAGGGCATTTTTGTTAGCAGCTTATCCTACACAGCTAACAAGCTTTACTCAGCCATTAGATATTTCTGGAGGTTTATCATCTGTAGATGCTATTACAAGTGCAACGCCACTCGCTCTTATGAAGATGGGTAATATAGAAAGCTTACCAGATTTTATGGAGGTCTTTATAGGAACTATTGCTGGGAGTTTAGGTGAAGTATCCGCACTTGCACTTTTATTAGGAGCAGCTTATCTTCTTGTGAGAAAAGTTATTACATGGCATATACCTGTTTTTTATCTTGCTACGTTATTTATTATGACGTTTATTTTTGGAGGACAAGGTGCATATATCAGTTTTTATTCATTGTTCTTAGGAGGAGCTATTCTCAGCGGATTCTTTATGGCTACAGACTATACGACAACACCTATGACGCTTAAAGGACAAATTATTTATGCAATCGGTGCAGGAATTATTGCAGCGATTATTAGGCTTTTTGGTGGGTATCCAGAAGGCGTAAGTTATAGCATTTTAATAATGAATTTAGTTGTACCTATCATTGATAGATATGTAAAGGTAAAACGTTTTGGGGAGGTAAATAAAGCATGAAAGAACCTATAAGGCTCGGCATTATTTTATTTTTAATCACAAGTGTATGTGTGGGTCTTTCAGGACTTGTGTATGAAGGTACAAAAACTAGAATAGCTAATCAAAATGAGATTACAAAGCAGGAAGCTATGAAAGCAATCATTCAGGAAGCAGATACATTCATTCCTGCTCAAGATGTAGATACCACTAAAGTTCAAGAAGTATATATGGCTAAAAAGAATAATGAAAATATAGGATTTGTCATAAAGGTGGCAAAAGAGGGATATGGAGGTCCTGTAGAACTCATGGTAGGAGTGGATAAAGAACTTACCATTATAGGTGTGCAAATACTCAGTCATTCTGAAACACCAGGGCTTGGAGCAAATGTTACTAAGGAAACATTTTTAACACAGTTTTCACAAAAAAAAGCTCCTATAAAAGTTGTTAAAGGCGAAGCACAGGGAAATGATATTGCAGCTATTACAGGTGCAACCATTACATCAACGGCGGTTACTAATGGCATTAATGAGGCATTAAACTATATGCAAGAACATCAACAGGCAATTATGAATGGAGGACAGTAAATGAATATATTAAGAGACAGATTAAAAGCTGGAATTATACTAGATAATCCAACATTTGTTCAAGTTATTGGCATGTGTCCTACATTAGCAGTTACTACGAGTGCGATTAATGGCATAGGGATGGGACTTGCTACAACAGCAGTATTAGCATGTTCTAATTTAGTAATTTCTCTGCTTAGAAAGATCATACCATCTAACGTACGTATTCCAGCATTCGTAGTTGTTATTGCAAGTTTTGTTACAATGGTAGAGTTAATTTTGAAGGCTTACGTTCCAGTTCTTTATAAAGCGTTAGGACTTTTTATACCACTTATTGTAGTAAATTGTATTATTTTAGCTAGAGCAGAGGCTTATGCATCTAAAAATAAGCCGCTTCCATCTTTTTTAGATGGGATTGGTATGGGACTAGGATTTACTGCTTCTCTTACATGTATTGGTATTGTTAGAGAAGTCCTAGGTTCAGGAAGTATCTTTGGGCTTAATATAATGCCAAGCTTTTATAATCCAGCTATTATTATGATATTAGCTCCAGGTGCTTTTTTTACTCTTGGAATTATTATGGCTATTATTCAAGCTTTAAGAGCGAGGGAAAATTAGAAAGGAGCATATATAATGAATTTACTTTTACTATTTTTAAGTACAGCACTGGTTAATAACTTTGTACTTTCTAGATTTTTGGGGATATGCCCTTTTCTCGGTGTTTCAAAAAAGGTTGAAACAGCTGTTGGCATGGGACTCGCCGTTACTTTTGTTATGGGACTAGCCTCAATGATATGTTATATAGTCTATGAGTTTATATTAATTCCGCTTAAGCTTGAATATCTTTATACTATAGCATTTATTCTTGTTATTGCAGCATTGGTTCAATTTGTTGAAATGGTTATTAAGAAAGCTAGTCCAGCGTTGTACTCTGCATTAGGCGTATATTTACCACTTATTACAACAAACTGTGCTGTTTTAGGTGTTGCCATTATTAATATGACTAAAGAATATTCTCTTGTTGAATCAATTATTAATGGAGTAGGAGGAGCTATTGGCTTTACAGTGGTTATTGTACTTTTTGCAGGAATTCGTGAAAGAATAGAAAAGAACAATATATTAAATTGCTTTAAAGGTTTTCCTATAGCATTAATTACTGCAGGGTTTATGGCAATAGCATTTTTTGGTTTTCAAAATTTAATCAAGATATAGAAACTAGCTAAGGAGGGGATCCGTATGGACATCATGAGTATTGTATATTCTGTAATTGGAATAGGTAGTCTAGGTTTAATATTTGGTGTTGGTCTAGGAATTGCAGCGAAAAAGTTCCATGTTGCAGTTGATGATAGAGTAGAGCAAGTAAAAGAAAATTTACCAGGAGCAAATTGTGGAGGGTGCGGCTTTGCAGGTTGTGAAGCTTTTGCAGATGCCATTGTCAACAGTGGAGCAAAAATCACAAATTGCGGTGTATGTAATGCATCACAAATAGATGCTATTGCAAAAATTATGGGCGTTGAAGCTGATGTAAGTGAAAAGCAAATTGCTTTTGTTAGATGCCAAGGCAATAATGCTTATGCAAAAACAAAATACAACTATGAGGGTATTAAGACATGCAAAGATGCTCATTTAGTAAATGGTGGCCCAAAAACATGTAAATATGGTTGTTTAGGTTATGGAGATTGTGAAAATGTTTGTCAGTTTGGTGCTATTGAAATTGTAGATGGTCTTGCTGTAATTAATAATGAAAAATGTACTGGATGTGGTACATGTTCACATGCCTGTCCAAGAAGTATTATTAAAATGATACCGCAAAGTAGTACCTACCATGTAAAATGTATTTCTTTAGATAAAGGCAAGGAAGTAAAAGCAAGTTGTAGTATTGGCTGTATTGGCTGTGGTTTGTGTGTGAAGCAATGTGAAGTAGGTGCTATTAAACTTGAAAATAATTTGGCTGAAATTGATCCAGAAAAATGCGTAGGATGTGGCAAGTGTAAAGATAAATGTCCTACAAAAGCCATTATATTAAAATCAGTATAAGTATGGGTGGGGGAAATGTGTCTGTAAATAAAACTGCAAGATTTGGAATATTATTATTATGTATGTTATCAGGTCTTACTATAGGAAACTTTATAGGTGAATTATGTTCTCATTTAGTTTATTTAAAATGGATGAACTACAAACAGGTGTTTGGTTTTGACAGCCCTTTTCAAGTCAATTTAGGTGCCATTTTACTTGCTTTTCAGATTCAGTTTAATATAACTATTTCGGGTATACTAGGTATGGTATTAGGTGTATTTGTATATAAAAAAATTTAGTTGTATTATGAGGTGATATCACATATGAAAATTATTTTGGCATCTAAATCGCCTAGGCGATTAGAGCTTATGAACTTTTTGCCCTTTGATTTTATCAGTCTATCCAAAGAGGTAAATGAAGAAGTATTAGAGGCTTTATCTCCAGAAGAAAATGTTATGTTGCTAGCAGATAAAAAGGCACAAGCAGTGGCTCTAGATCATCAAGACCATATTGTCATTGGATGTGATACACTTGTTGTAGCTCCAAATAAGAAGATTTTAGGGAAGCCAAAGGATAAAGAAGATGCAGTTAGGATGTTACAAATGCTTTCAGGAAATGTACATGAAGTATATTCAGGAGTTAGTATGAGGTGGCATCAAAAAGAAATGGTTAATAATTTTTACCAAGTTACATTAGTTAGAATGAAAGAATTAACTTATGATGAAATTCTATCTTATATAGAGTCAAAAGAGCCCTTTGATAAAGCAGGGGCTTATGGTATTCAAGGAAAGGGAGCGTTATTTATTGAAGAAATACAAGGAGATTATTATAACATTGTAGGTTTTCCCCTTTGTAAAATATATAAAGAGCTAAAAATATGGTTATAGCATTCATACTTTGGATTATAAGTTACGCCCTATGAATCTATTTAAGAGAAACAACATTAAGTGGCTGAATCAATGAAGAAGATTAGGAACTTGTTGATATATAGAAGAAGGCATATAATTGTTATGCTTGCTCAATATTTGGCATTATTGCGTAGTAGTTTTAACTACTACGCTCTTTTAATGTGAGCAGATGAAATATATATTTACTATAAAATATAATGGTATGTTTTAGAAAAAAATTGGCAATAATTCTAACAGATTGTAATAGGGAGATATTTATGAGAATAGTAGATAAGCCATACTATAGTAGACCTTATGAAAAATATGAAAAGTTAGGGATAGAAGCATTAACAGATACTGAACTCCTTGCTATTTTGCTTAGAAGTGGAACTACTAATTGCAATGTATTAGAGTTATCTCATCAATTATTATGTCTAAATGGCAATACTCCATCTTTGTTATCGCTTTATAATATGTCCTACGATGAGCTGACAAAAATAAAAGGGATAGGAAATGTTAAAGCAATACAGATTATAAGTCTTTTAGAATTATCAAAAAGGATATCAAAAGAAAAGTATTCAGAGAGTTTAAAAGTGACTTCTCCAAAAGATATAGCCAATTATTTTATGGAACAAATTAGACATAAAAAACAAGAATGCTTTATTACAGTGTTATTGGACGCAAAAAATAAGATGATTGAGCATAAAACCATATTTGTTGGAAGTCTCACAAGTTCTATAGTACATCCTAGAGAAGTATATAAATTAGCCATACAAAAATCTGCCAACAGTATTTTGGTACTGCATAACCATCCAAGTGGTGATCCTACGCCAAGTAAAGAAGATATTCTTATCACAGGAAGACTGCAAAAGGCGGGAGAGCTCATTGGTATTGTTTTGATTGATCACATTATAATAGGAGATAAAATATACACAAGTTTGAAAGAATCTGGGTATATGTAATCTATATTTATACTTATATTTCTATATATAGATTACAGATTTACAAAATATAGATTTTTTTATTATAATTAGATGTTCAGTGTTGAAAAACATAAAAAAAAACTGTATCATGTTATGTATGGGAATTTGTGTATTCTTCATATATAGAACTCATAAAGTAGATAGTTATTTACACTATTTGAACTTATTTTAAAAAACAAATCTAAATATGAGCCATAATCTGGATTTTAATAGGAGGACTTAAAGATGTTTGGAAAAGATATGGGTATAGACCTTGGAACAGCAAATACACTTGTTTTTGTAAAAGGTAAAGGAATTGTAGTAAATGAACCATCAGTTGTTGCTATTAAGGAAAAGACAAATCAAGTATTAGCTGTTGGTGATGAAGCAAAACAAATGATAGGGAGAACTCCTGGAAATATAGTAGCGATAAGGCCTTTGAAAGATGGTGTTATTGCTGATTTTAATACAACAGAAGCTATGCTAAGATATTTTATTGGAAAGGCACATAAAAAGTCATTTATTGGGCCAAAACCAAGAGTTATTGTCTGCGTACCATCTGGTGTCACTTCTGTAGAAAGAAGGGCAGTAGAAGAAGCAACACAAAAAGCTGGAGCCAAAAAAGCACTTATTATGGAAGAACCTATGGCAGCAGCTATTGGTGCAAGACTGAGAGTAGAAGAACCTACAGGGAACATGGTTGTTGACATTGGTGGTGGAACCACAGATGTAGCAGTTATTTCTTTAGGAGGAATAGTAGCTAGTAGATCATTACGTGTAGCAGGAGATGAATTTGATCAATATATCGTTTCATACATCAAAAAAGAATATAATTTAATGATTGGTGAAAGGACAGCAGAACAAATTAAAATTTCTATTGGTGCAGCTTATTCAATAGGAGAAGAATCTACAATGGAAATACGAGGAAGAGATTTAGTGTCAGGTCTTCCTAAAACCCTTACTATTACTTCTAAAGAAGTGACAGAAGCAATTAAAGAACCTGTAAATGCAATCATAGATGCAATAAAATATACACTAGAGAAAACGCCGCCAGAGCTTTCAGCTGATATTATGGAAAGTGGTATTATGCTAACAGGAGGTGGAGCACTTCTAACAGGATTAGATACATTAATAAGCATAGAAACAGGCATGCCTGTAAATATTGCAGAAGATCCACTAGATTGTGTAGCCAAAGGAACAGGATACGCACTTGAAGATATAGAAAAGTGGGCAGCTATATTTGCTGATCATTAAGAACACAAGGAGCGAGAGCCGTGAAAGTAAATAAGAAGTTTAAGAAAATAGCGGCTGTTATGGTTTCAGCTTTAGCGATAGTAATACTTATAGGTACAAAATTTGACATTCCTATTATAAGTGTAGGTGTAGATTATTTAATGTTCCCATTTCAGAAGGGTATTTCTTTTGTACGTAACAGTAGTCATGACATTTTTAGTAAATTTCAACAGGTTGAAGACTTACTTACAGAAAATGATTTGCTAAAAAAGGAAAATTCACGTTTAACCTACGAGAACTCCATATTAGAAGAATATAAGGACGAAAATAATAATCTAAAAAAACTATTAGATATGAAACAAAAATATAGTGAATATCCTTCTGTAGGAAGTAATGTTATAGGTAAGGAAACAGGGAACTGGTATAAGGTTTTTACTATAGACAAGGGGTCTATGAACAGCATAAGTGAAAATGATGTTATTTTATCAGATGGAGGGTTAGTAGGACATGTCATAGAAGTATACCCATTATCTTCAAAAGTACTTACTATTATGGATGATAGAAGTTCTGCGAGTGTTAAAGTTGTAAGAACAGGAGATATAGGAATATTAAGAGGGGATATTGAACGTGTTAATGATGGGCTAACAATATTGGAAATTGATAGTTCTTCAGAAATTATCAAAGGCGATCAAATTGTTACTTCTCACCTAAGTTCAATATATCCACCAGGTATTCCAGTAGGAACAGTTGAAGAAGTAGTTACAGGTAAAGATGGTTTAACGCAATATGCTTATATTAGATCTTTTGTTGACTTTAAGCATATAAAAGAAATACTTGTTATGCAAACAAAAAACAATTAGGGGTAGGAGTAACATATGAGAATCTTTGTGGTAGGAATAATGCTATTACTTGTACATGTCATGGATGCGGCATTGGTTGACGTGATACGAATTGGTGATATTGCACCTAATTTTATGATAATGATTATTGTTTCTTTTGCTCTATTAAGAGGGAGTAAGGAAGCTACAATAATTGGGTGTGTGAGTGGTATTCTCCATGACATTAGTTTTGGCATAGCATTAGGTCCTATGATACTTATTTATAGTTTGATTGGTTATATATGTGGGAAGTTTAATGCTAATTTTTACAGGGAAAATTTTATTCTTCCTTTTTTATGTACCATGTTTTCAAGTTTCGCATTAAGTTTTTATCACATGCTTAATTTTATTATGCGCGGTAAATTAAACTTTTTATTTTTTGTTAGGTCAATAATTATTCCAGAATTAATCTATACTATTACTTTATCTTTAATTGTATATCAACTCATGTATTTGATAAATGAGAAACTAGAAGTGTATGAAAGGAAGACAAGAAATATTTTTGATTAGGAGGGCACTTATGTGAAGAGATTGTTAAACAATATCCTCCCTATTTTTAAAGAAAGGATTTTTTACTTATTTATTGTTATTTTACTTATGTACAGTGCAGTAATATTGCAATTTTATCGATTGCAGATTATAGAACATAGTAAATATGCATATGGCTTAAGAGCAAGTGTAGAAAGGGAAATAGAGATCCCAGCAACTAGGGGGCTCATTTTTGACAGGTATGGTAGACCGCTGGCCATTAATAAACCCACTAATGTCATTAAATTTGATCAACAGGTCAAAATGAAACAAGATGAGATAAATAGAAATAAGGATCAATTAAATCAGGTTTTGCTTGATGTTGCTAATACCATTATAGATAATAACGATCAATATATAGATAACATTCCTATTTCAGAAAAAACTCCTTTTGTTTTTACTGGCAATGAAACAGAGATTAAAAGTTTTATCTATAATATACCAGCAAATGATAAAGAACATAGACAGGAACTGATGACCTATACAGCACCTGAGTTATTTAATTATTTAAGAGATATATATCAGATTAATGAGTCTCTATCTGATGAAGATGCTCGTAAAATTATAGCATTAAGAACTGAAATTTATAAGCTTGCTTATTACAAATATAAGCTTGTGACATTAGCTATGGATGTTTCACCAAAGACAGTAGCCATACTAGAAGAAAATCATAATAAATATCCAGGAATTAATGTTGATGTTCAGCCTGTTAGATACTACCCTGAAGGAGAACTCTTAGGTAATATTATTGGTTATACACGAACGATTACAGAGATGCAGTATGAAAGTATGAAGGACTTAGGTTACGATAAAGATGACATTGTTGGGCAAATGGGCATCGAAGAAACAATGGAATCTGAACTTAAAGGGAAAAAAGGAATTGAAATAGCGGAAGTTGATGATTTTGGAAGAAGAGTAAGAACGATTGAAACAAAGGAAGAAATAAAAGGGAATAATGTTTTTCTAACAATAGATTTAGATCTACAAAGAGATACCTATAATAGTATTCAAAAGAGATTAAGTGAGGCAATAGCTGAGAGGCTTAAAGGTGGTTCTACCACAGTAAAAGCTCTTTCGGGGAAGGATGTAGTCATTTCAATGATAGAAAGTAATCAGCTTTCCATTGATATAATGAAAGAAGCACAGCCTAATACAACGCAAAGACAAATCTATGATTTGCTAAATGAAGAATACATGAATATTGATGAATATGTTCGAAAAGAAATGTCGCGTAAACAATTGCTGTTACAATGGCTAGAAGAAGATAATCCAAACTGTACACTGAAAGACATTCTACTCGCTATGCATGAGCAAAACAGTATACAGTTAAGTGAAGATACCATTAATTCTATTAAAAGTAATAGGCATGGAAATGTGGAAGGTATTTTAATTGGACTGTTTGAAAATGGCAGTCTAAAACCAAGTCAGATAGCTGTAGATCCATTTAGTGCTTCTGCAGTAGTGACCGATGTTAATACAGGTGAAGTATTAGCAATTGTGGGATATCCTTCATTTGATAGCAACCAAATGATCAGCAATTTTAATACTTATTATACGATGTTGTCTGATGATATGGATAAAAGAAGCATTTTATTAAACAGAGCCGTAAGAACACCAAAAGCACCAGGATCTACTTTTAAGATGATTACAGGTATAGCTGGACTTGAAGAAGGCGTTATTACCCCAAGTACAGTTATATATGATACAGGTGTTTTTACCAAAGCTGGTAGTCCTTATCCAAGATGTTGGGTACATTCACGTTCAGGAGGTGGACATGGCTCTACAAATATTTATAGAGCATTAGAAGTATCTTGTAACTATTATTTTTATGAAGTAGCTTATAGATTAAATCAGAAGAGTAAGACCCCATATGGAGGAATTGAGACCCTTACAAAATATGTTGATATGTTTGGACTTAATGAAAAAAGTGGCATTGAAATTTCAGAAACAAATCCTAATGTATCAACACCTAAAAATTTAGTCCGTTCACAAATAACGATGCAACTTAATTATGTCAAGGATATGGATGAAGAAGAAAGAAAAAATAAAGCTTCTGAAATAAGAAAGACTCTAGAAAAGGGGATTTATCCATTAGGTGATGCTTATGCACAAGATATTAATGGTAAAATAGATTATTTAATGCAGTACGAATTAAAGAGAAATATAGATCCGATTCTTCAAGATGCTTTAGAACCTCATATGGATGAAATTATAGAAGAGTCTTTAGGAGATATGCAAAGCTACTTACAGTTAAATTTGCATACAACGATTAACGATATTGTTAATGGTGTTATGGATGACTTATCAAATACATCATTAAGAGCAAAGACCAAAGCAAACCTTACACATAATCTTGATAAAATGATGACCAATAATATAGATATATTAATTGAAGAAAGTCTTGAGGGACTTAATGAAAATAGTATTATTGATGCATATGATTATGCTTATACAGTATTATATAGGAGAGAACTAAGGCAAAACACAAATCCAGAGCTAGTTGCTGAGCTTAATAAACGAATTAACGAACTAGATACTAAAAAAGATTATTATAAACAATATGTGATTAAAAAAGTAAAGGGAAATTTATCACGCACTATAGCAGATAATCTTTTAAGCAATTTAGAACTGGATTGGACAGATGGAGCGACAGTACGTACAGCGATAGGTCAAGACAAAAATGCCTATACACCTGTACAGATTGCAAGATATATTGCAGGTATTGCAAATGGAAAGGAACTGTTTGATCTTAAACTCGTTAATGGTATTTATGATGAAAAAAATGCAAAAGAATATGTTGAAAGACCTGTAAAGAAAAATAAGGATTTAAATGTCTCAGAAGATGTACTGAAGATAATACATGAAGGAATGCTTGAGGTAACTCAAGGAAATGAGGGCACTGCAAGAAATTATTTTACCCAAATGCCATTTAAGGTAGCAGGAAAAACAGGCACAGCTCAAGAAGGAACTCGGCATGAACATGCATGGTTTGTGGGTTTTGCCCCATATGAGAAACCTGAAATAGCTATAGTTGTATCAATATACAACGCAGATGGATTAGGCAAATATGGCAGTATTATAGCAGAAGATATCTTAAAAAGCTATTATAGACTAGATGAACCAATAGGGCAAAATAGTTTGGACAATACATTTAGAGAATAGAGGAGGAGCTATGAGTGAAAAGAACTTGGTAGTTTTTAAGGGAACTGGTGATGGCATTACTGTATTAATGGATGATTTGGCAGACTTCGATGTGGTACTATCTGAATTTATTGATAAGTTGAATGCCTCAAAAAAGTTTTTTAAAGGTTCTAAAGTAAGTATACGATTTAAAGGAAGAACGCTTACAAGGGAAGAGCAAGACAGATTACTTACTCTTCTTAGGAATCAAAATATTCTTAATATATCTTTTCTTCATGAACTTGAGAATGACTTAATTGTCAATACTAATCAATCTTATGATGACCAGACATCTCATACTCATTTTCATTACGGTATTGTTCGTTCTGGACAGCATATACAATATCATGGAAATATTGTAGTACTTGGTGATGTTAATCCAGGAGGTCTTATAACAGCTGGAGGGAATATTATTATCCTAGGTGCTTTAAAGGGAAAAGTACATGCTGGACTTAATTTAAATGTATCAAAACCTTTTATTGTTGCACTAGGCATGTATGCCCTCCAGATAGGTCTAAGAAATATAGTGGCACAGTCTCCAGATGGAGATACAGTGTATGGTAAAAAAGAGCAGATTCCTCAGATAGCATATATTCAACAAGAGCAAATATATGTTGATCAAATAGATTTGAAATCTATTAATGATATGTTAAAATAAATATATGAGATAATAAAATAATGAAGCAGCACAAGGGGGCATATATGAGTGAAGTAATAGTAGTTACCTCAGGAAAAGGTGGCGTTGGAAAGACTACAACATCGGCCAATATAGGAACAGCACTTGCTCTATCAGGTAGACAAGTTGTTTTGATTGATGCAGATATTGGTCTTAGAAATCTAGATGTTGTGATGGGTCTAGAAAATAGAATAGTCTATGATGTTGTAGATGTGGTAGAAGGTAGATGTAGATTAAAGCAGGCCTTAATTAAGGACAAGCGTTATGAAGGTCTTTATCTTATTCCTGCAGCACAAACCAGAGATAAAGATTCAGTTAGTCCAGAACAAATGAAGAAATTATGCCAGAGTTTAAAAGAAGAATTTGATTATGTTATCCTTGATTGCCCAGCGGGTATTGAACAGGGCTTTAAAAATGCAATAGCTGGAGCAGATAGAGCTTTAGTAATCACAACGCCAGAGGTATCAGCAGTTAGAGATGCAGATAGAATTATTGGGCTTCTTGAGGCAAATGGTGTATCTAACTCTCAGCTCATTATTAATCGTATAAGAATGAATATGGTTAAACGTGGAGATATGATGCCCATTGAGGATGTAGTAGAAATACTTGCGATAGATTTAATAGGAGTTGTTCCAGATGATGAGACAATTGTAATTACTACAAATAAGGGAGAGCCTGCAGCAGCAGAAAACCATTCCCTTGCTGGAAAAGCCTTTAGAAACATTGCAAATAGAATAGAAGGAAATGAAGAACCTTTCTTAGATTTAAATGCTAATGGTGGAATAGTGGATAAAATTAAAAAAGTATTTGGGTTTAGTAAATAAACATAATAAGAGGGGGGATTATGATGCTGGATTTTAATAAATTATTTGGTAAAAAGAACAAGTCTGGATCAGTAGCTAAGGATAGACTTAAGCTTGTATTAATTCATGATCGTATGAACTGTTCAACAGAGCTTTTAGAAATGATGAGAGCAGATATTTTAGCTGTTATATCTAAATATGTTGATATTGATACAGATGAGTTTAATATGGAAATTTCTAATATGCAGTATGAAGAAGGTGGGAAAAAGGCTCCTGTCTTATCAGCAAATATCCCTATAAAAAGTCTAAAAAAGGTGAAGTAATATAAAAGAGCAGTTAAGTGCTGCTCTTTTATCAACAAGAAAGGAAAACAAAGTTTATATGTTTAAGTTAGAGAGGCTTAAGAGAATAGATATATGGTTAGTTCTGCTTATGTGCATATTAATTGGAATAGGTACTATTGCTATTAGTAGTGCAACAGCTTATTCAGGTGATACAAATATAGTTACTAAGCAAGTTGTGTTTTTTATATTAGGATTTCTTCTTATGCTTGTGGTCATGTGTATTGATTATCATCTGCTAGGGGATTGGTATCTAGTGATTTATATCGCTACAATCCTTGTACTTATATCTGTATTTATTCTGGGTATTAATAGGGGGGGGGCTGAAAGATGGATTATGATTGGGCCTATGCCAATTCAACCATCAGAATTTGCTAAGATCAGTGTTGCTCTTTGTTGTGGAAAGCTCATTGCTAAATACAATGAAAAGATTAATACAATATGGCCTATCATACTTATAGGTGCTTTTGAGTTTGTTCCTTTTATTTTGGTAAATAGGCAACCTAATTTATCAACAAGTATTGTTTTTATTGTTATATTAGTGATACAATTATTTGTAAGTAAACTAAAGATAAAATATATAATGACAGTAGCACTTGTAGGATTTTTAGTGATGGGCAGTTTGTTTATATACATTATTAAGGATGAAGATCAAATTATATTAAAGCCTTATCAAAGACAAAGAATTCTAGATAAACTAAATGGAGAGGACAGTGAAAAAGCCAGTGATCAAACTTACAAGTCAAAGCAAGCAATTGGGTCAGGAGGCTTAAGGGGAAAAGGACTTTACCAAGGGTCTATTAGTCAACTTAATTATTTACCTGAATCTCAAAATGACTTTATTATGGCTGTCATAGCAGAAGAATTTGGATTTATAGGCATTTTGATCGTTGTTTTATTAATACTATTACTTATTGTAAGGGGGCTATGGATTGCCAGAGCAGCACCAGATGATTTTGGGAAATTGATTGTAGTAGGATATATAGGAATGATTGCCTTTCAATCTTTCGTAAATATGGGTGTTGCATCAGACCTATTACCAAATACTGGGCTTACCATTCCATTCATAAGTTCAGGAGGAAGCTCATTATGGGCCAATATGATGGGGATGGGCCTTGTACTAAGCGTAGCAGCAAGTAAGGAAGATACAATGTTTTAGAAGGAGGAAATGTAATGAAGATAGCTCTTGTTGCACATGATGCAAAAAAGAAGCTGATGGAAAACTTTACTATAGCCTATAGGCATATACTTACCAAGCATACGATATATGCTACTGGAACTACTGGCAGGTTAGTTGAAGAGGCAGCGAATATTAACGTGTATAAATATTTAGCGGGACATCTAGGGGGAGCACAACAATTAGGGGCACAAATAGCACATAATGAAGTGGATATGGTCATTTTCTTAAGAGACCCTGTATCACAAAAACCTCATGAGCCAGACTTAGGAGGAATAGAAAGGCTTTGCGATATTCATAATATACCTATAGCTACAAATTTAGCAACTGCTGAACTTCTTGTAAAAGCACTAGAAAGAGGAGACTTAGGCTGGAGAGATGCCTTAAAATAAAAAAAGACTTACTTAAGTCTTTTTTTATTTTATCAAAGACATAGAATAACCTTTTTACTTGTCCCATATATATAGAATGATAAAAAATTTATTTTAGGTGGTGTATAAGAATGGGAGAAGTGAAAAGGAAAAGACCATGGGAAGAAAAAGACAAGCAAAGCCTTGTTTACCTTCATGCAAATGAATGGCTATGGCAATGTATAATATGTATTATGATACTCATTACAGTATTATGTACTATGCAATATTCGAGTAATAAAAATATGCTTTATTTGTTAGATGAAGAAATTAATAAAACGATACAAAAGGAAGAGCTATATTCTCTAGTAGATGGTTTGGAAGATATAATTAGTGAATATAGGAAATAGCTCATAAACTGGAGGAAAAAATGAATCAGATTGTGTTATCAGATTTAATACTAAAGAACGTAGATAAGCCTGCTAGATATATTGGAGGAGAAATTAATAGTTATCATAAGAACCTGCAAGATGTAGATATAAGATTTGCATTTTGCTTTCCTGACGTATATGAAGTAGGAATGAGTCATTTAGGAATGCATATTTTATATCATTTTTTTAATAGAAGAAGTGATATGTATTGTGAGAGAGTTTTTATGCCATGGATTGATATGGAAGAAAAAATGAAGGAAGATAATATACCTCTTTTTTCATTAGAGACACATTCATCACTTAAGTCATTTGATTTTGTAGGATTTACACTTCAATATGAGATGAGTTATACTAATATTTTGAATATGTTAGATCTAGCGAACATTCCAATATATAGTAAAGATCGTACGGATGAGGACCCATTAATCGTTGCTGGAGGGCCTTGTGCTTATAACCCTGAACCTTTAGCTGATTTTATTGATTTTTTCTATATTGGTGAAGGGGAGAAAAACTATGATCAGATAATGGACATGTATAATGAGCATAAAAAAAGTGGGAAAAATAGACGATCATTTTTGGAATCTTTACTAGATATAGAGGGCATCTATGTCCCTTGTTTTTATAGTGAAAGCTATCATGAAGATGGAACAATAAAAGAAAAAACTAGTCACCATCCTAAAGCAAAAACAAAGATTAATAAAGTTCTAGTTGAAAATCTTGATTTGGTATTTTATCCTGAGAAACAAGTTGTTCCATGGATTAAAGCAGTACATGACAGGGCCACTTTAGAAATGTTTAGAGGATGTATAAGAGGTTGCAGATTCTGCCAGGCAGGTATGATTTATAGACCAGTAAGAGAAAAAAGTAAAGATACCTTAATAATAAAAGCAAAAGAACTTATTGAAAGTACTGGATATGAAGAAATATCATTAGCCTCTCTTAGTACAAGTGATTATACAGATCTAAAAAACTTTACAGAGGAACTGATTAACGTATGTAATGACAGGTATGTAAGTTTATCTTTGCCATCCTTAAGAGTAGATGCCTTTTCTGTAGATCTAATGAACAAAGTGCAAGAGGTTAGAAAGAGTAGCCTTACATTTGCACCAGAAGCAGGGTCACAAAAAATGAGAGATGTTATTAATAAAAATATAACTGAAGAAGAGATTATTAAAGGATGTGAGCTGGCTTTTCAAGGAGGATGGAATAGAGTTAAGCTATATTTTATGCTTGGACTTCCATTAGAAGAAATAGAAGATGTCTTAGAAATTGCTAAACTAGGTGAGAAGATAGTTAAGACATTTTATGCAGTAGATAAAGATAAAAGACAAAGTAATATTCAGCTTGTGATCAGTACATCTTGTTTTGTTCCGAAACCATTTACACCTTTTCAATGGGAGGGACAAGATACAATAGATAGTTTTATTAACAAGCATAATATTTTAAAAAATGCCATTACAAGGAAACAAATAAAATATAATCATCATGATGCGAAAACCAGTATTTTAGAAGCAGTCATTGCAAGAGGTGATAGAAGAGTAGGCAAGTTACTTTATGAGGCTTTTAATAATGGCTGCAAATTTGATAGTTGGGGTGAATACTTTAGCTATGAAAAGTGGGAAGATGCTGCCAAGAAAGCGAATATATCTTTCGATTTTTATGCAAATAGAAAAAGAGCATATGATGAAATATTACCATGGGATTTTATTGACATAGGCGTTACTAAATCTTTTTTGCAAAACGAGAGCGAAAAGGCAAGAAAGTGCTTAATAACACAAAATTGCAGGGAAAAATGCAGTGGATGTGGTGCAAATAAGTTAGCTGAAGGAGTATGTCATGTTAATTAGACTAAAATTCTCAAAACAAGGACAAGTTAAATTTGTAGGACATTTAGATACAGTAAGACTTTTTCAAAGGGCAATAAAAGTCGTTAATTTACCAGTAGCATATTCTTTAGGGTTTAACCCACATTCTTTAGTTTATTTTGCATTACCGTTATCAGTTGGTGTAAGTAGTGTAGGAGAATATATGGATATTATTACTAAAGAAAATATAGCTGTATATAAGGTTAAGGAATCCTTAAATGATGTACTGACAAAAGATATTAAAATACTAGATGCGTTTTTAATTGATGAGAATACACCATCACTTATGAGTCTAGTTAGTGCAGCAGACTACAGGATTAATTTACCAAAGGAATATTTTCCATCTTTAAATAAGGAAGAGATTGAGCAAAAAATTAATCAAGAAGAGATATTAGTTACCAAGAAGACAAAAAAAGGATTACAGCAGATAGACATAAGACCAATGATCCTTTCACATAAGATAGACAACCTTGATGATGCCTTATGTATTGATATAAAGGTCCATGCAGGGAGTCAATCAAATTTAAATCCAGAACTTTTCTTAACAGCAATTACAAATAGCAATCTAGATAATAAACTTTATTATATTGAAAGACAAGAACTATATACATTTGAACAAGATAAGTGCATACCTTTATTTAAATTTAGGAGAAAACAATGAAAATACAAGTGCTAATTGATGAAGGAGTTATTTATACAAGGATTGCAGTTATTCAAAATAATGTTTTAAAGACAATATTTTTAGATAGCAATCTTGATGACCGTATATATGATTCAGTGATAATAGGCGAAGTAAAGAACATTGTAAAAGATTTAAATGCTGCCTTTATTGATATTGGCATGGAGAAAAATGGATTGTTACACATGAATAAACTGCCTGAAGAATATAAGAATAAATTTCATCAAGGGAGTAGAGTTGCTGTTCAGGTAGTTAAAGAAAATGAAGGAGATAAGGGACATAAGCTTACAGCATTCATTAACCTAGTTGGGAAGCATTTTGTATGTTTACCTTTTGAAGAGGTTATTGGGATATCAAAGAATATTAAAGAAGAAGCAAAAAGAAAATATATTTATGATTTAATTATTGCTGCTAGTCAAAATAAGTATGGAATGATTGCAAGGACAAGCTCGATGCATGCAACAAAAGATGAAATGGAAAAGGATATTTATGATCTTGTAAAAAGAACGGATGATCTACTCAATAAGAAAGATAAATTATCTAAAGGGACTATTTTATATCAATCAGACCCTATGTATATCCAGATCATAAAAGATAATATCTATGGAAACAATGAAATAGAAATAATATGTAATAGTGAGAGAATCCTAGAAGATATTAATTATTTTATTAATCAATACTATAATGACAAAATTTCATTTTTAGTAAAACTCATTGATAAAAATGAAGACCTTTTTTATAAATATGATATTGAAAAACAAATAAGTGATCTCCTTAAGACTAAAATATGGCTCAAAAATGGTGGAAATCTTATTATTAATTATACAGAAGCCATGACCATTATAGATGTAAATAGTGCCAAGTCTATATTATCAAAAAATTATAAGAAAGCAATAGCACAGCTTAACCAGCTTGCAGTTGAAGAAAGTATTTATCAAATCATAAGAAGAAATCTATCAGGAATTATTGTTCTTGACTTAGTGGATATGAATGAAGAAGAGGATAGACAAGCGATTTATGATTATGCCAAAAGTTTATTTAAAAAAGAGGATCAAAGTATAGTTAAAGTCTATCCAGTAACACAACTTGGACTACTCTGTATAGCTAGAAATAAAAGATATACTTCGTTTAATGATAAAGTATTTACTGTATGTAGTAAATGTGGCAATAAGTACGGTCGTTATTCATTAGAGTATTTAAGTTTTTTGATTGAACAAAAAGTTAAGTACACTGCTTATCATACAGCTAATAAAACCATGTATGTGAAAACCACAAAAGAACTCATCGATTACTTATCAGTAAAGGAAGTAAAAAAATGCTTAAGCAACCATTATGGCGTAAAAATAGAATTAATTGAAGATAACAATGTATATAATGCCTTTAAAGTAGAACATAGTAAATAGTAATCTCATGAAATAATGATATTATAGTCTTGATTACCTAAGGTATTTTATTTATAATTACTCTTGCTATGGAATTTACTAAGAATAAAAAGAATTTGGAGGTTACAAGATGGGAAAAGCTTTGATTATTGGTGCTGGCGGAGTAGCTAGTGTTGTTGTTCATAAATGTTGTCAAGTGCCAGAGATTTTTGAAGAGATATGTATTGCTAGTCGCACAGTATCTAAATGTGAGACATTAAAGAAAAAATTAGAAGGTGGCAAAACAAAAATTCAAACAGCACAACTTGATGCAGATAATACAGAAGAAATTATCAGTTTAATCAAGCGTTTTCAGCCAGATATTGTTATTAATGTTGCTCTTCCTTATCAAGACTTAACGATTATGGACGCTTGTTTAAGTACATGTGTAGACTATTTAGATACGGCGAATTATGAACCACTTGATACAGCTAAATTTGAGTATAAATGGCAATGGGCATATAAAGAAAAGTTTGAAAAATCAGGTATTACTGCTTTATTAGGTTGTGGATTTGACCCAGGCGTTACAGGCGTGTTTTCTGCCTATGCAGCAAAACACTATTTCGACGAAATACATTATATAGATATATTAGATGCTAATGGTGGAGATCACGGATACCCATTTGCTACAAATTTTAATCCTGAGATCAATATTAGAGAAATTACAGCAAACGGAAGTTATATAGAAAATGGACAATGGATAGAAACAGAACCTTTAGAAATTAAGAGAGAATATGATTTTGATGGCATAGGAAAGAGAAATATGTATTTATTACATCATGAAGAGTTAGAATCTTTAGCAATTAATATAAAAGGTATTAAAAGAATTAGGTTTTGGATGACTTTTTCAGATAATTATATTAATCATTTAAAGGTACTAGAAAATGTTGGTATGACATCTATTGAGCCTATAGATTTTGAAGGGAAAAAGATTGTTCCGCTCCAGTTTTTAAAGGCTGTCTTACCAGATCCTGCTTCTCTTGGCCCAAGAACAAAAGGAAAGACAAATATAGGTTGTATTTTTCAAGGGATTAAGAATGGAGAGAAAAAAACATATTATGTTTACAATATATGCGACCATCAAGAGTGCTACAAAGAAGTTGGTTCACAGGCAATTTCTTATACCACAGGTGTACCAGCTATGATAGGTGCTATGATGGTTATGAGTGGGAAATGGAAAAAACCAGGTGTGTATAATGTTGAAGAGTTTGATCCAGATCCATTTATGGAGGCCTTAAATAAACATGGCTTGCCATGGCAAGAAAGTTTTTCTCCTATATTAGTTGATTGAGGTATAAAATATGATAAATCATTTTGATATAGATACGAACCTATTACCTTCACCCTGCTATATAGTTGATGAAAGGTTACTGACTAAAAATCTTGAGAAATTACAAGAAGTTCAGAAAAGAACAGGATGCCATATACTCCTTGCTTTAAAGGGGTTTTCTATGTATGCTACATTTCCACTTATTAAGCAATATTTAAAAGGGATTACAGCAAGCTCCCTATTTGAAGCAAGACTAGGTTATGAAGAAATGGGAAAAGAAGTGCATATTTATTCACCAGCTTTTATCGAAGAAGAATTTGATGACATAATGGGTTATTGTGATCATATAGTTTTTAATTCATTTAATCAGTGGAACAAGTATAAAAATAGAGTTAAATCGAACCCATCAAAGCAAATCGAATGTGGTATACGTATTAATCCAGAGTATTCAGAAATACAAAAAGATATTTATAATCCTTGCTATAAATACTCTAGATTAGGTGTCACGTTATCAAATTTTAAAGGAGAAGATCTAGATGGAATAGATGGCCTTCATTTTCATACGATGTGTGAACAAAATTCTGATACACTTTGGCGCACTATTCAAGTCATAGATGAGAAATTTGGTGACGCTATTAAAAAAATGAAATGGATAAACTTTGGGGGAGGACACCATATTACAAGACCAGATTATGATATTGAAACCCTTATCCAATCTATTATGTATATAAAAAACAAGTATAATATTAAGGTGTATTTAGAGCCAGGCGAAGCTATTGCTTTAAATACAGGCTATCTTGTAGCTACTGTTCTTGACATAATTGATAATGGAATGAAGGTTGCCATTTTAGATACATCTGCGGCATGTCATATGCCAGATGTGCTTGAAATGCCTTATAGACCCCATATTATTAATAGTGGAAAAACTAATGAATATGAGTATACTTATAGGTTAGGTGGACCAACGTGTTTAGCTGGAGATATAATAGGTGATTATTCATTTAACACGCCATTAGTGTCAGGAGATAAGTTAGTTTTTTGTGATATGGCACATTATACAATGGTTAAAAATAATACATTTAATGGTGTTAATCTACCTTCTATAGTCTTATATAAGTCTCCTCAGGATATTCAAGTGGTTAAACAATTTAATTATGAAGATTATAAATCAAGATTATAAATGAAGGCTATAAGTAAAGATTATCTTAGTATAGATAGAATTTAATGAGAGAAATCAGACTTAGCGTATTTTGATTAGACAAAGTAAGTAAGAGACTAGTGTTGAATTTGAGGGTTAATACGTTTATTATATATAGTAACATTAGTGTGTATATATTGATAAATTAGAAAAGGGGGAAAAATAGTGAAAAGCACAATGAAAAAGCTAGGGATGTTTTTGGTGACATTTATGATAATTAGTGTTGCTATATTACTTGGTAATGAAGTCAGAGCATCGCGTCTTCAAGACGATAATCAAAAAAATGTACCTAGTAATATCAGCGAAACTGCTACAGAAACTATAATAGCAGATGAAAATGGTAACGCTTCAGATCTAGAACCTAAAAATATTAGTACTAAGAAAGATAGTAATAGCACAAAAGATACTAATAGCACGCAAGGTAATGCAAAACAAACAAACATTTTAGGTGTTACATTGAAACAAGGAAATAGTTGGACAAATGGGGGGAAAATCTGTACACAAATAGATGCAGTTGTAAACAACACATCACAATCAGATGTAAATAATTGGGTTGTTTCTATGAAAGTCCCAAGTAATGCTAAAATAGCACAAAGTTGGAATGGTCAATATAGCATAATAGGTGATACTCTTAAAGTAACACCTGTACCTTATAATGTGACCATTCTAGCAGGTGGAAATATTACTTTTGGTTATATCATCGAAACAGACGATCCTTATAAAGTAGAGCGTGTAGTTATTAGCCCAGAGAGTCAAGAAGAAGCCATAGATACAGATGCAAAAAAACAAGTAGGTACAGAGGAAAAAAGCACAAAAGAAGTAGAACAGACGCATGATACTGTAGACACTACGCTAATGCCAAAATCATCAACTTCTGGAGATTGGCTTTATGTTAAAGGAAACAAAATAGTAGATAAAAATGGTAAACAAGTTTGGATAACAGGCGTTAACTGGTTTGGATATAATACAGGAACAAATACCTTTGATGGACTATGGTCTGCAAATCTAGAATCTTCTATACAGTCGATAGCAGATCATGGATTTAACTTATTAAGAATACCTATTTCTACAGAGCTAATCTACTCATGGTCTAAAGGAGAATATCCAGCAGCAAATTATAATCAAGCATCAAACGCAAATTTAAAATCAAAGAATAGCCTTGAGATTTTTGATTATGTTGTAGCATTATGCCGTAAAAATGGTATCAAGATAATGGTTGATATCCATTGTGCTAAAACAGATGCCATGGGACATATGTATCCAGTATGGTATAATGGTGAAATTACTGAGAAAGTATATATAGATTCACTTGGATGGATAGCAAAACGCTATAAAAATGATGATACGATTATTGCTTATGATTTAAAGAATGAGCCACATGGAAAGGCAAATGAAAACCCAAGAGCAATATGGAACAACTCAAAGGATCCAAATAACTGGAAATATGTTGCAGAAAAAGCAGCGTTTAAGGTGCTTGAAAATAATCCAAATGTGCTTATAGTGGTAGAAGGCATTGAAATATATCCAAAAAATATTAAGAACAATAGTAGTTACAATTCAAAAAATCCAAGTGACTATTATTCCAATTGGTGGGGTGGAAACCTTAGAGGTGTTAAGGACTATCCTATTAATTTAGGTAAGTACCAAAATAAACTCGTTTATTCACCACATGATTATGGTCCTACTGTTCATCAGCAGCCATGGTTCAAAACAGGTTATACGTATGAATCTTTATATAATGACTGTTGGAAAGATAATTGGATGTATATTTATGAAACAAAAACAGCCCCCCTTCTTATTGGCGAATGGGGTGGCTTTATGAAAGAACCAAATCTTACATGGATGACCCATTTAAGAAAACTAATTATTAAGAATAAATTACATCATACATTTTGGTGTTTTAATGCTAACTCTGGAGATACAGGGGGGTTAGTCTATGATGATTTTACAACTTGGGACCAAGAAAAGTATAATTTTGTAAAACAAGCACTGTGGACGTATAATGGCAAGTTTGTAAGCCTTGATCAAGAAACGCCTCTTGGCAAAAACGGAATTGCTCTAGGGGATATAAAATAGAAAATATAGTAATAACTAAGACCACACGCATTATTAATAAATAGGCGTGTGGTCTTAATATAAGAGATATGAAAGCCTTCTTATTGTGATGCATCATTTAGGAGAGGTCAAAGCATCATCTATAAGAAGTTAATCATAATAACGGAAATTACAATAGTAATATTATTAAATGAAAATATGGAAAATATGTCTTGCGTTAATACCTTTTATATATAATACCATACTTAAGCATTAATAATATACATAAGATTTTAACTATTTTTGATAGTTATTTCACACTATATTGGAGTATAACAAAACAATTACATAATCAATATGACTAATATAATAGGAAAAATTACAATAAAAGTTCTAATCACTCATTATATTGTTAGTATTGTTGTTTTCTTCTATTACTGTAAATAAATATATATATATTTCGTGCTTTATTTATTATATAATCACTATATAGGGAAACAATCCGAATACTTAACGTATTCATCACCCAAATGTTGTTTCTTTAGGATGAATTGACATAGTATAAGTCAATATTTGAAATGTGAATGAGTCATTGAATTCATAGGCTAGACATATACTTGTACTGCGTGAGCTTATATAAGAGAAACAATGTGAGTAGGGAAAGGGGTAAGCATTTGAGACTAAAGACACATAAAATGATTGTAAGTAAAGCCTATGATTGTGTAAAAGAATATTTACCAATAAAGTTAAACAGTAATATCATGCGAATGGGATCAATAATGCCTGATATTGCACCACACAGGAGAATTAAATTACATAATCAATCGACAGCATTAAACCAATGTCAGATATTTATTAACCATTTAAGGGCAAAAAGACATATGTATTCATTTGCTTATGCAGCTGGTGTTATGAGTCATTATGTTAGCGATTGTTTTTGTTACGCACACAATTATTATGTTCTTGACCTATCAAGACATAGAAACTATGAAGTAATCATGCAAAAAAATATTGGGGAATTTCTAGCAATACAAATGGACATAAATGATATTTTTACTGAATGGAGTGTACTTCAAAATATTGGAACTGAATTTTACTTAAAAAGACAGGTGGCACTATATGAGACAAATATGACACATTTAGATAACATGGAAGATAGAATTTTGCGTGATATTAAATTAAGTATTATTTATTCAGCAGTGTTGATGCTAGAAATAGCAAGTATTTTATCACCAGAACTTTTGGAGAGTGAAGACAATGAAACTAAATATAATACCTATCTTAAGAAAAATCCTGTAGCTGTATAGATCTTTTTTATCAGAATATCTTTCTCTTTTAATATCTCGAGATTTTTATTAAAAAAATAGGAAATATATGTATATGGTGGTTCGTTTATGCTATAATGAACTATAACATGAGATATTGAAGGAGGATCATATTCTAATGAAAAAGATACTTTCTATAGTTCTATGTACTTTTTTATTAATAGGACTATTTCCATCTAATGTATTTGCTACTTCATCAAGAGAGGTACAAGCAGTTTGGATAGCAACAGTAAATAATCTTGACTATCCAAAAGTAAAAAATAATGAAAACGCTCAAAAAGAAGAATATATCAAAATACTTGATGAATTGAAGGAAATAGGTATAGATACGGTTATTGTTCAGGTAAGAGCTAAGTCAGATGCACTTTATCCATCAGTTATCAATCCATGGGCAGAATCATTAACAGGAAAGCAGGGACAAGATCCAGGCTATGATCCTTTAGCTTTTATGATCACTGAAACGCATAAAAGAGGTATGAATTTTCATGCTTGGCTCAATCCTTATAGAATAACTACTTCTGGTACTGACTTAAATCAGCTTAGCATGAATCATCCAGCAAGACAAAATCCATCATGGGTGATGGAATATAAAAATGCTTTATATTATAATCCTGAATCACAAGACGTTAAAAATTATATATCAAATACTGTTTTAGAGATTATTACTAAGTATAATGTAGATGGTATACATTTCGATGATTACTTTTATCCATCTAACTATCCATTACCACAGGGCGAAACTAAGGATGGTGCTATTGCTAACTTAAGAAGAGAACACGTTAATGACATGGTAAAACAAGTGAGTGCTATTATTAAGAACACCAATAGCAATATTGAGTTTGGTATTAGCCCAATTGGTATTTGGAAGAATAATACTTCTGATCCAACAGGTTCTCAAACTGGCGGCAATGAAGGATATTATAGTGTCTTTGCAGATTCAAGATCATGGATTGAAAATGAATGGATTGATTACATAGTTCCTCAAATTTATTGGGAAACAACACATAAAACAGCTAATTACAGCACATTAGTTAATTGGTGGAGTAATGAGGTAAAAGATACCAATGTGGCATTATACATAGGTCAAGGAATATATAAGGATACAGTAGCGTTAGAGATAAATAAACAGTTTACAATCAATAAAGAGTATCCTGAAGTGAAGGGAAGTTTCTATTTTAGTTTAAAAGATCTTCTTGCTAATAGATCAGGTTGTAAAGACATAATTAAAAATAATTTTGGGTCATTAGTTGATACAAATACAACGCTACCTGTTGATACCAGTAATACGCCAGCAAGCGATGATATGTTAGTACCTTCTATTACAGGAGTGGTTATGGTTAATAATCTTAATGTAAGGAAGGGAGCAGGGCTGGAATATGGCATTATTGCTCAAGCAGCCAAAGGGTCAAAAGTAACTCTATTAAATAGCACAAGTCAATGGTATGAGGTTAAATTTGAAAATGGAAAAGTTGGATGGGTTAGTAGTGCCTATATCACAGTAAAATCTGCTCAGACTAGTGAAAAACCTATAAGTCAAGTAGAAGTAACGAGCTACAAAACCAAGGTTGTAGCGGTGAATACATTAAATTTAAGAGCTGCTTATAATACCCAGTCTGCAATTCTTGCAAAACTAGCTAAGGGGACAAAAGTATCAGTACTTGAGGATCAAAAGGGATGGTGCAAGGTAAAGCTAGAGAATGGGAAAACAGGGTGGGTAAGTGCAGATTATATAAAATAATATTTTAATGATAAGGGGGATCATATATGGGGAAACTGCAAAGTTCTATAGCAATGTTTGAAGTTCCCAAGTTCTATACCAATACTATCGATGAGCTTATGGTGGGGGAAACCATAGAAATTGTTGATATCCATCATTATGAATGTGGAGCAACATTCATGTATATTACTAGAATGGGAAAAAGTAAATGGAATGTTGGTACAGTATTAAGATATTATGAAAATACGGAACCATTGTTAGAAAAGGTTATTAATGACCGTATTAAATATGAAGAACCAAACCTAACGTGGCAGAAAAAGGATTTTTACGAACTTTGTTATTTAATCAAAAAGGATACAACGATTAAGGAGCTATTTGAATTTATAAAAAAGATTAGAGAAGAAGTTGTTCAAGCTTATGAAGCCCTTTCTAATAATAAGCTTTATCCAAAGGTAAAAGAAAGTGTGTTAAAAACCTTACCCATATATTCAAAAGCAAAAGATATCATTATTAAAGAGTTTGAAGCTAATGCGGCACTTGTCAAGAGAGAAAAGTATAAGATCATAAATGTAGAAGGAAGAGTAAAAGATATTGCAAGTATTACTGAAAAGGTATATAGAAAACAAATTCCACAGTATGAAATTTTTTCAAGCTTTCAAGATGTTGCTGGTGTTCGTGTTATCTGTCAATATATAGCTGGCGTTTATGATTTGCTCAATTACATTTCGGTTAATTCAACGATTAAAGTTATTGAAGTTGATGATAAAATTAAAAATCCAAGTGAAGAGGGATATAGAGGAATCCATATTATAGCAGCAGTGGATGTTTATGATGACAATGACTATTATAATGACATAAGAGTAGAAATCCAGCTAAGAACTGCTCTGCAAAATGCTTGGGCATTAAATACAGAAAGGCTTACTTACAAAAAAGATAGTTTAGAGGAAGTTAAGAATAAATACGCAGATATAATTGAAGAAATGAAAAAATTAAGTGAAGTATTTTTTCATGCAGATACGGAAGCTGAGTTATTAGCTGATAAAATTGATAAGATTATATATTAATAAGATTATATATTAATAAGATTATATATTAAGTAAGAAGTCATATTACTCTATTATTAGGTAGGATAATATGACTTTTTATTATGTAGAATTTAATGCAACTAATCTGTAGATATGCACTTTATATACCTATAGATAATATTATATATAAAGGCTTAATTGTAAAATAATATAGAAATATGAAAAAAAAGGGGGTGAGTCTATGGAGTATATTATCGAAATGAAACATGTATATAAATACTTTTATACAGAGCATTCTCAGCTTTGTGTACTTAGTGACTTGAATTTAACATTAAAACAAGGTGAGATTTTAGCTATTTTAGGGCCTTCAGGTAGTGGTAAGAGTACCATTCTAAACATTCTTGCTTCCCTAGAAAACCCTACAAGTGGAGAAGTTATGATTCATGGACAAATAGGTTATATGTTTCAAAACGATCATTTACTTGAGTGGAGGAATATTATTGATAATATTACTATTGGACTCGAAGTACAAAAAAAGTTAAATAAGGATTCGCTTATTAAGATAGAGGAACTTCTAAAAAATTATGGGTTATGGGAATTTAGAAAAAATTTTCCAAACCAACTATCAGGTGGCATGAGGCAGAGAGTAGCACTTATAAGAACACTGGCAACTAATCCACGAATATTACTTTTAGATGAGCCATTTTCAGCACTAGATTATCAAACAAGACTTTTAGTAGGTGATGATATCTATAAAATAATTAAGAAGGAAAATAAAGAAGCAATACTTGTAACGCATGATATTGCAGAAGCTATATCCATTGCAGATGAAGTATGTGTATTGTCTCAAAGACCAGCTAACATTAAAAAAATATATGATGTTATTCTTACACTGGAAGAAGAAAAAAGCCCCCTATCAGCTAGAAAGGCTCCTGAATTTAAAGATTATTTTGATGCTTTATGGAAGGAGTTAAATATATGAAAGTTAATGAAATAAATGATGAATATAAAAAATATCTAAAGGAAAAGAGAGAAAAGAAATATATCGTTTTGTTTTGGCAAGTATTTATTGTGATTGGTTTTTGTGTTATGTGGGAATTATTAGCTAGATGGGGTATTATCAATGCCTTTTTGTTTAGTAGTCCTTCTCAGATTTACAAGTTATTTATAAAATATATGACAGATGGAAGTCTTTTAAAACATATTGGAATATCTGTTATAGAAACGATATTAGGATTTTCATTAGGGACGATACTTGGCATTATCGTAGCTATTATTTTATGGTGGTCAAAGTTGATAGCAAAAATTTTTGATCCCATCTTGGTAGTTCTCAATGCTCTTCCTAAAACAGCTCTAGCTCCTATTATTATCGTATGGGTAGGTGCAGGGATAAAAGGGATTGTTATTACAGCCATCAGCATATCTATAGTCACCACGATTATATCTGCCTATAGTTATTTTGTTTTAGTTGATGAAGACAAAATAAAAATGCTCAGAAGTTTTGGTGCCAGCAAATTACAAGTGCTTACTAAACTTATTTTACCATCAAATGTTGCTAATATTGTTAGTATTATAAAGATTAATATAGGTCTATCATGGGTTGGCGTTATTGTAGGAGAATTTTTAGTATCTAGATACGGGATAGGGTATTTGATTGTATATGGTGGGCAAGTTTTTAGATTAGATTTGGTTATGATGGGTGTTATTGTCTTAGCATTTTGTGCATTTATTATGTATCAGGTAGTAAATAGTATAGAAAAAATAATCAGAAGGGAAAGGAACTAAATATTGTAAATAAGAATATATTATACCATCACATATTTAAATATTCATTTGCATGAGGTGAGAAGGTATGAGATATATAAAAAGTATAATCAATATAGTAGCATGTATACTCGTTTTGACACTTATCAGTTGCAGCAATAGTTCTACCAAAAATGTAAAACTAGCAGAAGTAACTCATTCTATCTTTTACGCACCACAATATGTAGCAATAGAAAATGGTTATTTTGAGGAAGAAGGGTTAACGGTTGAACTTGTAGGAACTCAAGGAGCGGATAAGACAATGGCTGCACTATTATCAGGTGAAGTAGATATTGGATTTATGGGACCAGAAGCTTCAATATATGTTTACAATCAAGGAAATACAGATTACGCCATCAATTTTGCACTTTTAACACAAAAGGACGGAGCTTTCTTGGTATCTCGTTACAATGAACCAGACTTCTCATTTGAAAAACTAAAAGGGAAGGAAATAATTGGCGGAAGAAAAGGTGGAGTTCCTGAAATGACTTTAGAGTACGTGCTTAAAAATTATGGACTAACAATTGGTGAAAATGTTTCAAATGGGTCTGTCAATGTCAGAACCGATATACAATTTGCTGCAATGGCAGGGGCCTTTACTTCAGGAGAAGGGGATTATGTTACATTATTTGAACCCATTGCTACAGCTCTAGAAAAAGGAGGGCAAGGGTATATTGTCGCTTCTATTGGTCAAGAATCTGGAGAAATATCTTATACGGCTTATAGTGCTCTAAAAAGTTATATAGACAAAAACCCAGAGGTCATTCAAAGTTTTACAAATGCAATTTATAAGGGACAGTCATTTGTACAGACACATACTGCTGAAGAAATTGCTGATGTTATTGCACCTCAGTTTAAAGAATTAAGTAAAGAGGATATTATTACTGTTGTTCAAAGATATAAAGATATCAATGCATGGTGCAGCGAACCATTGCTTAAGGAAGAAAACTTAACTAAGTTAATGGATGTTATGGAATTAGCAGGTGAACTAGATAAAAGAGTTAATTATAAAGATATCGTTACCTCACAATTTGCAAAAAATACTAATAAGTAAAATAAAGAAAAGAAACGAGTTTTTAGCTCGTTTCTTTTCTTATGTAAAGTTGATAATAGCTTAATAGAAGATCAACCATTTTACCATAGCTTTTTTCACCATCAGCTATGCCATTAGCTTTTAGATAAGTATCATTAACTTTTGCAGACACTGTTTCAATTTTTCCTTCATATTTTTTATTATAATTTCTATGATAGGATAGATCGTTACGTACACGTGGTGATAAGTTTTGATTGAGTACTGATAATGTATTTGGATCATATTTTGATAAAGCAGAAGCTGTATAATTAAGTGCTAGTAGATATCCAGAATATTTATAGTCTATATCTGGATGCATACTACAGGTTAAAAAAGCAATAAAATTACATTCGTCTTCATTGGCATAGCCACGCTGGTGAGCCATTTCATGCATAGCAGTTGAAGGTATTGAAGAATCTACAAGAGCAATATTGACATTGGGTTCACCAGTTAAAGGCGAATAAATGCCAGCTATACCTGTATAATTCATAAACTCTGATGCAAGAATTGGTTTGGGATCTCCATAATGTCCAGCAAGATTTGGGAAGTATTCTGCTGCATTAATGTAGCCTAATTGAGCTCGTGTTAATATTTTTTTATTATCGCCTGGGATAATCATATGATCATTTTCGCTTCTTATTGTATAATTACTTAAAGTGTTTACTTGATGGATAAGGTAAGCGTAAAGTTCTGAAAGCTCCTCAGTTGAATATTTTTTAGTAGTTAGATTAATTGTTTGACTTAAACGTGGGCGATTATAGTTAAGTCCCCAAGTACTTAGAAATAAAAAATAGACAACTGAAAATGATGCAGATATGGTAAGTAAAAAATTTATAATAAGCACTTTACGTTTTTTACGATCTACACATATTTTAATAAAACTATAAAATATATAAAAAACCGATAAAGGAACAATAGTAAATAGTCCTACTTCAAATAATGAAAAGGGGAAAACCCCTGTAATGGTACTAATTAACTGGATAAAGAACTTGTTTATTCCAGAAGAATAATAGATATCAACCATATGGGGATACCTTGAAAAAAGATAGTTTATCAATAAGGAAAAAGGAAATAAAATAAGACTAACTAGTTTTATTTTTATATTTTTCATGGCAGCACTCCTTATGTAGCGGAATAAATAATACTTTATTTTATTATACTATATATTTGTTAATTATTTAATACAAAATATAAAAAACCTATGACTAAATATTACAATTAAACATAGGTTTTGTATGAAATATAAAGATGTTTATGTATAATTACTATATACAAGTGGTAAAATTTGAAGAATTTTATTTATAATAGATAATCATGAGGGCTTTTAGTAAATTTGTTAAAAAGAAACCTAATTTTTTATTGAGTTTATTTTCTAAATATTGACTAATGCTAGTTTACTCATGATTAATTTGATATAATTTTAATGTAATGAATGTAAAAGGTATAAATATTATAGGGCAATGGAAGGGTGAATGGATGGACAGTTACTTAAGTGAGCTTGTTAAGTTATATGAATTGCTTAATAAAAG
>JAEYPM010000019.1 GCA_023410675.1 Bacillota bacterium | reverse complement strand
CTTGTAAGTACAGCCATATGGCATAACAGCATACCTAATGGCTCACTCATTATCAACAAGTTTTCTCGGCATAAAAGGACATTTTCATTTGTGGTACGTGAGGACATTTTCACTTTTGAATCACATTTTATATGTTATTAGAGTGAATTGCCTTTACAACCACAATGTGCAAAGGTATAATAAATGCATAATTAATTTTGAAATATCTTTTCGTCTCAAATAAATTCACATAGTGTAAGATCTGAGTGAAGTTGTGAATTCTATAAGACGAAAGGATATTTTTATGTAATAAAATACAATAATTTGTTAAGGTAAGGTGAAAAAATGAGTTATGAAAAACTGGCACAGACAATATACCCTGATATAGATAAGACTTCAGAGTATTATTTACAGCTATATAAAAAAAGGGATTTACCAGAAGGGGCAAAGGTAACGAGATATGCACCAAGTCCTACAGGCTTTCAACATATTGGTGGTATATTTTCTGCTCTTATAGATGAAAGAATAGCAACGCAAAGCAAAGGCGTATTTTATCTAAGAATAGAAGATACGGATCAAAAACGGGAGGTTGAAGGTGCTATTGAGGATACCATTGATACGATGAATAACTTTGGCTTAAAGTTAATGGAAGGTATGACAGGAGAAACAACATCTAGTGGAGAATATGGTCCTTATAGACAAAGTGAAAGGGCAGAAATTTATAAGACATTTGCTAAAGAGCTCCTTAGGAAAGGACTTGCCTACCCATGTTTTGCTTCTGCCGAAGAATTACAATCACTTAGGGATAAGCAGATTGAAGAGAAGGTAACACCAGGATATTATGGAGAATATGCTATATACAGAAATTTAACACCTGAAGAAGCCATAAAAAAAATAGAAGCTGGTGAAGAATACATTATAAGGTTGAAATCTCCTGGAAATTCAGATAAAAGGGTTACTTTTGATGATCTGATTAAAGGCACGATTTCTTTTCCTGAAAGCAATCAAGATATTGTACTTATTAAAGGAGATGGGCTTCCAACCTATCACTTTGCTCATGTTATAGATGATACACTTATGGGAACGACCCATGTTATTCGTGGTGAGGAGTGGCTGTCATCCCTTCCAATCCATATCCAATTGTTTGAGATACTAGGGTTTGAAATACCAAATTATGCACATACACCAACGATTATGAAGCTTGACGGAGAATCAAAGAGAAAATTATCAAAAAGAAAAGACCCAGAGAGTGCAGTAAGCTATTATGAAGAAGAAGGATATCCTACCCAATCAGTCATTGAATACTTACTCAATATTATTAATTCGTCCTTTGAAGAATGGCGGGAAGAAAATCCAACTGTGGATTATCATGAATTCCCTGTAGCACTTGAAAAAATGAGTAAAAGTGGTGCTCTTTTTGATATTATTAAACTCAATGATGTTAGCAAAGACGTTATTTGTAGAATGTCAGCAGAGGATGTTTACACCAAGTATACAGCGTGGGCCATGAAATATGATAAGAGAATGTATGAACTGGTTACAAAAAATGTGGATATTACAAAACAAATATTTAATATTGATAAAGATGGACCTAAACCTAGAAAAGATTATGCAAAGTGGAACGAAGTAGCAGATAAAATTAGTTATTTCTTTGATGAATTATTTTATGAAGAAGCTATAGAAAAAATAGAACTTCCTAAAAACATGGTGCTTGATGAAGCAAAAAGAATCATAGAATCCTATGTTAAGGTATATGAGTTTGGTGTAGGTCAAGAAACATGGTTTGCTCAGCTTAAAGAGTTAGCTATAGGACTTGGCTATACAGCCGATAGAAAAGCTTATAAGAAGTCGCCTGAATTGTTTAAAGGAATGGTTGCTGATGTTGCTGGAGCCATTAGAGCTGCACTGACACATAGAGCAAATACGCCAGACCTATATACGATTATGGATATAGTTGGCAAAAAGAGCGTTATCGAACGCTTCAATAGATTCGTTGACCTGTAATATTAACTATAGAAAAGCTCTTTTTTACGTACATAACCTGTGGATGGGTTCGCGTAAAAAAGAGCTTTTAGTTCTTTAGGATAGAGTTAATGAAGGAGCATAGACATTATTTCATTAATGGGCATAGGTTTACCTATGTAGTAGCCCTGTATTTTATGACAACCTAATGACTGAAGAATATTTAGTTGTTCAATAGTTTCAACACCTTCAGCAATAACAGATACATTAAGACTATTAGACATAGCAATAATTGCCTGAACAATCTTCAAATCTTCAATTTGATGTTGAATGCCTTTCGTAAGCTCCATAGCAATTTTTAATGTATCTATTGGATAGCTTTTTAGGTAACTAAGAGAGGAATAGCCTGTTCCAAAATCATCTATGGAAATAGTAATACCTAATTCTTTTAATGATTTAAGTTTGCTGATAGTTTTTTCTTCATTTTTTATACCACATTCTTCAGTAATTTCTAAATCAATATATTTTGGATCGATATTATTGGTTGAAATAATATCAATTATATTATCTACTAAATTTGTAGTTAAAAATTGTTTTGGAGAAATATTAATGCCTATCTTAATATCCTGATTGACCTTCTGGTTGATTTTTTTAGCTTGTATGCAGGCTTCCCTTAATACAAAATACCCTAATGAAGTAATCGTACCATTTTCTTCAGCAATATGTATAAATTCACTTGGTGAAACAAAGCCAAGTTCTTTATTATGCCATCTAATTAAAGCTTCAAGGCCTACAATCTTATTTGTTGCAAGATCAAGCTGAGGCTGATAGTAAAGTTCAAATTCATTTTGCTTGAGTGCATTAAACAATTGACTTTCAATGAGCATTTTTCTGTTTACCTCTTTCTGCAAATCAGAGTTAAATATTGTATATGTATTCCTTCCATCTGATTTTGAGCGATATAAAGCAATATCAGCGTAACGCATAAGTTCAGAATAACTTAGGTAAACTGAAGGATATATAGCACAACCGATACTAACGGTAGAGATTATTATATAATCATCAATTAAGAAGGGTTGTTCAAATTCTTTATTAAGTCTGTGACAGATACCTTGAACATGTTCTTTACTTTGTATAGGACTTAGGATGACAATAAATTCATCGCCACTTTGACGTGCAATAAAGTTAGTGGGTGATAAAATTTGCTTAAGCCTATTTGCAACCTCTATTAGAAGCCTATCACCAACTTTATGGCCATAGAGATCATTTATGGATTTGAAACGATCTAAATCAATAAAAAGTAAAGCAAATTTGTCTTGTTGATCTTCACCATGAATAAGCTGATTCAATTTTTTTATAAAGTTTCTACGATTAGGTAAACCTGTTAAGGCATCTGTATTAGCCATATCATAAAGTTTTTTGTTTTTAGTTTGCAATTCTTTAGTTCGATCAATTACTTTACTTTCTAAAGACATGTTCAGTTTATTAATTTCTTCTATTTTTACTTTTAAAAGTTTATTGACATCCTTATATTGCTGAAGTAAATAGTTATTCTTGACATGCATTTTTAAATATTTATAACATAAATAGCGAGCTGATAAAATAATAAGAAGAATTAATTGAACAACTAATTTGTCATAAAATAATAAAGATGCTCCTAAATATGAAGTAGCGATAAGCATAGGATGTGTACCATCAATAGCATATGGCGATTGATGCACTAACTTTGAGGGAGCACTATCTTCACAGATCTGTTCTTTGGATAAAAGCATATATATTCCAGCAGAAGTGATCCATAAAAAGCTTAATGGGACAAAGACATTAATAAACTGAATACTAGAATAGACATTATTTATATCTTCATAGTAAAAGTTCATGTGACTAATTATAAATAGAATATAACCGATTCCATAAATAATAGATGATTTAGATAAGTTTAAAATACGTCGATTAGGTAAGGTAAATGAAAGAAGCTCAATTAATATAAGAGCATCCAGGATAATAAATATGCAGGCACTACAATAGTCTATAGGCGTCCATGTTATAATTGATGAAAGATAACTTATGAAAAGTTTATAAACGATAAGACCAAAGAAAGTAGACATAATAATAGTATCTATAGAAAACAAAAAATTGGACCATTTGTTTCTATAATGAAAACAAATAGAATGAATACTAAGGAACATAAAAAGGCTTGCTAAAAAATAGAAAATGTACCCTATCATAAACATTATAGCATGAGACGCTACAAAAGTACTTTGAATACTTAAGATAATATGCCCTAATAAGTAACATATACAAGAAAAAGTCATATAAAGCCAATATTTTTTATAGATATTAAGTTTTTGATAAATTTTTATACAAAATATCATTGCACAAGTACTACCAAAGAGCGATAATAAGGTATTCATTAACAATGAATATTCAGATGGGAATCTTAAGGATAGCAAATACATTAAACTATATAGTACAGGTAGTACAATAATGTGTTTTGAATTTTTCATGCAGTACCTCCCAAGAGTATTCCTATATAAAAGCCATATTGATAAATAACACAAACCATAAGTTATTGATTACCTTAAAGATTAATTCTAGGCATCACAGAATGCACCTTTCAATAGTACTTTATGCTGTGCATCCATTTAAGAATAACTACATCAAACAAAAAAATAGATTAAATATTAAGATATTTGTGTATTTTTTGTATAATATAAACTAATGATTATATTAATAAATTGTTTAAAAAACATAATTCTTGTATTAATATTATTATAATTGCAACTATAGCAAAAAACAATTAAATTTAAAAGAGCCACTTTTAGACAATTTGTATAATAAATCTAAAAGTGGCTTTGCTATTAAAAATATTAATTCATCTTTTATATAATAAGATATTATGATGTGTGAATTATAATTTAAAAGAGCTTTTTAAGGATACTATTTGATTGAGCACAAGATTATCTGGGGTAGTATATTTAGTATCTACATTAAAAAATCCATGCCTAAATAATTGAAGTTTATCTAGAGGTTTTAAATTTTTAGATGCAGTTGCTTCAATAAATCCACTTAGAATAGTTAAAGATGATGGATTAATTTGCTCTAAAAAGTGTTTACCTTCATTGTTTTCAAGATTATCTAGAATGAGTGGTTCGTATAATCTAAACTGAGCAGGAACTGTGTTTTTTGCATCTACCCAATGAATCGTTCCTTTTACTTTTCTTCCAGTAAAGCCAGATCCACTTTTTGTTTCAGGATCATATGTAGCATGTACCTCAACTACATTCCCATTTTCATCCTTTATAAAGTCAGTACAAGTAACAAAATAAGCACCTTTTAGGCGAACTTCATTGCCAGGGAATAACCTGAAGTATTTTTTTGGTGGAATTTCCATAAAGTCTTCAGCTTCGATATAAAGTTCTCTTGAAAAAGTTACAAGTCTTGTTCCAGCTTCTGGATTATTCGCATTGTTCTCAAGTTCAATGAGCTCAGTCTGATCTTCGGGATAATTCGTAATAATTAGTTTAATTGGACGCATAACTGCCATAGCTAGTGGAGCCTTTGGCTGAAGATCTTCACGGATGAAATAATCTAACATTTGGCTATCAACTATAGAGTCTGCCTTTGCAACACCTATTGCTAAACAGAAATTTTTGATTGCTTCAGGTGTGCAGCCCTTTCTACGAAGACCTGCTATAGTAGGCATACGGGGGTCATCCCACCCATCTACAATTTTTTCATCTACAAGCTGTTTTAGCTTTCTTTTGCTCATAACAGTATTGGTCATATTAAGCCTTGCAAATTCTATTTGCCTTGGCACAGAAGGCATCTCACATTCTTTTACAAACCAATCATATAAGGGCCTATGAGCCTCAAATTCAAGTGTACATATTGAATGCGTAATATTTTCAATAGCATCTTCAAGTGGATGAGCAAAGTCATACATAGGATAGATACACCATTTATCACCTGTATTATGATGACTTACATGAGCGATTCTATAAATAATAGGATCACGAAGATTGAGATTAGGTGAATTCATATCAATTTTTGCACGGAGTACTTTTTCACCATCTTTATATACGCCATTTTTCATTTCTTCAAATAACTTAAGATTTTCTTCTATACTTCTGTCTCTATAGGGGCTTTCTTTTCCTGACGCTGTCAATGTTCCTCTATACTCTTTGATTTCTTCAGGTGTTAGGTCACATACATAGGCCTTTCCCTTTTTAATTAGAAGAACAGCTCTTTGGTACATTTCTTCAAAGTATTCGGAAGCAAAAAATAGTTCTTCCCATTCATAACCCAACCATTTAACATCTTCCTTAATGGATTCAACATACTCAGTATCTTCTTTCGTAGGATTTGTATCATCGAATCTAAGATGTGTGATTCCACCAAACTCATCAGCAAGACCAAAATTTAAAGTAATTGATTTTGCATGACCTATATGAAGGTATCCATTTGGTTCAGGGGGAAAACGGGTGATTATCTTTTTATGCTTGCCTGTCTCCAAATCGTTAGCAATAATATTTTTAATAAAATTTGATGTAGTTGTTTCTTGTGACATAACTATGCTCACTCCTAAAATATAATAATATATACGTCACTATATACAAATAAGTAATCTTATTGAGATATGACTATAATTACTAATTTTAATCCATAGTAGTTAAAAAATAAAGGGATATCTTCAAAATATATTAATTGCTTAAATAATTTGCTTGTAATGAGGATGAGAATATGGTAATATATATTTTGTAGCAATATATATTTATAATTCACATGTTATTAGAGACCATATTAACTGTATTATAAGTAATATATGGTTTGTCATAATATGTGAATTTTTTATATGCTATACAATAATAAATGTATTGCGGAGGTTTTTAATGAACACTGGTAAAGTAAAATGGTTTAACGCAGAAAAAGGATTTGGATTTATCGAAGATGAAAATGGAACAGATGTATTCGTACATTTTTCAGCTATCACTGGCGATGGATATAAATCACTTGAAGAAGGTCAAAGAGTACAATTTGATATTGCTCAAGGTAATCGCGGAGCTCAAGCAGCAAACGTAGTTAAACTATAATAAATAAAAATAGAGTTAGTGCCTATAAAGCATTAACTCTATTTTTATAAAGTTAAAGATGTATATTGAAACTGCATGCTGATTATAATATAATGATTGGTGTGTTAGATAAACTAAATGAACCAAGACGTACATATATAAATATAAATAAAGGCGATGAAAAAAAGAGTACTGTTAGATTCTATTTCAGAGAAAAGCTTATTATGGTGCAAGAGCTTAGTAGAAGAATACAGGAAGTGCATTTTGGAGCTTGATATGTGAAACTAAGTAGCGTATTACGTATTTCAGCTTGCGTTATCAGCTGATAAAGATAAAGTACTATATACATTATGTTATGACTATACTAATATATAGATACTTTAAGTAGAGTGGAACCGCGAGAACTTCGCCTCTAATATTGAGGATGAAGTTTTTTGTATTTATTACGATTTAAGGAGGGTACACTATGGGATATATAAGAAAGCAGTGGGAAGTAATAAGGCATAGAGATCCTGCTATTAAAAGAATGTCAGAAGTCTTTTTATATCCATGTTTTTATGCTATATTGGCTCATAAAGTTGCTCATAAGTTATATAAGAAGAAATATTATTTTACTGCAAGGATTCTTTCACAATTAGCTAGGGGACTTACGGGAATAGAGATTCATCCAGGTGCAATTATTAGTGAGGGACTTTTTATTGATCATGGAATGGGCGTTGTTATAGGAGAAACTTGTGAAATAGGAAAAAATGTAACAATCTATCAAGGCGTGACTTTGGGAGGAACAGGGAAAGATACAGGTAAGAGGCATCCAACCATTGGGAACAATGTTATGATTGGTGTAGGAGCTAAAGTGCTTGGACCTTTTAAAGTAGGAGATAATTCAAGAATAGCTGCAAACGCAGTAGTGCTTCAAGAAGTGCCACCAGATTCTACTGTTGTAGGCATACCAGGAAGAGTAGTAAAAAGGCTTGGAGAGAGGATAGATCCATGTAGCGAGCTGGATCAAGTAAAAATTCCAGATCCTGTAAAAATGGAAATATGTAAGCTAAGAGGTATTATAGAAGAAATGCAGCAAAAAATAGATCATTTACAACAACAGCTACAAATAAAAGAAGATCATACAAATATCACTCATGATATGGGTGAAAATTGTTTGCAAAAAGAAATATGTAGCAAATTTTGCATAGAAGAGAGTAAATAGTAAAGGAAGGAAAACGTGGCTATGATTAGAGTATTTAATACGCTTACTAGAAAAAAAGAAGAATTTATGCCGTTAGAAGAGGACAAAGTAAGAATGTATGTATGTGGTCCCACGGTATATAATCTTATTCATATTGGAAATGCAAGACCTTATATTGTATTTGATACAGTAAGAAGATACTTTGAAAGTATAGGATATGATGTGAATTATGTTCAAAATTTTACAGATGTAGATGATAAGATTATTCATAAGGCAAATGAAGAGGGAAAAACGACTGATGAGATAGTATCTTATTATATCAAAGAAACCTTATGTGATGCTGATAATCTCAATGTAAAAAGAGCAACACATCACCCAAGAGTTACAGAAGAAATAGACACTATTATTGATATGATTCAAGAACTTGCAAACAAAGGACTTGCATATGAAGTAGCAGGGACAGTATATTACGATACGCAGAAATTTAATGAATATGGGAAGCTTTCTAAAAAGGTACTGGAAGAATTAGAGGCAGGAAAGCGTATTGAAGTAGCAGATGAAAAGAAAAATCCTATGGATTTTGTACTATGGAAACCCAAAAAAGAGGGCGAGCCATTTTGGAAAAGTCCATGGAGTGATGGTAGACCTGGTTGGCATATAGAATGCTCTGCTATGGCAAAAAAATATCTAGGCAATACCATAGATATCCATGCAGGTGGACAAGATCTTATATTCCCACATCATGAAAATGAAATTGCTCAAAGTGAAGGGGCAAATGGTAAGCCCTTTGCAAATTATTGGATTCATAATGGATTTATTAATATAGACAACAAGAAAATGTCTAAATCAGAAGGTAATTTTAAAACCCTTAGAGAAGTAGGAGAAAAGTTTGGCTATGATGTGGTAAGATTTTTTATGCTCAGTGCCCATTATAGAAGTCCTATTAATTTTAGTGCAGAGCTAATGGATTCAGCTAAAAATAGCCTAGAAAGAATAAAAAACTGCTGTGCAAATCTTAACTTCGCTATGGAACATGCCAAGATAAAGGAAATGTCTGATAATGAGCAAGAATTATTAAGTGAGCTTGTGATCTTTGAGACACGTTTTCATGAAGCCATGCAGGATGATTTTAATACAGCAGATGCTATTAGCATCATCTTTGAACTGGTTAAGTTTTCAAATACTTATGCAAAAGAAGGAGCATCTAAAGCCTTTATACAAAGAGTATATGCTTTACTATCTAAATTAACAGATATACTTGGCATTATTTATGACAAAAAAGATCAAGGCAAAGAGAATAAAGACAAAGAATACTTGACGGATGAAGAGATACAAGCATATATTGAGAAACGTGCAGAGGCAAAAAAAGCCAAAGATTTTACTGAAGCTGATCGCATCCGTGAGTTTTTAAAAGAAAATCATGTAATTATTGAAGATACTAGAGAAGGCGTGCGTTTTAAAAGAGTGTGATAGGAGAAATATATGGATAATAACATAGCACAGTTGCTAGAGCAAGGGAATAGCCAAATAGGACATAAGGCAAGTAGTTATTCACCACTTGCTCTTGCTTACATAGGCGATGCAGTATATGAAATATTTGCACGTACCTATATCATGAGAAGAGGAAATGCACCAGTAAATAAACTCCATAAAGCAGTTAAAAATTTGGTTAAAGCACAAACTCAATCAAAAATATATTATATCTTTGAAGACCTCCTTAGTGAAGAAGAAAAGGATATACTTAGAAGAGGAAGAAATGCAAAAAGTATATCAAGTCCTAAAAATGGAGATATCCTAGACTATAGACGTGCAACTGCTGTAGAAGCCTTGCTGGGTTATCTGTATATTGATGGATCAATACAAAGAATAGAAGAGCTCATGACTACTGCGATAGCTGAGCTAACAAAAATAGAAGAATAAATAATTTTAAGAAATAGGGGAGAAGAAATGAAAGGTTGGTTTAGTTATGTCTCAAAATGCATCAAATGCTACACAAAAATTTCTTAAGGGAACAGTTATTTTATCGGTTGCTGGATTGATAGCAAAAATATTAGGTGCATCTTTTAGGATACCTTTGGGTAATTTAATAAAAAATGTAGGTATGGGATATTATGGAGGGCCTTATCCAATATATACACTTTTGACTGCAATAGCAATAGTAGGCATACCATCCACTATTGCTAAACTTGTGGCTGAAAAAAGGGTGGCTGGTGAATATCAAGCAGCACATGATATATTTACCTATACACTAAGGCTTATGATAGGAATAGGTATAGTTATAAGTTTACTTATGGCTTTGTGCTCACAAGGTATGATTTATTTATTTAAATGGGAGCAAGAAACGATCTATTCAATATTAGGTCTTTCTTTAAGCCCACTTTTTGTATGTATGATGGGTGTATTTAGGGGTTATTTTCAAGGAAGGCAAGATATGACGCCTACAGCTATTTCTCAAGTATTAGAAAATTTGGGTAGATTTCTAACAGGATTATCATTAGCATATCTTTTTATGCCAGATGCTGGAAAAGCAGCAGGAGGGGCATCCTTTGGAGCAACAGCAGGAGGCATGCTTGGAGTTTTAGCCCTTTTTATTATTTATATGATGAGAAAAATGGAAATAAAAAAGGAGATTGAGCTTAGTAAGGACTATAATAATAAATCATTATCATTTAGAAATGTAGCACAAAAGGTTTTATTTATTGCTATTCCTATATCTATAGGAGCAGCAGTGAATTCCATTATGAATTTTGCAGATTCAGCTTTAGTACAAGCTAGTTTAAAAAATATGGGAATGACAAACAAAGTGGCAACAGAATTTCAAGGTCAATTAACAAAAGTAGCAACTTTTATTAATCTTCCTCTTGCTTTTGGTATGGCACTAGTTATTGGATTAGTTCCGGCAATAACAGAAGCAGTAGCTAAAAAAGATAAAGGAGAAGTCCAGACAAAAATAGAACTAGGTATGCGCTTTGCACTTCTTATAGGGCTTCCAGCATCAATTGGTCTTAGTGTGCTTTCATCACCCATTATGAAGCTTGTTTATTATAAAGCACCTGATGGATGGGAGATACTTTCAGTAGCAGCACTTAGTATTGTATTTATTATGTTAGGACAAGCGTTTACTGGTATATTGCAAGGAATAGGGAAAGTATGGCAGCCTGTTATTGGAATTATACTTGCTACTATAGCAAAAGTTATTTTAAATATTATTTTAATGCAAACATCTCTTCAGGTAATAGGAACTGCTATAGCCTCCATTATCGCATATTTTATTTTCATGCTATATAATTACCAAATGATGAAAAAATATACTTCCTTTAAACTCAATATCAAGCTTGTGATTATTAAACCTCTTATAGCTTCGATTATTATGGGGGTTGTTGCAGGGGGTACTTACAAAGGATTATCACTTGTTATGGATGCTACAAGTAGAACCAATAATGCAATTATGACATTAGCAGGTATTGGAGCTGGAGCGATTAGTTATGTAGTACTTATCTTTATATTAGGGGCAGTGACAAAACAAGACTTAAAAGACATAAAGGGAAAAGGAAGTGCAAAGGAATGAAACAAGATCAACCTAAAAGCCATTTTGATCCATCAAGAAAAATTACACATTATAGAGAGAATAAAGAAGAAATAGATGCCAATATACTTTTTGGAAGAAATGTTGTTATGGAAGCATTAAAATCAGAGAGAACGATTGATAAGCTTATGTTTCAAAAAGGTGCAAATGAAGGATCAATTATTAAAATTATAAAAATGGCTAAAGATAATGGTATTATTACACAAGAAGTGGAAAAAGCAAAGCTAGATGAAATAACAGGCATGCAAAAACATCAAGGTGTAGTGGCCTATGTAGCTGTGCAAAATTATGTTGCTATAGAGGAAATTTTAGAAGATGCAAAGCAAAAAGGCGAGGAGCCATTTGTTCTTATATTAGAAAATATACAAGATCCACATAATTTAGGAGCCATAATAAGAACAGCACATAACGCAGGGGTACATGGTATTATTATTCCAAAAAGAAGGGCTGTAGGACTTACAGCAGTTGTAGCAAAATCTTCAGCAGGAGCCATTGAATATATGAAGATCGCTAGAGTATCCAATATAGCCCAAACGATAAAAAAATTACAACAAAGTGGGTTGTGGATCGTGTGTGCAGATATGGATGGAGAAAACATGTATCGTAAAGATTTAAAAGGACCATTAGGGATTGTTATAGGAAGTGAAGGAGAAGGGGTATCTTCTCTTACAAAAGAACGTAGCGATTTTGTAGTAAGTATTCCTATGTATGGCAAAGTAACATCCCTTAATGCGTCTGTTGCAGCCAGTCTTCTTGTATATGAAGTCGTAAGACAAAGGAATTTTATATAACGTTTCTTGAACGTATGAGTAGGTTAGCTAGAGGAGGGAGGGACGTGCAACAGTTTCTTATTGTAGATGGTTATAATATGATATTTGGATGGACAGAATTAAAGCAGATAGCTAAAGAAAATTTGGAGTTTGCACGAGATAAATTAGTAGAAATGTTCGCAGATTATCAAGGCTATACATCAGAACAGATCATTATAGTTTTTGACGCTTATAATGTAAAAGGTAATCAGGGACAAGTGATTGCTTATAATAAGAATGTCGACATTATTTATACTAAGGAAAAGGAAACTGCTGATCAGTATATTGAAAAAACAGCTAAGGCTATGGAGAAAAAATATATGGTGCGTGTAGCCACATCAGATGTTGTAGAGCAAGTAATTATTCTTAGTACGGGGGCAACAAGGGTATCATCTGATAAAATGCTTGAAGAAATTAAAACAATAGGGAAAAATTTTGACAAGTATAAATCTACAAGTCAACATATTAAATCAAATCCTCTAGAAAATTGGATGAGCAGTGAGATGATTGAAACAATGGAGAAACTTAGAAGGGGAATAGTGGACTAAGGAGGAACATATGGCATTACCAGAAAAGACCTATAAAAGTGTGAAGCAATTTGAAGACATGACAGATGAAGAGCTAATACAAAATTATAGAAATGGCTATATAGATGCGATAGAAGTATTAGTTCAGCGGTATAAAAAGTTTGTGCGTGCTAAAATAAGATCAAATTATTTTATTGGTATTGATAAGGAAGATTTAATACAAGAGGGCATGATAGGATTATTTAAAGCAATCTGTGATTACAATATGACTATGGATACAAGCTTTAAAGTGTTTGCAAATATTTGTGTTACAAGACAGATTAGCACGGCATTCAAAACAGTTACAAGACAGAAACATATTCCGCTTAATACAAGTATATCACTTAATATTCCCATTAGTAATAAAGGCGAAGAGGGAGAAGATATTACTTTAATGGACACAATAAAAAGTGCACCATCATTTAACCCTGAAAATGTTGTTATAGATCAAGAAAGCTTAGAGAGACTGAATCAATATATAAAGAAGTCTTTAAGTAAAATGGAATGGCAAGTGCTTAATCTGCACACACAGGGGAAAAATTATCATGAAATAGCAAGTGAGCTTCAAAAGTCAGTAAAATGCATTGATAATGCTCTTCAAAGAATCAAAAGAAAGCTTAGTGCAGTGTATATACCGCAAAAAAGAGTGTGACAGCCCGTAAGCCTTGCTGGCACACTTTGATGTGTATAAAAGAGATTAAAAGATGTGAACGACTAATTATCTAGGAAGAATATCTTCTACACTATTAATACGGTTGATATTAAAGTATACAACCCTGTTTGCACGATAGTTAATGGCTTTTACAAAACAACAACATACTTGGCATATAATAACGCATAGTTGTTCACCATCAACAGTAATAATAGCTTTTTCATTAATAAGTCTCTTTAAACGTTTTTTAAAGTCAGAATTTGGGTCATCGCCACAAAAACAATTACGATCATTATTATCATCATTACGATAATTGTTACTTACACGAGCGTAGTAATTCGTATTGTTATTTCCACAACAATTCATATTAAGTCCTCCTTATAATGATTAATAAAATATTAAGGTTTTGTTTATCAATAAGGTAAAACGTCTTCAATATAGTCTATACGGTCCAAGTTGAAGACTCTGATGTTACCATTATTTTTGAGGTCAATTGCTTGTATAAAGCAGTCACAAATATTACAGATGATGACGCAGTACGTGCAGTGGCCTGTATGAATGATAACTTTTCGATTAATGAGACAAGCTAAATCTGATTTGTAAGAACATGCCATAAAAAAACCTCCTAATTAGAATCAAGCTTTTATAGAGAAGCGGATTTTTTACCGCATTTAATTTCTCTAATATAAAGTATGAATTTTAATACCTATATGTTACAATTAAGTCGAATAAAATAGAATTATATCTTGTTTACTAAATTTGCAATATATTGACAACACATAAGTTAAATGATAGCATAGAACAGATAAACAGTTTAAACCATTTGAAAGGAGATAACTAAGGTGAGTTTTTATACCAGTACACGTGGGGAACTAAATAATGTTACTTCAACTAGTGCCATATTAAAGGGGATTTCAGAAGATGGGGGGCTATTTGTGCCTACTGTTCTTCCTAAAATAGATTTTGATATCAAAGATATTCCAAAGTTTAGTTACAAAGAATTAGCCTATGAGGTCATGAAATTATTTTTTGATGATATAAAAAAGGAAGACTTAGTTTATTGCATTGATCGTGCGTATGATCAGAAGTTTGATACGAAGGAAATAGCACCTCTAGTTTCTGTGAAAAAAGCAAGCTTTTTAGAACTATTTCATGGGCCAACTATTGCATTTAAAGATATGGCTCTTACAATCCTTCCTTATCTTATGTTAGTAAGTAAAAAATACTGTAATGAAAATAAAAACATTGTAATTTTAACTGCAACATCAGGAGATACTGGTAAAGCAGCATTAGAAGGTTTTGCAGATGTTGAAGGAACAAAAATAATTGTTTTCTTCCCACAGGAGGGTGTTAGCGAAATCCAAAAAAGGCAAATGGTTACGCAGTGTGGTAAAAATACGTTTGTTGTTGGGGTTAAAGGGAATTTTGATGATTGTCAAACAGGGGTAAAAGAAATATTTACCAATCCATCTTTTGAAGAAGAATTAGCACAAAGAAATTATAAGTTTTCATCAGCTAATTCTATAAATATTGGTCGGTTGATACCGCAAGTTGTTTACTATTTCTTTAGCTATGGACAATTAATCAAAGAAGGCAAACTAGAAGCTGGTCAGCCTATGAATGTAGTAGTACCTACTGGGAACTTCGGAAATATTTTAGCAGCCTATTATGCAAAAAGGATGGGACTACCTATTGGTAAGCTAATATGTGCTTCTAACTCAAACAAAGTATTGTTTGATTTCTTTGAGAATGGTGTCTATGACAAAAATAGAGCATTTGAATTAACAATATCGCCGTCTATGGACATTCTCATATCAAGTAATTTAGAAAGATTACTTTATCATATTAGCGGTGAAAATGCTAATCTTGTAAAAGATATGATGAATAGCTTAAAAGAAAAAGGTAATTATACTATTACAACCTCTATGAAGGAAAAACTCAGTGACTTTTATGGTGGTTATGCAGATGATGAAACAACAAAAGCTTATATTAAGAAAGTATTTGAAGAAGAAGCTTATTTGATGGATACTCACACTGCAGTTGCCTATGCTGTGTTTGATCAATATTTGAAAGAAACAAATGATACAACACCGACTATTATTATATCTACTGCTAGTCCATATAAATTTACAGGAAGCGTCATGGGCTCACTGGATAAGAAATATGAAAGTGCTGACGATTTTGTACTTCTTAAAGAAATGGAAAAGCTTTTGGGCAAGAAGATGCCACAGGCAATGCAAGATATAGATACAAGAGAGATAAGGCATGAAACAGTGTGTGAAGTTAATGAAATGAAAAAGATTATTGATAAGTTCTTAGAATAGAAAACACAAAGACAGTTGTTTCTCCCAATGAATTTACAGAGTAAAATTAAAAGTTTACAATGTGCATTCTTTAGCTATACAAAATTTAGAAATCTAGTTATAATATTTAAGGTATGATAATATGTATAGAAAAACAATTTAAATACTGGGAGTATTTATTGCTTTTATCTTTTTATCAGAGGAGTTCACATTTATTATGAAAGGGTTATCCTGTGAATTCTATAAAATAGGGAGTGGTAAATATGAAAGAAATCATGTATAATGAATTAGCAAAAGAGGCATTAAGTCAATTAGCTAAAGGGGCATTTCTTTGTGTGTCAGATGGTCAAAAAGATAACATCATGACAATAGGCTGGGGAAGTCTATCATATATTTGGAGTAAGCCTATATGGATGATTATGGTAAGAGAATCTAGGTATACCTACCAGATCATAGAGAATACAGATTACTTTTCATTAAGTATACCAATAAATGTAGACTTAAAAAAAGAGCTTGCATACTGTGGGACTAAATCAGGAAGAGATTATGATAAGTGGAAAGAAACGAATCTTACCAAAGTAAAGGCAAATAGGGTGTCAACATATCTTGTTGATGAATGTGATTTGCATTATGAATGTAAAATTGTTGCTAAAACGCCACTTTTAAATGATAACATGAATAGTGATTTGGTAAATAAGTTTTATTCAAATCAAGATTATCACATGCTCTATTTTGGTGAAATAGTAGGAACATATGTAAAATAAGAAAGGAAGCGTACGCTATGACATTATATGAACAATGGGACAATTATGGAGAAGAGGCTAAAGAGAGATCAGTTGAAGAGTATAAGAAAGTGGTAGAAAATTATCTAGGAAGAGAAAGAGATATTTATTCTTATTTACTTTCACACAAAGATGAAATCCTTGAAGGAACCATTCATGAACTTGGACAACGTTTTAACATGAGTGATGTTGAATTTTTAGGATTTGTAGATGGAATTAATACAAGTTTAAATAATGGTGAGTACGATTTAAATGAATTAACTGCAGAAAGTACAGTAAAGTTAGAGTACGACTTGAAAAAACTCTATTGGAACATGCTCGATGCAAAAGCTGATTGGTTATATTTACTACCTGAGTGGAATGAACTTTTAAGTGAATTTGAAAGAGCAGCTATTAAGAAAGACTATAATAAATCAAAAACTATCATAAAAGATAAAAAGATAGGGCGTAATGATCCTTGCCCATGCGGAAGTGGCAAGAAATACAAACAATGTTGTATGAAATAACTGCTTAAGTAGCAGTTATTTTCATATATAAGCATGATAACATGGTAACCTTAGGGTAAAGATGTTTACAGGAAGGAAATAGATATGGATATTAAATGGACATATTATTTTATTGTAGTAATGTATTTGATGTTAATAGCACTTAAGGCTATTAATTATATTAAAGAAACCCAATTTTTAAAAAGCCAATCAAAAAAGCCTATTAGCATACTTGTTATCAAAAAAGACTTTTTTACAAGTGTTACTTTAGTATGTATATTATTTACACTTATCATTAATAGTTTAGCTATAAGTGGGGGACGCCCCATCAATATTCATACACTAATAGTAACAGGATTAATGATAGGTCTTACTTTTATTAATTCATATACAAAGATATTATTAGTACCAGAAGAAGTAGTGTTCATGTTAGGAGAAACCATTAAGCAGACAGATATAGATAAGATGACTATAAAGTCTGGCAAAATCTTAACGAGATATAAATTGATATTGAGTAAAGAGATAGACACATATAGTTGGATAAGTATGAGTGCTTTTGGGAAAAATAAAGACAAGCTAAAAAACTATAAAAAAGATCTTATTTCATAAAAAATAAGATCTTTTTTATTATATAGAACTTCGACATTAAATATTTACTATACTATTAGTATGTGAATTTATTATAAAGTCACAATTATTTAGAGGGAAGCCTTTTAAGTGTATATATAATTATTATATAAATTAAATAAAAATATAATAAAAATATATTGTATTGTTATATAGAAAGTAGTATAAATAAATAGATGTGTAAAGTAACCATAGATATATAGCACAGCTTAAAGCCCTTAAATCAAAAAAAAATGTACAGAATCGTAACTATCTTTTTATAAATAAAGTGATAGAATAGAGTTATTATTTTTGTTGATTATTTGAGATTATAACAATGAAAAGAGTGATAATAATGAATGAGATTATAGATCAAATTATGAAGGTTGATAGTGCAGCATCAGATGTAAAGATATTACATGAAAAAATGATAAGTGAAAAAAGAAAAGAATACGAAAAAGCGATGGAAGACTACAAAAATAAGGTGATTCTTGATGCAAAGCAAAAAGCTAGTGAACTTTATGATGCAATTATACACCAAGCAGAACAAGAAGCGAATTTTGAGGAAGAAAAATGTAAAAAGGAAGCATTATTAGTAGAAACCTTATACTTAAAAATTGAGAAGCAAATATTAGACAAGATTTTTAAAGACATGTTTTTAACGGAGGGATAATATGAATGCTTTCGCAAGCTATAGGGCGGTGAGTGCAAAGCTTAGTGCAAGAAAATCTTCGTTTTTTACAGATAAAGAATGGAATAAGGTGCTTGAGTATAAAAGCTTAGACCAGTTTGTTGATTTTCTAAAGCAAAAAGAGCAATACAAGCGTTTTTTTAACGAGTATAGGACGGCAGAGGATCTTCATCGTATGGACCTTGAAGTATTACTAGAGAAATATATTGTAATACAAATAGAAGATATTCTGCATTATTTTTCAAATGCATATAAATCTTTTTTAAAAGTTCTATTAATGGAATATGAAATAAATGATCTTCTTCTTATTATTCGCTTTATTTCAAAGGATGAAGATGTTAGGGATTCAGAAACCCATTTCCTTCATTCGCGTAAGTATAGTAAGCTTCCCTATGAGAAACTTATTTCATGTAAAGATATTATTCAATTTGTAGATTTATTAAAAGGGAGTATTTATTATGATACGCTCAAAACGCTAACACATGAGGATGTCGTTAAGAGAGAATTTCATATGGAGATGAAATTATATATATTATTTTTTAAAACTTTAATTGAAAAGTCAGCACAGTTATCAAAAAAAGATCATGGACTAGTTAAAGAGATTATTGGAATGAAAATAGATTTGCTTAATGTTCAGTGGATATATAGAGCAACAAAGTTCTATGATATTTTCCCTGAAGAGGTACTTATATACTGTCTTCCTTATGGGCGTATGATAGATTATAAAAAACTAAAAAAGTTATGCTATTCTCAGTCTTCAGATGAGTTTAAGTATCATGCAAACAAATATTTGAGATTTGATCTTTTTAAGGAAGAAAATGATACATTTTTAGGCAACATGATGAATCGGTATATCTACAAACAGTTAAGTGGTATCAATCAAAATAATGAAGACATAAGCGTCGTTCTGGCATATATCTACAAATTAGGAATTGAATTAGAAGATTTAGTAGCTGTTACAGAAAGTATTAGATATTCTATGCCAGAAGGAAGTGTTAAAAAGTATTTAGCACATATCTTATCATGAAAGGAGCAAACAACTAAATGGCACTTGAGAAAATGGTTATGCTCAGTTTATTAGGCTCAATTGATAAAGAACATGATATCCTTGAGCAAGTGATTCTTTCAGAAAAGATCCATGTAAATAATGATTCACATGATTCGTTTGAAAGAGCATATTTTGAAGATCAATACAAAAAAATCTTGGTCAACAAGAAAATATATGATGATTTAAATGTTACTCAAGGGAATGAAAGTCATCTTCTAAAAATGGAACAAGATATTAAGGAGATAACAAAAGTTCTTAATAATCAATTGCAATTTGAAAAGGAAAATGTAGTGGGTTATGACCTTGAGTCAGCAGAGCAAGATCTAGAGAGGATTAAAGATAGTGTCTCTGATAATATACAACATATTAATGAAAAAAAGTCAATTATTAACGAGTATAGACAAATACTCAATAAATTAGACTGCATTGACCATGATCAGATTAGCTTAGATGAGCTTAGAAACCTAAAGTACTTTGAGTACCAAATAGGGTTTTTAACAAAAGATAATCATATTCATGTTAAGAAAAATTATGAAAACATTAATGCAATCATACTAAGGATAGGCAGTAGCGATTTATACAAAGAAAACCTTTATGTTGCTTTTTATGTAAAACAATATAAGCAAGAAATAAAACAGCTATTGAAATCATTAAGTTGGCAAAAGATTATTATTCCAGATTCTTTTACAGGAACCATAAAAGAGATTAAGGATACACTAAATAAAGAAATACAAGTATTAGAAAATCAACTTAATGAAATAGAAAGCAATATGTCTGAAAATAAGGAAGAGAACATTCTTCTTTTAAATAAAGTTTATACAAGAGTAAAGTTAGAAAGCAAAATTCTTAAATTAAGGCAGCGTGTGATACATGGAGACAATATTATCATTTTTAATGCGTGGACTAGAGAAAAAAATGTAGATGAAATAGAAGAAATTGTACACAACATAACAGATAAGTATGTGGTCATGACTAGAAAGCCAAAGGAACTACCAGAAAAGTTAGTTCCACCAACCCTACTTAAAAATAATTGGTTTTGTAAGCCTTTTGAAAGTATTGTAAGACTATATGGCTTGCCAGCTTCAAATGAGATAGACCCTACTCCATTTTTAGCCATAACATTTTGTCTCATGTTTGGCATTATGTTTGGAGATATAGGTCAAGGTTTAGTTTATTTTATGGCAGGACTATTGTTACTATATAAAAAAAGCAAGACTGCTGGTGGCGTGCTCACAAGATTAGGAATTAGTTCCATGTTATTTGGATTAGTATATGGCAGTTTTTTTGGAATAGAGGAGATACCGATTTTAGAACATATAAAACTAATAACACCACTAGAGTCTTCAAATATTCTAGTTGTGCTAGTACTGGGCATTGTATTTGGTATCGTGATGCTTACTGTGTCTTATGTGTTTGGTATAGTCAACTATATGAAAAAAAGAGATTTTCAGGAGGCACTTTTTGGTAAGAATGGAGTGGCAGGATATTTGTTTTTTTCAAGTCTTATTCTTACGGCATTATGTGTGACAAAGATAGTTAACCTCTCAGTAAGCATTTGCCTGCTATTTATGGGGATAGCTATTTTACTGATGATTTTCAAAGAACCTCTCACAAATTTACTATTAAAAAAGAGGCCACTTATTCATGGAGCAAAGTCAGAATATTATATTGAAAGTGGGTTCGAAGGTATAGAAACCATTCTTTCTACACTGAGCAACGCGATATCCTTTATTCGTGTTGGAGCTTTTGCCTTAAATCATGCAGGACTATTTTTAGCATTTTTGGTAATAGCAGAACTTATGCCAAACCTAATGCTTAAAATTTTGATATTACTGATTGGGAATATACTTATCCTAGTTTTAGAAGGTCTTGTTGTATTCATTCAAGGACTTAGACTTCAGTATTACGAAATGTTTAGTAAATACTTTAGTGGAAATGGAATAGAGTATAACCCAATCACATGTGATGAATAAGTTACATTTATAAGATATATTTCATAAAATTAAACAGGAGGACTAAAATAATGAAATTAATGATATTTTTTGGAGTAATAATAGCAATAGGAACTATTTTATATGGTGTTAATGCAATGAAGAGCAAAAGACAGGGAAATCTTAAAAAGGCAATTATAACATCAACATCATTGTTTAGCTTAGCAATCATAGGTTTATTTGCATTTATGATGGCACAAATTCCAGTTTTTGCTGCTGAAGAGACAGCTACAGCTGCTATCGCATCTAGTATTTCTTTAGGCGAGGGAATAAAATATATAGCTGCTGCTTTAAGTACTGGACTTGCTACAATTGCAACAGGGAAAGCTGTTGGATCAGTAGGATCATCAGCGATAGGAGCAGTTTCAGAGGATTCATCTATCCTAGGTAAGACGCTTATATTTGTTGGTATGGCAGAAGGTATCGCTATTTATGGTATGATCGTTTCGATATTAATTTTATTTGTCTAAATTAGTTAACTAAAAATAGTTGAAAGAGAGAATGCTATATGAAATCATTTTTAATAAGTGATAATAGAGATACTTATGTAGGTATGAGACTTGCAGGAATAGATGGGGTTATTGTTCATGAAAAAGAGGAACTATTAAGTGTAATGAACAAGTTAATCAGAGATCAAGATATTGGTTTGGTTATATTTACTGAAAAGGCCGTTGATTTAGCAAAAGATGAAATTATAAACTGGAAGCTAAAGCTAATAAAGCCTGTTATCATTGAAATTCCAGACAGACATGGTACTAGGAAAGATAAAAACGCTATAACAAACTATATAAGAGAATCTGTTGGCATTCGTATATGAGGTGATGGACATGGTTACAATTGAACAAAAATTATCTTCATTTTCCAAACTGTTACAACAAGATATAGCTAGTATTGCTCAAGAACAGCTAAGAAAGTTAGAGGAAGAATATATAGAAAAAATAGCAATATCAAAAGAGCATGCAGATAAAGAAGCCCAAGAAATTATAGACAAGGCACTTAGAAAGGCTGAGCTAAAAAAGACAGAAATTATCAGCAAGTCAAAAATATCTACAAAAAGAGATAGCATGCTTGCAAAAGAAAAATGTATTGAACGTTTTATAGAGAATTTAGCAATGCAAATAGATGATTTTTTAAGTACCAAGCCTTATAAAGATTATTTGGGTAGACTGATAAGCAAATGTGAGGAACTTCGAGATTATCCTAATAAAATAGTTGTTTATACAACACAAAAAGATCATGATTTTTATCTGACATATATTAAGGAACAGTTAAAAGGCTTAGGCATAGATGAGAATAACATTGAGTTTGATGTATATGACAATAGCATGATTGGCGGCATTATTATTGAAGATGTATCAGATAAAGTGAAAATAGATTTATCTATTTCAACTTATTTTGAAGAGTCTAAAGCATTTATTATCGAGTCTGTCTTTGAAGGGATAAGAGAGGCTGGTGAAGCAAATGAGTAATGCTCATACAGGCATAGTAGAGTTTATCAATGGGCCTGTTGTCAAAGGCAGCAATATGAGCTTATTTAAGGTCAATGAAATGGTTACCGTTGGGGATAAAAAATTAATTGGTGAAATTGTTTCTCTTGAAGGAGATTATGCAACGATTCAAGTTTATGAAGAAACAGAAGGATTAAAAGCCGGAGAAGTAATCAATGCAACAGGAAGTCCATTGTCTTTAACTTTAGGACCTGGTATGTTAGGAAATATGTTTGATGGCATTCAAAGGCCACTTAAAAAAATAGAAGAAATCTCTAAAATGTTTATACCAGAGGGAATAGGACTACTTTCACTTGATGAAGATAAAGAGTGGGAAGTAACTATTATGGCTAAAGAAGGAGATATACTTTTAGAAGGATCAGTTTATGCTACCATTCAGGAAACCCTCAGCATTACGCACAAGTTAATGGTACCTCCTGGCGTCAATGGGAAGGTAATTGACGTTAAACAAAATGGTCTTTATAAATTGAATGATACAATTGTTATTTTAGAAACTGAAAGTGGAAAACAGACTAACTTAACACTCATGCAAAAATGGCCAGTAAGAGTTCCAAGGCCAACAAGGAGAAGAATTCCTATCTATAAACCTCTTATTACAGGGCAGCGTGTTATTGACACTTTTTTCCCAGTAGCTAAGGGGGGAACGGTTGGATTGCCTGGAGGATTTGGTACGGGAAAAACAGTAACCCAGCATCAGCTAGCTAAATGGAGCGATGCAGACATTATTGTTTATGTTGGATGTGGTGAAAGAGGTAATGAGATGACCAATGTTCTTGAAGAATTCCCTGCTCTTATAGATCCTAGAACAAATAGACCACTTATGGAAAGAACGATTCTTATTGCCAACACTTCTAATATGCCAGTAGCTGCACGTGAAGCTAGTATTTATACTGGTATTACAATGGCAGAATATTTTAGAGACATGGGATATGATGTGGCTGTTATGGCAGATTCTACTTCAAGGTGGGCAGAGGCACTGCGCGAAATTTCAGGACGTCTTGAGCAAATGCCAGCAGAAGAAGGTTATCCAGCTTATTTGCCATCTAGGCTTGCAGAATTTTATGAGAGAGCAGGCTGTGTTGAAACGCTAAGTGATGAAGAGGCATCTGTCACTATTATTGGTGCTGTTTCGCCTGCAGGTGGAGATTTTTCAGAGCCTGTTACAGAAAATACAAAAAGATTTGTGAGTGCTTTTTTAGCACTAGATAAAAAGTTAGCTTATGCAAGACATTATCCAGCAATTAATTATTTAACCAGTTACAGTGGATATATCAGTATGCTTGAAGACTGGTATAAAGAGAATGTAGCACCTGATATGCTAAAATTAAGAAGGAAGATGGTACGGCTTCTTCAAGAAGAAGAAAAACTAAATGAAATTGTACAGCTTGTAGGAGAAGATGTCCTTCCAAATGATCAATTTCTTGTACTTGAGACTGCACGTACAATTAAAAAGAGCTTCTTACAGCAAAATGCACTCCACAAGGAAGATACCTATGTATCCTTGCAGAAGCAATATAAAATGCTTCTTGTCATTGATACACTTTATGAAAGTGCACTTAAGTGTGTCAAAATGGGAATACCTATTTCTACGATTCGTAGCCAAGAGGTTTTTGAAAAGGTACTCAAAATGAAATATGAGGTTCCAAATGATCATATTGAATTACTAGATGCATTATGTGATGAGATTGCTCGAACTTATAAAGAGCTAAGAAAAAAATATCAATAATATGAGAAAGGCGAAAATATGAGAAGAGAATACTTAGAATTAGACAAGGTTTCAGGACCACTCATCGTCCTTTCCAATGTACATGATGTAGCGTATGACGAAATGGTTATCATTAAGCTTGATAATGGTGAAATGAGAAAAGGCAGAGTTATAAAAATAGAAAAAGATAACGTTGTTGTACAAGTATTTGAAGGAACAACAGGTATATCTACACGTAATGCTTCAATTAAGTTTACAGGCGAGCCCCTTATGATTCCATTATCAAGAGATATATTGGGAAGAACATTTAATGGAATAGGTCAGCCAATGGATGGATCCTATCAAATAATATCAAACTATAGGATGAATATTAATGGAAGACCTATTAATCCTGTTGCACGAAAATACCCTAGAAACTTTATACAAACAGGCATATCAGCAATAGATTCACTGATGACACTTATTCGTGGTCAAAAGCTTCCTATTTTTTCAGGAAATGGGATGACTCATAATGAGCTTGCAGTGCAAATAGTTAATCAAGCTAAAATTCAAGGAGCAAATAAAGATAATTTTGCTATAGTTTTTGGTGCAATGGGTGTAAGACATGATGATGCAAGCTATTTTATTAAAAACTTTAGTGCAGCAGGAGTATTAGATCATGTTGTTATGTATGTTAATTTAGCAGATGATCCTATTGTAGAAAGAATTGCTACACCAAGATGTGCACTTACAGCAGCTGAATATTTAGCTTTTGAAGAAAATATGCATGTATTAGTTATTCTTACAGACATTACAAGTTATAGTGAAGCATTAAGAGAAATATCCTCAACACGTGAAGAGGTTCCTTCACGTAAAGGATATCCAGGTTACTTATACAGTGACTTATCAACCTTGTATGAAAGAGCAGGTATGATAGAAGGGAAAGAAGGTTCTATTACACTGATTCCTATCCTCACTATGCCAAATGATGATATTACACATCCAATACCAGATTTAACAGGATTTATTACTGAAGGACAGATTGTATTAAGCAGGGAGCTTAATCAATCAGGAATTTATCCTCCTATTGCTGTACTACCTTCTCTTTCACGTTTGATGAAAGATGGTATAGGTGCTGAGTATACAAGAGAAGATCATGCAGACCTTGCGAATCAAATTTTTTCAGCCTACTCAAGAGTGCAAGATGTACGATCTTTAGCACAAATAATAGGTGAAGATGATTTAGGAGAAGTTGATAAATTATATCTTGAGTTTGGACGTGAATTCGAAAATAGATTTATTACACAAAAGAATAAAGAAAATAGATCTATAGAGCAGACACTTGATTTAGGTTGGGATATTTTATCTATTTTGCCAAAGACAGAACTTGATAGGCTAAAACCTGAGATGATTGAGAAATATTATAGAGAACGTAAGGGGTATTAGCCTATGGCAGTAACAGTTGCACCCACTAAGTCAAATTTAATTAAGGCAAAGTCAGCTTTAGAGTTCTCAAGAAAAGGTTTTGAACTTTTAGACAAAAAAAGAAATGTTCTGATTAAGGAAATGATGAGTCTTGCTGATAAATCAAAAGATATTCAAGATAGTATTTATACCACTATTGCTGATGCGTATGATGCTTTGCAGACTGTCAACATTACTATGGGGATTATAAATGTTGATGATTTGGCCCATAGTATTCCAAAAGATGAAGAATTTGAAGTGTTGCTTAAAAGTGTAATGGGTGTCGATATACCTGCAATAAAATATCAAAAAAAGCCACTGTCGCCAACATATGGTTTCCATAATACAAACAGTAGTTTAGATCATGCAGTAGAGCAATTTAAAGAAGTATCTTATATGATTTATGAATTAGCAGAGATAGAAAACTCTATTTTTAAGCTAGCAAAAGAGATACAAAAAACACAAAAAAGAACAAATGCACTGCAACATATACAGATTCCTAAATATCAAGAACAAGTAAAATATATTCAAAGTGTTTTAGAGGAAAAAGAAAGAGAAGATTTTTTTAGGCTCAAACGTGTAAAAAGTAAAAAAAAGGCAACAAAAACATCGAGATAAGTATTGAAATATAGGATAGATGTGATATAATAAAACTACATTAAGAGATACCTCTGATGTTCGAGAACCTGCAATTTTGAACCTACAACACGATTTTGGAAGGCCAAAAGATGCATATATGATGTCAGGCCACAAGCTAATTCCCTTTGGGCAGTGGAAGACAAAGTCTATGATGAGGCTTTACCCCCTAGTTTGACTAGGGCGTCAAAATTCCAGGAACGGCATTTTGGGGATTAATGTATAATTGTATTTAAGAACACTGACTTATTACTAAGCCAGTGTTTTTTTTGTCAAAATATCTCCCGTAATTTTAATCATTAAATTGTTCTTGTATAAGACGAGTCTGCATAGATATAGAGTAAGGAGCCAAAACATCTTATAAGTAATATGTTTAAGGAGGCCAATATACTTATGCAGCGTAAATCAATTAGAAAAACAAGATACTATAGAGAAAGCTATTCATCTATTAAAATAATCATTATTATCTTAACTCTATGCATGATTTATATTTTTAAGGGTGAAGAAATTAAAAAAATGATACCTTTTGAAAAGCTTACTGCAAGCCTTCAAAAGCTCAAAGACATGAATAAGAATCAGTCTGATGTATTAGCACAAAACATAGAAAATACAGAAACTTATGTGATACCCTGTACTCAAGCAAATATTGTTAAGATCTTGACATACACATTATTAGCAAATACAGATGAAATTGTAGAGAAAGAAAATGAAATATGGTACAAAAAATATTACGACATACTACAAGATAAAAAAGAATTTAACTTCTTAAAAATAGAAGATGCGTTAAAACCTATTACATATGAGCAGCTAGGACAGGTATTAGACAAAGCTTTAGGAGAAGGATTTTCGTTAAATGTTCAGGTAGATGAAAAGTATAAAAACAAAGTTGTTTCCTTAAATCAATTTATAAAGATATATCAAAGTGCCTTAAATAGTACAGGCAAAAGTGTGAAGTTAGATAGTGTAGAGATAGTATTAATAGCTACGCCAGCAGATAGCCAAGATTTAGGAGCGTGGATGGCTGCCACAGATATGGGAGACTACAACTTTGAAGGGTTAGTCGTAGATCCTCTTGTTGGGAAAACTATAACAGCTATTGTAAAGGATAAGCAAATATTAGGGATTGAAAAAGTAGTAAGCAATCAATCCACCATTAAAAAGTGCTATATTGTAGATATAGATGATACCCATGCTACGCTTCAAATAGGGTCGATAAAGATGAGCTACCAAAATGAAGTCCTTACAAAAAATCAAGAAGGAACGATAGGAGATATTACCATTGAAGAAGGGAAAATAGTTGATTATAAACTTCAGTCAAACAAAAATACGGATACTTTACTTAGGGTCACTGATGATACTATAGAACTAGAACAAGGTGGCATTTTTAATTATGATCAGGTGATGATTTATGATCTCGGCAAAGAAAATACTTATAAAAGTCTTGATCAAGTTGCATCAGGGACACAAGTTGAATATATAAATAAGGACAATAAGATTGAAAGTTTGACTATTATTAGCAGAGATAAGAAGGATAAGGTGAGAGTTGTCCTTTCTAATGATAGTCTAGGAGAATTTTTCCATAAAGATGTAAGCCTAATAAGCGATAAAGAGTATGATGTTTATTATAATGGAAAGTCTCATATTCTTGCTAAAAATGAAAATTGGCGTGCGAAAGAATTCAAATGGCAAGAGGGATGCAACAAAATTACCTTTGTACCTAAAACAGATTCTTACATGAAGGTACTATCTACCTTTAGACAGAATACTAATCCAAAGTATAAAGGGACATTAGAAGTATATAAGGAAGATGATGAAGCGTACCTAATTGTTAATAGTCTTTCAATGGATGACTATGTAGCAGCAGTTATATCTAGTGAGATGCCAAGTAGTTATGGACTAGAGGCAGCTAAAGTTCAAGCGATTGCTGCAAGAAGCTTTGCGAAGATTCAGCAAAATAGCAGTAACTATGTATTCTATGGAGCACAGCTTGATGATTCAACAAATACCCAAGTATATAATAATATACATCCAAATGATGTTGCCTATCAAGCAGCAAAGGAAACTTCAGGTCAAGTACTTATGTATAATGGGAATATTATAAGCAGTAAATTCTTTTCCACCTCATGTGGTTACACTGCAAACTTTGGAGAAGTATGGGCTTCTGGAGACGTTTTCCCAACAAATACACCTGTTTATTTAGTTTCTAGGCAGCAGTATGTTGGTGATCGTTTAGTCAATAATTTATCTTCAGAAAAGGATGCCTACACTTTTTTTAAACTAACTGATAAAGATATTAATGCCTTTGATAATCATTCTCCTTGGTTTAGATGGACAACAGTATTAAGTAGCAATGAAGTGAATGATATTATGAATGCTTCTACAGGAAGGTTACAAAAACTTTATCCAGAAAGAGTCATGGCTCTTTCTGGTAATAATAAATGGGAAAAGGTGGCAGTTGATTCAGTTGGAAATATCAAAGATATACAAGTTAAAAAAAGAGGCCAAGGTGGCAATATTATGGAGCTCATTGTTATTGGTGAAAAGCATACAGTTAAAGTAACAACAGAATATGTTATTAGAAACCTTTTATCATCAACAGGAGATACCAATATTGTTATTACGAGGATGGATGGCTCAAAAGTGAGTAGCCTTACTATGCTACCAAGTGCTTTTTTTAGTATGGATATAGCCTACGATAATGATAATAATCTTAAAAAAATAACGATTTATGGGGGTGGATTTGGTCATGGTGTAGGCATGAGCCAAGAGGGCGTAAAAGGAATGATTGATAGAGGCTATACTTATAGAGAAATATTAGGGCATTATTATCCACAAGCAAGTATTGATAAACAGGCACATGTTTAGAATTTCAACTAAATAGAGTATGGATATATTAAGTAAATAGCTTTTTCTTGCCTAGAGTACTGAGAAGTAATTCTAGGCAAGAAAGAGCTATTTTTGATTGGATTTTATTAGATCAGCGACTTATTGTATCAAAACTTGACAAAATTATACAAAATTTTTTATAATAATATATATTAAGGACAAAATCCATAGGGTAAATAGTGATTGATACTATGTGAATGGAAAAAAGATATATTAATACTTGTTATTGGGGGATATGTTGGTAAGGACTGCTAAATATATCAGCTATTAATCTATGGAGGAGAGAAAATATGAAGGCTGAGCATATAAATCCATTTATACAAGCAAGTCAAATTGTTATACAAGAAATCACAGGTATGAACCCAATGCTCGGGAAAATATATATTAAAAATAGTCTTTATGATCATGATCATATTATTGTTTTAATTGGTTTAACAGGAGAATTAGAAGGAAATGTGATTATGTCACTTAAGGAATCTTTAGCATGTAAAATTTCGTCGATCATGCTAGGGGGAACGACTATTACTGTTGTAGATGAAATGACAATTAGTGCAATTTCAGAGCTCTGTAATATGATCTTAGGTAAGGTAGCAGGTATTTTTGCTGTAAATAATATTAATGTTGATATTACACCGCCTTCTATTCTAAATAGAGAAGCTTTTTTAAAGCATCAACCTAAAGCAACGTTAATATGTATACCATTAGAGTTTGCTGGAGGTGAATACGTTCATATTGATATAACATATAAACCAAAATAAAATAAATTAAGATAGCATATTGAAATTCTAAAATGTGTGTTCTATTCATTCCCTCGAGTCTTTTTATTAGAAAGAATTCGTGGGAATTTTTTTGTTACAAAAATATAGGATAGTAGAGAATAACTTGGATAAGACAAGAAACAATGGGTAAACTTACAATATTAAAACCATAATGATCATAAGAAAGGGTGTATTTTTACATGAAAACATTAGCAGATAATATATTTTGGGTTGGAGCAACAGATTGGAAAGTAAGGCACTTTCATGGATATGAATTATCGACACACAGAGGAACAAGTTATAATGCTTATTTAATAAAAGATGAAAAAACAGTACTCATTGATACTGTTTGGGAGTCATTAACAGATAGGTTTATGGAAAATCTGAAAGAAGTGGTGGATATCAGCACCATAGACTATGTTGTTGTCAACCATGCAGAGCCGGATCATTCAGGAGCATTACCCACCATTATGGAGTATATTCCTAATGCCACAGTAATTGTATCTAAAAAAGGGTTGGAAAGTGTAAAAAAATATTATTACAAGAATTGGAATTTTAAGGTTGTTTCAACAGGAGATAAAATTAACATTGGCAAAAATGACTTGATTTTTATAGAAGCCACCATGCTTCACTGGCCTGATAGTATGTTTACTTATCTTACAGGAGAAAATATTTTATTTTCAAATGATGCTTTTGGACAGCATTATGCTTCATCAGGAATATTCAATGATGAAGTCGATGAGACAGAAGTATATCAAGAAGCACTGAAATATTATGCCAACATTCTTACCCCATTTAGCAAATTTGTCACTAAAAAAATTGAAGAGATCAAGAAATTTAATTTGCCAGTGAATATGATCGCACCTAGTCACGGCATTATTTGGAGAGAGAATCCTATGCAGATTGTTGAGCAGTATGAAAAATGGGCAACAGGTGAAACTGAAAACAGTGTTGTCATTATATACAATTCAATGTGGGGTGCCACACATACGATGGCAGAGATGATAGGAAAAGGACTTGGCAGGCAAGGTGTGAAGTATAAGATATTTAATAGTGCTAAGTCAGACAAAAATGATGTACTTGCAGAAGTGTTTAAGAGCAAGGGAATCATTTTAGGATCTTCAACAGTTAATAATGGAATTTTAGGGTCATTAACACCTATAGTTGATGAGATTATGGGTCTTAAGTTTCTGAAAAGGGTAGGAGCAGCCTTTGGTAGTTATGGATGGAGTGGAGAATCACCTAAACTTCTAGAGCAGCACTTAGAAAAGTGTGGTATTAAGGTAATACAAGAAGCAATAAAGGTAAAATATATGCCAAGTGAAGAAGAATGTGAGGCATGTATTCAATTTGGAAAAGACTTCGCACAAAAGATTATGCAAAACGCCTAAATGGTTTATTAAAAAGCTAAAGGAGAAGGAGCTAAATGAGTGAGTTAATTAATAATAGAGAGTATAGACAAAAGCAGCTAAAAAACATAATTGGCAAGCTGCATCAAGGCAAAAGTGTAGACGAAGTAAAAGATGAGTTTGAAAAACTTACTGAAGGTATTTCATCTTCTGAGATTGCAGAAATGGAGCAAGCACTTGTAGAAGAGGGCATGCCCATAGAAGAAATCCAAAGATTATGTGATGTACACGCAGCTGTCTTTAAAGGATCTATTGAAGATATCCACAAGCCTTTAGAATTAAAAAAGATTAGTGGGCATCCAGTGCAAACCTTCTATTTAGAAAATAGGGAGATAGAGAAGCTGATTAATGAAAAAATAAATAAAGATCTTGAAAACTTTAAAGAAGAGGATTCCCAAGATAATACCCATAAATTGCTTGAGGATATCCGTTCTTTATTGGAGATTAATAACCATTATAGCAGAAAAGAAAATTTAATCTTTCCATTCATGGAGAAGTATGGTATTGTCACGCCACCAAAAGTAATGTGGGGGGTAGATGATGAAATTAGAGCAGGCATTAAAGATGTTAAGAATCGGCTAAGCAACCATGACAATCACCAAAACAATCAAAAAAGAGAAGCGTTTGCAAAACAAATAGAAGACATGATTAGTCGTATAAAGGAAATGATTTATAAGGAAGAAAATATTTTAATGCCTATGGTTATAGATACCCTATCAGAAGATGAATGGAAGATTATAGATAAAGATAGTGATGAAATAGGTTATTGTCTTATGAAACCAGAAGGTAAATGGCAGGTAGATAAAAAGGAAATAGATAAGACTTCTTTATCTAACAAAAAAATACTAGAAAACGATACAATTCCTTTAGATGTAGGCTCTTTGAAAATTTGTGAACTTAACGCTATGCTAAATACCTTACCTATAGATATTACTTTTGTAAACAAGGAGGGCCTTGTAAGCTATTTTTCTCAAAGTAAAGAACGAATTTTTGCTAGAACAAGGTCGGTTATTGGCAGAGCAGTAACAAATTGCCACCCGCCTGCAAGTATTCATATTGTAGAGCAAATAGTAAAAGATCTTACAAGTGGTAAAAAAGATCATGAAGATTTTTGGATTAAAATGGGAGATAAATTTGCATATATTAGATATTTCGCAGTTAGGGATCAACAAGGTGAATTTTTAGGTATTGTAGAAGTAACACAAGACATTAAAGAAATTAAAGCTTTGGAAGGTGAAAAAAGACTAATGTCTTGAATTTACTAAAGTGAATAGTTTGGTAACTGAGGGTACGAAAAATAATAATAACTAGATATATAATGGGGATAGATACAAAGAAATACATTCATATTATATACTTTTGTATTTAAAATGTGAATGCAATACACTATATAAAAAATAATGGAGGTATGATTATGAAAATTTCTGAGAATATAACAATTGGAGAAGTCATTAGAAATTATCCAAATGCAGTTAAAGTATTAAGTGGGTTTGGGATGGGGTGCATAGGATGCCCTTCAGCACAAGCAGAAACTATAGGAGAAGCATGCCAAGTACATGGAATTGATGTAGATAAGGTAATAAAAGCATTAAGAGAAACAGTAGAAGCAATTTGAGGAGGGAATAATGAGTGCATTTTTAGGGAAAATTCATTATTGGTTATATAATAAAATTTTATGGCATGAAGGAATATTAGAAGAAATATTACGCTTTGCAGCGGCAAAAAATATACCAGTTGATGAGATAAAATCATCTATCTATCATAAATTTGGAGCTCCAGATTTAAGATCTTTAGAAGAAGTTATCGATCATGCCAATATCCATGGCTGGCTTCAATCAAGAATACAAAGTGTTGAATATAGAATTGCTTCAGTTATAGTAGAGCTTACACATAATTATGATATAAAAATAGAAGAATTAATGCAAGTTTATGAGGCAAATGCTAAAAGGGCAGCTGCTCTAGTTGACGCATCATCTGCTACACCAAAAGAATTATTTACACATGTGTTTGATTTTATGCTTTTAGGAATGCCTTGTGATCATGTTAATGAAGCAGTATTAGACTCAGAAGAAGGGTTTTCATGGCGTATTGCAATCTGTCTTCATAAGGACTATTGGGATGCTCTAGGAGCAGATGTAGATGACTATTATCAATTACAAGATGCTTGGATAGCTTCCTTTGTTCATACTGCAAATCCAAACTACTCCTTTATCCACACAGATGATGGACTAAGAACGATTAAAAGGAGGTAATACGATGAATGGTATCTTACTTATGGTAGAGGAACATAAGTTTATAAAAAGAATGTTAAAGGTTATCAAAAAAGCGAGCTATGATATTTTAAAAGGGAAAGACATTGATTATAAAGATTTTGAGCAAATGATTGATTTTGTAAGAAATTATGCAGATGCACATCATCATGGGAAAGAAGAAAAAATGCTTTTTAATAGAATGATTGATGAAATAGGTGGAGCAGCCACGAAGCTTGTTCAGCATGGCATGTTAGTTGAACATGATTTAGGCAGGTTCCATATCAAAGAACTTGAAGAGTCCCTTGCGAAAGTAAAAGATGGCGATGAAGAAGCAAAAATTGATGTGATTGCAAATGCAGTAGGTTATGCAAACCTATTAAATAGACATATCGATAAAGAAGATGGTATAGCCTACCCATTTGCCGAAAGAGGACTTAGCAAAGAAACTCTTGATAAAATAAACAGTGAATGTGAAGCATTTGAAAAAGAAATGCAAGATAAAAATGTTCAGGACAAATATATTCAAATGCTTGAAGCACTTGAAAAGAAGTATATTTATAGCTAACTTTAGACGTAAAGATATAAGATGTTATCCTATATATAGGCTTTACTATATAAGCGTTCTTGTTGTTTTTCTATAATTTGTAGAGAAATAATAAGAACGCTTAACTTATTTATTGAAATTTATTTACCTTATTGTTTGGTATGATATAATATATTAAATTCACTTGTTAATTATTTTTATACTATGTGAATGCTACCCATAGAACTAAGGAGAAATGGCAGATTATGAACTATGAAGATACATTAAAGTATATACACAGTTTCAGTATGTTTACAGGTAAACCTGGGACGCATAGAATAAAAAAATTTATGGAGTTTTTGGGAAATCCCCAAGATCGATTAAAGTTTGTCCATATTGCTGGAACAAATGGGAAGGGTTCTGTGGCAGCTATGACAGCATCTGTACTAACAAATGCTGGTTATAAAACAGGGATGTATACTTCACCTTATATCATAGATTTTAGAGAAAGAATGCAAATAGATTTTAAAATGATTTCAAAGGAAGAGTTAAGTAGCTTGACTATTGTAGCTAAAGAGTATGCTGAAAAGTTCGCCCAGACGGATGAACCCTTATCAGAGTTTGAACTGATTACAGCAATAGCATTTCTTTGGTTTGCCAAGCAGGGCTGTGATATTGTTGTACTAGAAACAGGTCTTGGAGGAAAATATGATGCTACAAATGTGATTAAAAATCCATTAGTTTCTGTGATTACATCTATTAGCCTAGATCACACCAAAGTACTTGGAGATAATACTGCACAAATTGCAAAAGAAAAGTGTGGCATTATAAAGCCTAATAGCATTACAGTAAGCTATCCTCTTCAAGAAGATTGTGTTATACAGGTGATAAAAAGTTCGGTTGAAAAGAAAAACAATATACTTTATGTAGGAGATATGCATAAAGTTTATGTTCTAGAAAGTAATTTAGAGGGAAGTAAAATAAGTTACCAAGGAATGCTCGTCCATATACCACTTATAGGAAGACATCAGATAGCCAACGGGATTACTGCACTAGAAACAATAAATGCACTAAAAAGTAAAGGGTACCTTATATCTGAAGAGTCTATTATAGATGGGATGAAAAATGCAAAATGGCAAGGGAGAATGGAAGTAATCGCTAATAAGCCTTATGTGATTGTAGATGGTGCTCATAATTTATCAGGAATACAGGCATTAGCTAGAGCACTACAAGATATAGCTTTAAATAAGATTACTGTTATTTTTGGAATGTTAGAAGATAAGGACTATCTTGGGGCACTGGAAACAATAACGCCTATTTGCGATCAGCTTATGCTGATTACACCAAATCATCCTAGAGCAGCAGCTTATGAGAAGCTGCTACCAAAGGCAAAAGCGTTATGTAATTATGTGAGAGGGTTTAATACACTTGAAGAAGCCTATAAAGAAAGTATAAGTAGTATGGGGGCAAATGATACACTGGTGATATGTGGTTCTCTTTATATAGTGGCTGATGCTAAAAAGTGCGTAGAAAAAGTTAATAGCGTATAAAATTACTTATGTTTTACAGTAGCGATAGATTTTTGAATATCTAGCAGACTAGCATTGCCATAAATTTTAATAAGTAGTTGTAATTGGTTTAAGATATCATTGATATTTCCTGCTATGCTCATCACTAAATCCTCCTTATATCTGATAAATTGATATTATTTTTTATAGTATAACACAAATAGAACATATGTTCTATACTTTTTTAAAAAAATTTTAAGACAGGAGACTTATTATGGCAAATGATTTTGTAGTGATTGATGAGAAAAACTGGAAACGTGCTATGCATTGTAAAGTGTTTCGAAAATATATTGAGCCAGAGTTTTGTGTATCTCTTGAATTAGATATCACCCATTTTCTGCATAAAATAAGAGAGGAAAAATATTCCTTTACCCTGTCTATGATCTATTTGGTTTCAAAGTGTGCTAATGAAATTGAAGAATTTCGTTATTGATTTGTTGATGGTAAAGTTGTGTTATTTAACACAATTGATGTAGCATTTACCTACTTAAATAAAGAGACAGAATTGTTTAACGTTGTTAATGTCCCTATGAAAGATAATGCAACACCTTTGTTTGATTGGGGGAAATATTTTGAAAGAGATGGGAAAATACTCCTACCCTTTTCTGTTCAAGCACATCATTCTTTTGTAGATGGGATACATATAGGGAAATTGGTTTGTTTAGTTCAAAAAACTTTAGGTAATTACTAAGAAAAGGAGACTTCCTCTATCTACTATGTGAAATTATTGATAAGAATTGACACTAAGTAAAAAAACAGCTTACTATGGAAACTAATAGTTAATATAGTAAGCTGTTTTTATATAGATTAATTACGCTTTGTTTACAGAACCGAATAACTCTATTTTTTCTTTAACTGTAGCTTTAATCGCTTCAAAGCCAGGAGCTAATAGTTTACGTGGATCAAATCCTTTACCTTGTAAATCTTTGCCAGATTCGATATATTTACGTGTTGCTTCTGCAAAAGATAATTGACATTCTGTATTAACATTAATTTTAGCAACACCTAAAGAAATAGCTTTTTTAATCATTTCTTCAGGAATTCCTGTACCACCGTGTAAAACTAAAGGCACATTTCCAGTAAGTTCTTTAATTTGAGCTAGAGCATCAAAGGCTAAGCCTTTCCAATTTTCAGGGTATTTGCCATGGATATTACCAATACCTGCTGCTAACATAGTAACCCCTAAATCAGCAATTAACTTACATTCATTTGCATCAGCAATTTCTCCTGCTCCTACAACACCATCTTCTTCTCCACCAATAGAACCAACTTCTGCTTCTAAAGAAATACCTTTTGAATTAGTAAGTGCAATTAATTCTTTTGTTTTTGCAATATTTTCTTCGATAGGGTAGTGAGAACCATCAAACATAACAGAAGAGAATCCGGCTTCGATTGTTTTTAATGCACCTTCATAACTACCATGGTCTAAGTGTAAGGCAACTGGAACAGTAATTTTTAATTCTTCAAGCATTCCATTGACCATACCTACTATTGTTTTATAACCACCCATATATTTTCCAGCACCTTCAGATACACCTAAGATAACTGGTGACTTATTTTCTTCGGCTGTTAACAAAACAGCTTTTGTCCACTCTAAGTTGTTGATATTAAATTGACCAACAGCATATTTTCCTTCCATAGCTTTCGTTAACATTTCTTTTGCTGAAACTAACATGATAAAACCTCCATAAATTTATTTCCGATAGGATATGCAGAATAAAATACTTTAGATATTTTTTCTTTCTATGGGTTATTATAACTGTAATTTGCTAAAAAAGAAATAAAAAGTTATAATTTTAAGAATGAATAAATATTATGAAATTAATAGTCAATCAATAAAATAAAAAGGAATACTTTCTATTTATTAGAAGTAATCGCTAAACAATTTGCAGAAAACGACAAAATAAGTGAAAACATTACAAAAATAGTAGTAACATTTATAAAAATATATAATTATTGTAGAAAATAATTTGACTTTCTTAGGGGTCGAATAAAACTACTAGAGTTTTATACAATGATTAACGAATATTATTGGTGGTAAATTAATAATATATGCAAAAAAAATAGTTATTTGTCAAAAATATATAAAAAAATAGCTCAAAATATAAAAAATTAGGATGTACTTTATCGAAAAATGTTGATATAATAAGGTTGTAACTTCCCCCAGATGTTACAGCAAATATAAAATTATTTGCTACCCCTAGAATAAAATACCTTCTCTCAAGGAGAAAGACCTCGGAATCTTTCTCCGATTTTTTTTTGCCATTTTTACTTATTTACTTTTATTTTTTTAGGCTTTTTTCCCCACATTATATGATGGATTACCATTTATCACTAATAGACAATGTTATTTATGTAAAGTATACTGGTTATAGGGATAGCCCCTTGATTTAAAGATTAAAAGCTTGAGAATAGGAAAGCTAGAAGGAGGTTCTATGAAAAAGCTTATCAGTCATAAATATTTTAGATGGATACTTCTTTTATTTATGATTACAGCATTTATTAGTGGTGTATATATTAACAAAAGATTTGAGAAAGAACATATTCCATATAACGAATTTTTGAATCTTGTAACTATGCAAAAGGTCGATGAGGTTACATTTGGTGATTCATCAAAAGTAGTGTTTAAATTAAAGGGAGATCATAAGGTTTATACAACAGATAATCCAAGGACACTTGATTTTAAAGAAAATCTATTATTAAAAGGGATAAACGTAGTAGAGGCAAGTCAAACTGCGTCAAGCTATATAATAGACTATATTATGAGCATTGCACTACTACTTGGGGTTTTTTATATTGTTGTTAGAGGAAGTAAAAAGAAAGATGGAGCCATGTCTCTTGCTAATAAGCAAATAGAGATGCAAGAGCTTAAAGTAGATTTTTCTGATATTGCTGGAAATATTGAAGCAAAAGAGCAAGTTAAAGATATAGTTGATTTTATAAAGAACCCTCATAAGTATGCAAAATTAGGTGCGAGAATGCCAAAAGGTGTTATTCTTTATGGGCCCCCAGGGACGGGAAAAACACTGATGGCAAAAGCTATTGCAAAGGAAGCTGAAGTTCCATTTTTTTCTGTAAATGGCTCAGATTTTGTGCAGCTTTATGTAGGTGTAGGAGCAAGTAGGGTAAGAGAAATATTTAAAGAAGCTAGAAAGCATAAAAAAGCAGTTATTTTTATTGATGAAATAGATGCGATAGGGAAAAAAAGAAGCAGTAATCCCCATCATTCAAATGATGAAAAGGATCAGACATTAAATGCACTACTTACTGAAATGTCAGGTTTTAAAGAGGATGAAGGCATCGTTGTCATTGCAGCTACCAACAGACTCGATATGTTAGATGAGGCTTTACTTAGAGCAGGAAGATTTGATAGACATGTTGAAGTAGGTTATCCAGATGCACATGCTAGAGAACAAATTATTCGGCTTTACCTTAAAAACAAACCTGTATCAGAGGAAGTGGATCCAGTAGCCTTGGCAAGGCAAACAGTTTATTTTACAGGGGCTATGATAGAAAGCTTATTAAATGAAGCAGCTATATTGGCAACCAAAGGAAATACTAAAGTAATTACAGAAGAAGATATACAAACAGCTTTTTATATTGTCATAGCAGGGATGCAAAAGAAAGATCGAAGTGGGATTACAAGTTTAGATAGGGAAATTACTGCTTTCCATGAAGCAGGTCATGCACTTGTAACAAAATTAGTTGCTCCAGATAATAGTATTGCAAAGGTTACCATTATTCCAAGCACAAAAGGGGCTGGTGGCTTTAGCATGAATATACCTAAAGATAAAATGTACCTTACGAAATCTGAAATATTAGGGCAAATTAAAATTAGCTTAGCGGGAAGAGCTGCAGAAGAACTAATATTTGGCAGTGATAATATTACTACGGGTGCAAGTAATGATATTGAAAAAGCAAGTAGTTATATTAAAGATTATATAGCTAAATATGGAATGGATGAAGAGTATGGCTTGATTAATTTAAGTACGATATTAGGACATGAGGGCACGAGCAATCAAACACTACTTGATAAATGTGCTAGTAAGATAAAAGAGTTATATGCAGACACTAAAGATATTATTGAAAAAAATAAGACCACTCTAAATAACATAGCACAGAGTTTACTTGAAAAAGAAACATTAGATGAGAAAGACATAGCTAGCTTCTTCTAGGAGAGGTTAGCTTTTTTATTGTTAAAACTCTATTTTCTGTTCAATTTTTCTTCACACTTGTGGGGTATACTACCTTATAATAGAATTGCAATAGATAAAGGGGTGAATACCATGAATATATTAATTATTGAAGATGAAAAAAGAGTAGCAGATATTATTACGAAGTACTTAGAAAAAGAAGGATATAATGTATTTACTTCATATACAGGTAAAGACGGATTAGACGTTTTTTTTAGTAATAAGATTGATATTGTCCTATTAGATCTTATGCTTCCAGATATACAAGGTGAAGATATTTGTAAGCAGATGAGAGAAAATTCAAATGTGCATATTATTATGGTGACTGCTAAGGGAACCCTTGATAATAAATTAGAGGGGTTTGAAATAGGTGCAGATGAGTATCTTGTAAAACCAGTAAGTCCAAGAGAAATTGTTGCTAGAGTTAAGTCACTTGAGATGAGGAAAAAAAGAGAAGACAATAAAGAAGTCATGGTATTTGATAAAGGAAATTTAAAGATATATTTAGAGCAGCGTATTGTAAAAAAGAAAGATCAGGCTATCACACTTACGCCTAATGAGTTTGATTTATTATATAAGCTTGCATCAGATCCAGGTAGGGTGTTTACAAGAGATCAACTTATAGAGGCTGTTATGGGCATAGATTTTGATGGGTTTGACCGTACAATTGATGTGCATATTAAAAATTTAAGGAAAAAAATAGAAGACCATACTAAGAATCCAAGATATATTAAAACAGTTACAGGCATAGGCTATAAGTTTGAAGGAGATACTCTATGATTTCAATGAAAAAGCAAATTTTTGCTATGATGTTATTTGTAGGAGGATTTGTTATCCTTTTTACAGGTCTTTTCATTAATGTCACCATAAAGAATAGGGTATCCGATTATGTTGAAAGTAATCTGCAAAGTATTACTTCTTCAGTAGAAGATATTTATAGTGATATTTATGACGAGACGAATTGGAAGAAAAAACTTGATGATCAGTTAGACACTAATCTGCTTATAGATAAATGCTCATTATCTATATTAAGTGTAGATAAGAAGGTTCTTTGGAAACATATTTCAACTGAATTAGCTGCTTACCAAGAAAAGCCTAATTCCAATTATGTATCTTACGAAAGACCACTCTATTCTAAAGATAAGAAGCTTATTGGGTATTTAAATATTGAATACATGCCATCTATGTTATTAACAAAAACAGATGTTACCTTTCAAGAGCAGCTTAATACAAGTATATTGTGGAATAGCCTTATATTTGTAATATGGTTTGTTTTTGCAGGTATTTATGTGACAAAATTATTTACTAAGCCTATTTCTTCAATAGCAAAAACATCTTTGGAACTTGCCCAAGGGAAATTGTCAACCAGATATTTAAAAAGAAGTAGAATACGTGAAATAGAAGAATTAAGACGTAGTATGAATTATTTAGCAGAAAGGTTAGAGCAACAAGATACAATAAGAAAGAGGCTTATATCCGATATTTCACATGAGATAAGAACACCATTACATATTCTTCAAAATAACTTAGAAGCTATGATCGATGGGATATATCCAATAGACGAAGAACAGATGAAAGTTCTTTATGAGGAAGTTGTAAGGTTTGGGAAGCTACTTAATAATCTTAATATGCTAAGGACGCTAGAGGAGAAGAAAGAAACGGAGAATGCAGAAGAAATCATACTAAATGCAAGCATTAAACAAGTATTCAACAGTTTTAAAATTACTGCACAAGAAAAAAATATTATATATAAAATTAATCTAGTACAGACACGAGATGTTACCATATATTCAGATTTTAATGCTATTAAACAGATTTGGATTAATCTTCTATCAAACGCCTTTAAGTTTACACCTGAAAATGGAGAAATAGAAGTCTCTACGTACATTAAAAATAGATATGCGACAGTTGTTATACGAGATAATGGCATTGGTATTCCATCGCAAGATCTTCCATTTGTCTTTGACAGGATGTATCGAGAGGATAAAAGTAGAGAAAAATATGAAGGTAGTGGATTAGGCTTAACCATAGTTCAGAATTTGGTTAAGAAAAATGAGGGGATGATAACAATTGACAGTAAAGAAGGAGAAGGGACTTGTGTAAAAGTGTCATTACCAATTTATGTTTATAAAATCACACCTAATTTAAGCTATAGAGTAAAATCATATATGAAAAAAGGCTAGTACATCCTAGTGTTAAAGGAGATGCTTAATGACAATACAAACAGCAAAGGATCCATATATATTGCTTAGTTTACTCAATACCAAATTAAGGGATGAAGAACCTACATTAGAAAGCCTATGTAAAGCATATAATATGGATATCAATGAAATAATAAGTAGAATGAAAAAGATTGGTTATCAGTACAATGAGAAAACCAATCAATTTATTGCGAAAGGAGAAGATAAGGGTTAATATCCTTATCACATCATATGAACTTTGAAGAGAAACTTAAAAAATACGCGAAACTCATTATAGAAATTGGTGTTAATATTCAAAAAGGACAATACCTTATGATTAGTAGTCCTATTGAGGGGGCTTATTTTGCACGAGAGCTTGTAACGTGTGCCTATGAAGCTGGAGCAAAAAGAGTTTATGTTGATTATCAAGATGAAGAACTCACTAAAATTACCTATAGGCATGCAAGTGAAGAGGCTTTAGAAGAGTATCCAAAATGGAAAGCAGATGCTAATACATCTTTAGCTGAAAAAGGGGCAGCCTTTATAAGCATTAGTGCATCAAATCCAGATTTGTTAAAAGATATTGATCCAAATAAAATTACCATTGCTCAAAAAGCGGCGAACAAAGCATTAGCTAAATATAGAAGATATATAAGTAACTCAGATATTCCATGGTGTGTTGCATCTATACCAACTAAAGGATGGGCAATGAAAGTATTTCCAGATATGGATGAGCAAAAAGCCTTAGATACACTATGGGAAAAGATATTTGAAGTGAGCCGTATGAATGAAGATGATCCAGTTAAGGCGTGGAAAGAACATACTAAAAGCCTTGAAAGAAGATCAGAATATTTAAATAGTAAAAAAGTTAAGGAGCTTCATTTTAAAGCTACTGGCACAGACCTTAAAGTTAAGCTGCCTAAAAACCATATATGGGCAGGAGGCGGCGAGTACAGTAGAAAAGGCATTTATTTTGTAGCTAACATGCCTACTGAAGAAGTTTTTACAGCCCCACATAAATATGGCGTAGAAGGTAAACTTACAGCTACGAAACCTCTAAGTTATGGCGGAAATCTGATTGAAAATTTTACGATTTATTTTGAAAAGGGTAAAGTGGTTAATTATTCTGCTGAACAAGGGTATCCAATGCTTCAAAAGCTTATTGAAACAGATGAAGGGGCGTGCTATTTAGGAGAAGTTGCTATAGTCCCTCATAGTTCACCTGTATCTGCTTCCAATACAATATTTTTTAATACATTATTTGATGAAAATGCTTCATGCCATTTTGCATTTGGCTCTAGCTATCAAATTAATATAAAAGGTGGAGAAAATATGACGGATGAAGATCTGGAAGAAGCAGGCCTTAATACTTCACTCATTCATATAGATTTTATGGTAGGCACTGCTGATATGCACATTGAAGCAGTAGATGATACAGATAATACTTTTGATATTTTAAAAGATGGTGAATGGTGTATTTAAGAGATATAGCATTCACTATACAAAACATCTGAGGAGAGGACAATGAAAATTTGCTTATTAGATGCACAAACGCTAGGTAAGGATATAGATTTAAGTGAATTAATGAAGCTAGGCGATGTAACTATTTACGATCTTACAGATAATAGCCAGGTAGCTGAGCGTATTAAAGATGCCGATGTAATTATCACGAATAAAGTCATATTAAATGAAGAAAATCTTCATGATGCAAAAAAGCTTAGATTAATAGCACTAACTGCTACGGGATATAATAATGTTGCTATCCATTATGCTAAGCAAAAGGGTATTGGCGTAGCTAATGTAGCAGGTTATTCTACACAAAGTGTCACGCAGCACACTTTTGCCTTGTTATTTTATTTGCTTGAAAAGATAAGGTTGTATGATGATTATGTGAAAAATAAACAATACGAACAGTGTAAGACTTTTTCATACTTAGCATGGTCTTTTAATGAAATCAGTGATAAGGTATGGGGCATTATTGGCATGGGCTCTATTGGAAAAAAGGTTGCTGAAATTGCAAAGTCTTTTGGTGCAAAGGTCATCTATTATTCAGCTTCAGGAGAAAATAATCATGAAGGATATCAAAGAGTTACTTTAGATGAACTCCTTAAATTAAGTGATATTCTCTCTATCCACGCACCACTTACAGATAATACGAAAGACTTATTAACTTATAACGAGCTAAAGCAAATGAAGAAAACAGCCCTATTATTAAACCTAGGACGAGGTGGCATTGTAAACGAAAAAGACCTAGCAAGGGCACTTAATGAAAATCTTATTTGTGGAGCAGGATTAGATGTGCTAGAAGATGAGCCAATAAAAAGTGATAACCCTCTATATACTGTAAAGGATACCTCAAGATTGCTTATCACACCCCATATAGCATGGGCTAGTATAGAAGCTAGAAAAGCACTTATCAATGAAGTGATTGAAAATATAAAAGCATTTCAGCGTAATGAATTAAGAAATAGAGTTGTTTAGCGAGCATATGCTCGCTTTTTTTATGCTGCATCGTAAAAAGGTTTGTAAAGGAGAGCAAAAGAACTTTATGAAGAAGCTTGTATTGTTACTATATTATCTTTTGATATTTGGTCAAATTAATTCAAGTACAAATATTGTAAATAGCTCAATATTGGCGTAATATATTAATTATATATATATTTTTTTATCACATCCCAAACACCATGTTCTGCAAAAATTTGTCACAACAGCAAGATATAGAAATATTCTATTATAGTATTAAATATAGTTTATTGTATATAGCAGTAGGCATAGTTAGTGGAAACAAGTAAAAACTAGAGTTATCAAAGCTGTATGGTGTTAGATTATAGTGCATAAAGATATGTTCTATAGATAACTATTAATATTCAAATAGGAGGGATTAGATGAAGACTATATATTTATTACAGAATAATGAGTATAATAAACTAGACGAGAAAGCAACCTATATTTTAGATAGTAATATTGTCAATTTATTAAAAGATTTATTTTATAAACCACAAAAGCTAAATGAAGAAGAAAGAAAAGATCTAGAAGAATTATTAAATTTGTTAAAAGATCAGAATGTGATCCAAAAAATCGGTATAGCAGAATATGCTTGGGATTTTCAAGAATATAGTCAAGATGAAACTAAAGCTCAAAAGATAAACTATGCATTAGATTTGTTGTTAAAACATGATGAGGAGCACTTAAAGAGAATATTTGGGGAGCTAAAAGAAACCAGTTATTCAAAACATAAGGTCAAATCTAAAGAAAAACATGATGATAAAAATTTGAGTAGTAATCCTGAAGTGAATCAAGAGATACTTCCAACTATAGCAGTATTGTTAAAGTTTTATGGGCTACTTGGGGATGATATCGATAATATAAAAAAGGGCTTATTGCCAGTTGATAAAAGAAGAAATATTTATAAAGAAATAATAAAATTTGTTGATATAGAAATGCATATTATCCCTGAGTATGAACTATGGTGTATCACAGAAATATTATTTAATAAAGATAAAAATAGAGATAATATATTAGAATTATTGAAACTTAAGGGGAAATCATTGACGGGAAAGAAAAAGAGAGAAAAAGTTTGGAATGCAGGATGGGATATATTCTTTATAAAAATGCTCAACTATTCTGCTTCTAGATATATGGGAGAAGAAATATTAGATAATTGGGATATAAAGAATCCTGTACTTATTACAATGGATAAAAATTTATATAGAATAGGAAATGAAATGATTAATGGAGGCGAAAAGAAACCAAAGCATATCAATGGTAAAACAGAAGAAGTATGCGGGTTACATTTTCCTAATATTAGTGATGAGGATTATGAGTTTATAGAAGATATGATGTGGTTATTACATAATGTTAATAAAGAAGAAAGACATAAATTTATGAAAAAAACAAACTTAGAAGACCATTGTAAGGAGATAGTTAAAGGTCTGGATACTAAATAAAATTGGTATATAGTAGCCTATTGTAAAGTTTTATGTAAAAAATTAGTGGGGTAACAATTGAAGGTAACGACCCACCAATTTACTATTATTGTGAAGGAAAAGGACTAGATAGCTAATAATAAAACGTAAAAATAAATGTCTAGTAAGTAAGTTATAAAAATTAATTATAAAAAAAAATTGAAAAGTAGTAACTCTTTTTGGTATAATAGAATGCAGGTTCTAAGACATATAATTATATACATCACGGGTAGGCAGAATCTGACAAAAAATTATATTGAGTAATAAGACATAGGAAACCATAAAACATAAGAAAGTAACAGTTTTATATATGTCTAGTAATAATAATTATATTATTACTAGTTCTTTATTGCTTAGTTGATATTAGCCAAATAGCTTCTCCTACCTGGAATTAGATATGATCATTCTAATCAGGAAGGAGATTTTTTATTGGAAAAAAATATGGAAATTTTAAGAACAAAAAATCGTTCTCTCTATGTGGGTTTAAAAATGAATAGAAAAGTATAAAAAGTATGTAATAGAGAAGAATAACAATAGAAATTAGAGAGATAATACCTTGCTTTTTACATAAAAATAATTCCAAAAGTCAGGATTTGCTTGTAAAAAGCCAAATAAGCATGTATTATGTTAACAAAGAACTTTGCGTTAAAGACATAAACTTATAATAGACGAGAAAGGGAGAAATGCGATGTTCGGATATATATTAAAACGTATCTTATCAATGTTTATAACTTTGTTTTTTATTGCAACCATTACGTTTGTAATGATGCATTCTATACCAGGAGGCCCTTTCACACGTGACAGAGCACTTCCAGAACAAGTCGAAAAAGCCCTAAATGAAAAGTATAATCTTGATGCTCCACTATGGGAGCAGTATGCCAATTATTTGAAGGATTTATCTGTAGGTAATTTAGGACCCTCATTTCAAAAGCCAGGTGTTACTGTAAATGATATGATTGGACAAGGATTTCCAGTATCAGCTAAAGTAGGATTTATAGCAGTAGCATTCATTCTTATTATAGGTATTCCAATAGGTATTATATCAGCATTAAAACAAAATACAGCTATTGACCATATTGTTATGGTATTAGCAACCATTGGTGTAACAATTCCAAGCTTTATTATTGGAACATTCATGATCTATTTATTTGCAGAAAAGTTAGGGTGGATGCCAGCAGGAGGTCTTTCAAGTTGGAAAACATATATAGGACCTGTTGTTTCATTAGCTGGATTCTCACTAGCATTTGTTACTAGGCTCACCAGATCAAGTATGTTAGAGGTGTTAAGACAAGACTATATAAGGACAGCAAAAGCAAATGGTTTAAATAGAATAAGTATTATAGGCAAGCATGCGATGAAAAATGCATTAATACCAGTTGTTACTTACGTAGGTCCTATGGTGGCAAGTATTTTGACAGGATCCTTTGTAGTAGAAAAGATTTTTGCAATTCCAGGCATGGGCAAATATTTCGTTGAAAGTGTTACAAACAGAGATTATACAGTAATAATGGGTATGACACTGTTTTATGCTGCTATTTACATTGTAATGGTGCTTTTAGTAGATATTGCTTATGCACTTATAGATCCTAGAATAAAACTTAAGCAATAGGAGGCATGATATGAAATACACAAGTGAATGGGATAGAATTGATAAAGAAGAGTATATTGACAAAGAACAAGTAAGAGTAAGTCTTACTTTTTGGCAAGATGCATGGAGAAGGCTTAAGAAAAATGTATTAGCAATGGGTGGCCTCATTACTATTGTGATTATTGCTCTGTTAGCTATATTTGGACCAATGTTTTCTAAAAATAGCTATTCCGATCAAAAATTAGATTTAGGAAATATTCCACCAAGATTTAAAGCCATTTCTATTGGTGATGGGGATTATGTATATGTTCATAAAGAATATAAACTCATACATGTCTCAGAAGATGGAAACATAATAGGTGCACCAAAGATAATAAAAGATGATAAGCAAGCAACTGCTATTACTTATGAAATAGGAAATAAAGAAGTTATATTTGATTATCCATCAGCTAGAGAACAAAAACAACTTCAAAAACAGCTTAAAGAACAGGGAAGCCAAGAAGAACTTGCCATGTATAAAATATTTGTAAATGGCAAAGAAATTAATACAAATCTGGCAACAAATATGAGAAATAAAACGTATTTTCTTGGAACAGATAGATTAGGAAGAGACTTGTGGGTGCGTGTACTTTATGGCGCACGAATTTCTCTTTCAGTTGGTCTTATAGCTTCTATAGTTAATTTATTAATTGGTGTTATTTATGGAGGAATATCTGGCTATGAAGGTGGCAAAATAGATAATATAATGATGCGTATTGTGGATCTTATTAACTCAATACCATTGTTATTAATTGTTATTCTGCTTATGGTTTATTTTAAACCGGGTCTTTCTACTATTATTATTACTATTGGAGCCGTCTATTGGGTAAGTATGGCAAGGCTGGTAAGAGGACAGGTTCTTAGCTTGAAAGAGCAAGAATTTGTTTTAGCTGCCAAAGTACTAGGCATATCAAAGGGTAAGATTATTTTAAGGCATCTTATTCCAAACGCCATAGGTCCTATTATCGTATCCTTAACTATGAGTATACCAAGTGCAATATTTACGGAGTCATTTTTAAGCTTTATAGGTCTTGGAGTTTCAGCACCTTTGGCTTCTTGGGGAACGTTAGCAAATGATGCATTAGGAGGCATACGTTCCTATTCCTATCAGCTAATTATTCCATCTGTAGCTATAGCTATTACAATGTTTGCATTTAATTTCTTAGGTGATGGACTAAGAGATGCATTAGATCCAAGGCTTCGTAAATAGGAGGAAAGAAAATGAACAGAGAAAAAATACTGGAAGTTAAAAATTTAAAAACTTCTTTTTATACGCACTTAGGTGAAGTACAATCAGTAAGAGATATTAACTTTGATTTATACAAAGGGGAAGTTTTAGGAATCGTAGGTGAGTCTGGAAGTGGAAAAAGTGTAACCTGTATGTCTGTTATGGGATTATTACAACATCCAGGAAAAATTAAAGAAGGAGAAGTGCTTTTTAAAGGGAAGGATCTCGTTACCCTCTCAGATAAAGAGCTTAGAAAAATCCAAGGAAATGAAATTTCTATGATCTTTCAAGATCCGATGACAGCACTTAATCCCGTTTATACAATAGGCAATCAAATAACAGAGGTTATAAGAAACCATAAACATGTCAGCCAAAAAGAGGCTGAAAAATTAGCTGTGCAAATGCTTGAGTTAGTTGGGATACCTTCACCAGAGGAAAGAATGGCGAACTATCCACACGAGTTTTCAGGTGGTATGAGACAACGTGCTATGATTGCTATGGCATTATCATGTGACCCCGAACTTCTTATTGCAGATGAACCTACCACGGCACTCGATGTTACGATACAAGCCCAAATACTTGATCTCATGAAAGATTTAAGAAAGAGATTAGGAACGTCAATCATATTTATTACCCATGATTTAGGGGTTATTGCACAGTTATGTGATAGAGTCTTGGTTATGTATGGAGGAAAGGTTATGGAAGAGGGATCTGTGGAAGATATCTTCTATAAATCAAAAAATCCATATACTTTAGGTCTTTTAAAATCTGTGCCAAATCCAGAAAGCTTAGTCAAAAAAAGATTAGTTCCAATACAAGGGACGCCTCCAGATCTTTTACACCCGCCAAAAGGATGTCCTTTTTACAAAAGGTGCGCTTATGCCATGCATAAATGTGTAGAAGACATGTCTCCGATGTATGAAATCACAGAAGTTCATAAATCTAGATGTCATCTTCTTCATAAAGATGCACCTAAAATAGAGGCGTTTGATAAGGAGGTGAAAGATCATGTCAAGTGATAACCTAATAGAAGTAAAGAACCTAAAAAAATATTTTGAAAAATCTAAAGGGATATTTAATAAAAAAGTGCAGTATATTAAGGCTGTTGATAACATTTCTTTTCACATTAAGAAGGGAGAGACCTTAGGTCTTGTTGGAGAGTCTGGCTGTGGCAAATCTACAACAGGTAGGACGCTCATTCGATTGTATGAGCCAACAGAAGGATCCATAATATTTGATGGAAAAGATATCACCCATTTAAGTGAAAAAGAAATGAAACCTTACCGAAAACGTATGCAAATGATTTTTCAAGATCCCTATGCATCTTTAAATAGCAGAATGACAGTATCTGATATTGTTGGAGAAGCCATTGATACGCATAATATTGCTTCTGGTAAAGATAAAACAGAGCTGATTTATTCTCTTTTAGATACAGTAGGCCTTGTAAAAGATCATGCAAATCGTTATCCCCATGAATTTTCAGGAGGGCAAAGACAACGTATTGGTATAGCAAGAGCACTTGCTGTAAGACCAGAGTTTGTCATATGTGATGAACCTATTTCTGCACTTGACGTATCCATCCAGGCACAAGTAGTCAATATGTTAGAAGATCTTCAAAACGAATTAGGACTCACCTATTTATTTATTGCACATGACTTATCAATGGTTAAACATATATCTAACCGTATAGGCGTTATGTATTTAGGGCAACTAGTAGAAATAGGAGCAAGTGATGAGATTTACAAGCATCCACAGCATCCTTATACAAAAGCACTTCTTTCGGCGATACCTATACCAGACCCTAAAAAAGCAGAAGAAAGAAGTAGAATTGTATTGGAAGGAGATGTACCAACACCTCTTAATCCACCATCAGGTTGCAGATTTCGTACGAGATGCCAGTACTGTATGGAGATATGTAAAGAAAAGGAACCAGTACTTAAAGATTTGGATAAAGGACATCAAGTTTCATGTCATTTATATCATAAATAATAACAACTAGGAGGAAACAGCATGAGAATAACTAGAAAGTTTACAGCTATAGCAAGCTTATTGCTAGCAACAAGCATGGCATTTACAGCATGCTCGCCGCAAGGAACGAATCAGCCAGATACTACTACAGGAGAAACTACACAAAGTGTAGAAAACACAGTTGAGCAGACATTGATATGGAATATTGGTGCAGACCCTAAAACGCTTGACCCAGGACTTAACTCAGCAGTAGATGGCGGTCATGTTATCAATAACACATTTGAAGGGCTTATGAGGGATAAAGGCGGCAAATTAGATTATGCCATAGCTGAAAGCCATGAAGTATCTGAGGATGGCCTTGTTTATACCTTTCATATAAAAGAAGATGCTAAATGGTCAGATGGAAAACCAGTTACAGCAGCAGATTTTGAATTTGCATGGAAAAGAGTAGCTGATCCAGCTACTGCATCTGAGTATTCATTTATTATGGAATCAGGGAATATTAAAAATGCAAGCAAGATTATAGCAGGCGAAATGTCAAAAGATGAGCTTGGTGTAAAAGCATTAGATGAAAAAACTTTAGTGGTAACTTTAGAGCAACCAACAGACTTTTTCTTAAGTCTTACAGCATTTGCAACCTATATGCCAGTGCGCTCTGACATGGTAGATAATGAAGGAGCATGGGCAAAAGATCCGGCAAAAGCAGTTTCTAATGGGCCTTTTAAATTAACAGAATACAAGATGGGTGATCAACTTGTATTAGTAAAAAATGAAGAATATTGGAATGCGGATAGTATAAAATTAGAAAAGATAGTGGGTAAGATGATTGTCGATGCATCAACTCATTTTACAGCATACAACGCTAATGAACTTCAAATCATCAGTGAACCACCTTCAGAAGAAATACCAAGGCTTATAGCTGAAGATCCAACTTTTTATTCTGTACCACAGATAGGAACTTACTTCTATGTTTTAAATTTAAATAATAAGCTTTATCAAGATCCACAAGTAAGACAAGCTTTATCACTTGCAATTGATCGTAAACAAATTGTAGAGAAAGTTGTAAGGGGTGGACAGGAGCCTACCACAGGATTTATGCCTCCTTCAATTAAAGATAATGAAGGTAAAGATTTTAAAGAAGTTGGAGGAGATTTTGGACCTGTTGAAGGAGACACTACAAAAGCAAAAGAACTTCTTGCGGCAGCAGGTTATCCAAATGGAGAAGGCTTCCCTGAAATAGAAATTATGTACAACACAGGTTCTGGACATCAAATTATAGCTGAAGCAGTTCAAGAAATGTGGAAGAAAAACTTAAATATCAATGTTAAATTAACCAATCAAGAATGGGCAGTATTTCAAGAAACAAGAAATAACATTGCTTATAAAGATATTGCAAGACATGGATGGATTGGAGACTATTTAGATCCACAAACAATGCTTGAAATATTCGAAACAGGAAGTCCACAAAATAATGGTGGATACTCAAATCCAGATTTTGATGCACATATGAAGGCATCAAGAACTACAATTGGAAAAGAACGTATGGATCACTTATATGCAGCTTATGATATTCTTATGAAAGACTTACCAATGATTCCTATTTACCATTATGTAAATAATATTATGGTAAAAGATTCTGTGCAAGGTTGGGAATTTAATCCACTTGGCAAATTCTGGTTTGGAGATACACAAATCGTTGAAGTAGAAGAATAGAAGTTTAACAATAGATTTATAATAAAATCGCACATAAAATATGTGCGATTTTATTTATTCTTTTGATAGATAGTTTTATTTTAGTTATAATAAGAGTGAGTAAAATAAGCTATGAAAAAGGTGCAAAAATGAATAAGGTTAATTATCAAGTAATATTAGATGATACATTAGAGAAAATTAAAAGTAGAAAGGTTGTGCCAAGTTTATTGTTACATTCCTGCTGTGCTCCTTGTAGTAGTTATGTGATCGAATATTTGTCACAGCATTTTTATATTACAGTATTTTATTATAATCCTAATATAGATGAACGAGAAGAATATAAAAAAAGAGCATTAGAGCAACAAAGACTTATTTTGAGTATGCAAACAAAATATCCAGTTTGCTTTACTGAAGGTCCTTATGATGTGGAAAATTATTTAAAGATAGCATCTCCCTTAAAAGAAGAAAAGGAAGGGGGAGCAAGATGTGTGCTATGTTATGATTTAAGGTTAAGAAATACAGCCCATTATGCAAAAGAACATAACTTTGAGTATTTTACGACGACACTTACCATTAGCCCCCTTAAAAATGCTCAGATAATCAATGAAATAGGAGAAAAATTGCAAAAAGAATATGGTGTCCCCTATTTGTTTTCAGACTTTAAAAAGAAGGAAGGCTATAAAAGATCATTGTTATTAAGTAAAGCGTATAATCTTTATAGGCAGGATTATTGTGGGTGTAGTTATTCGAAAAACAGACACACAGATATTAAGTAGTTTTATTCTTGAACATGTTCTAAGCCTTTAAAAAATATATCCTTTATATGAGAATCTGCAAGAGAATAGTAAATGACTTTACCTTCTCTTCTAGATTTTACGAGCTTAGTGTCTTTAAAGGTCTTAAGTTGATGTGAGATGGAAGACTGCGTCATATTCAGTGCATAGGCAAGATCACATACACACATTTCAGATATAAAGAGTGCACTAATAATTTTAAGCCTTGTAGGATCTGAGAATACTTTAAATAGGTTTGCAAGATCATAAGAAGTATCTGGAGCTATTATTTGTGGGGTTACTTTTTCAACTATATCTAGATGGATAATAGGTGAAGAACAGGTTTCGATCTGATGAGACAAAAAAATCACCTCCTAATAAGATCTTTATCTCACAAAGATCCTTTATATTTAGGTTAATGGCTTTTATAAGATGTGTCAAGCACTAGGATATATCTTGTTTCTTATAGGGAAACAAAATATATCTATATTGATTATACTGCGATTTAGTTGTATTATAAAATGTAAGGTGTTATCATAATATATTGTCTAAAAGGAATGAGATTCTATGATCGATTTTGATAAAGAGTTACAAAAGTATGAGCCAAAGTTAGATATTAATAATATAGAAGATACAATTAAAGATGAAGATATACAAGATATTTTTGACATTCTTAAATACTTTATTAAGCAAGACGACAGGCAAGGGGAATAATTATGGAAAGACTATGCCCATATTGTGGAAATATTATCCAGCAAGAAAATATCTGTAGTACATGCTATTCTAATATTGAATGGGTAAATAAAATATACAATAAAAGCAATCTCTACTATATAAGAGGCTATCATTGTGCTAAAAGTAGACAATTGTCAAAAGCAGTTATTTATCTAAAGAGGGCTACCTTACTAAATAAATTTAATACGCAAGCAAGAAACCTTCTAGGACTTGTGTATTTTAAAAAGGGAGATATAGGAGAGGCACTAAAACAATGGATTATTAGTATTTCTCTTGATAAAAATAATAATAGAGCACAAAAGTATATAGCTAAGATGCAGCATACTATGCATCATTTTGAAGAATATAAAGACGCAATTATGCTTTATAACAGAGCACTGCGTTATATTAAGCAAAAAAATAATGATATGGCCATCATTAGACTTAAAAAAGCCATTAGCTTAAATCCTGGGTTTTTAGATGCAAGGTGCTTGCTAGCACTATGTTATATCAAGCAAAAGGATTACTACAAAGCACATAAAGAAATCATTTTTGTATTAGAGGTAGATCAAGAACATGAAAAAGCTCTTAGATACTTAAATGAAATTAATAAGGAAGATATAAGAAGAAAAACACATGATGTTGTTGTGTCCCGCGTAACAGAAAATCAAGCTGAATCAATTCAAAAACCTCATAAGATTATTAATCGAGGATATAATCTAAGAAATTATGTCATGTATTTTGCTATAGGGGCTATATGTATGCTCGTTATTCAGTTTGGTCTTATCTATCCTAATATTAATAAAAAGTTAAACCAAGAAATTAAACAGTATGAAGCGAAACAAATAGAATTAACGAATGATATTCAAAAGATTAATAACGAAACAGACCAAAAAATAAAACAATTGCAAAAGGAAAATGAGCAATTAAAAGAAGATAATGCATCACTTAAAACCAACTCAGATAAAATAATTCAGCAGCAAAAACTAATCAATGCAAAAGAATTAAGCGATCAAAGAAAGTGGAAAGAATCTGCAGAAGTTCTGTATACTATTGCTGTGTCAGTTTTTGATGATAGTCAAAAAGCAGAATATGAAACCTTAAAAAGCAAGGTCTATAAAAATGCAGCAGAAGAGTTTTATTATGAAGGAAATAGATTCTATAACAACGAGGACTACATTAATGCAAGACTTAATTTAGAAAAGGCATTACTTTTTATGAGTGATCCTTATATATCTAGAAAGACATTATATTACATGGGGCTAATAGAACAACATGATGGAAATACTGAGAAGGCGAAACATTACTATAATTTGTTAATTAGTAATTATAGTGGGACGAAAGAGGCCAATTTAGCAAAAAACAACCTATCAGAAATGTGATTTTTGGTAGGTTGTTATTTTATTATTATGTATATATTAACGGTATTGACAAAAAATGGTAATTATAATATTCTAAATAAGAACGACACTTTATAAGCCCAAAAAGACAAGCTATATAAATAAAGGGAGAGATGTGATGTGAGTATTGAGTTCATTATGAATGGAAGAACACTAGTGGCGATTTTACAAGGGGAAATAGACCACCATACCTGTGTGGAGATAAGACAAAAAATTGATAGAGAATATCAAAAAAGAAGAGCACAAAACCTGCTTATAGACTTTGAAAAAATTAAATTTATGGACAGTTCAGGTATTGGAATGCTTATGGGACGATACAGAAATGTAGCCATATGTGGCGGGAAAATAGCACTTTATAATGTTAGTCAAGAAACACAAAAGCTATTAAATATGTCTGGCATCTATAAGCTGATGAAGGTTTATGAGAGTAAAGAAGAAGCGATAGAAAATTTAGCATAAAGAATACTTAGGGGGATAGAACATGCCAAGAAAGAATAGCATGGAAGTACAATTTAGTAGTAACTCAATTAATGAATCATTTGCACGAATTGCAGTATCAGCCTTTGTATCTCAGTTAGATCCTATTATGGAAGTTTTGTATGATATCAAAACAGCGGTTTCAGAAGCCGTTACTAATAGCATTATACATGGATATGACAGCCGTGAGGATGAGCTGATAAAAATTAAGTGTTTCTATGAAGATGACATGGTCACAATTGAAGTTATTGATTATGGAAAAGGGATAAGTAATGTTGAAGAAGCGATGACAACCTTATATAGCACTTCTTTAGATGAAGAAAGGGCAGGGCTTGGTTTTACAGTAATGCAGACTATGATGGATGAGGTAGAAGTATGGTCAGAGCCAGGTAAAGGAACTGCCGTTAAGATGAAAAAATCTCTTAAGGGGTAATCCTACATATGTCTCGAGGAAAGGTGATGAAATATGGATCATACCCTAGAACTGATTGAAAAAGCACAAGCTGGAGATGAGGAAGTTAGAGATGTTTTAGTAAAAGAAAATATGGGTCTTGTATGGAGCCTTGTAAAAAGGTTTGCCAATAGGGGATACGACATGGAAGATTTATTTCAAATAGGTAGCATTGGGTTATTAAAAAGTATCGATAAGTTTGATCTAAGTTACAATGTTAAGTTTTCAACCTATGCAGTGCCTATGATTGTAGGAGAAATAAAAAGATTTCTTCGTGATGATGGTATGATAAAAGTCAGTAGAACACTAAAAGAAGTTGCCTATAAGGCAAGAACACTTAAGGAAGAGATGATAAGAGAATTAGATAGAGAACCTACTATTTGTGAGTTAGCTGCCAGCATGGAACTTGATGTAGAAGAGGTAGTTGCTGCTTTAGAATCTAATGCAGAAATAGAATCCTTAAATGCTGTGATTCATCAAGGAGATGGTAAGCCTATTACCTTATCAGACAAAATAGATCAAATGCCTTTAGAACAGGCAAACATCATTGATAAAATAGTTGTATCTGAGATTATTCAATCACTATTACCACTAGAAAGGGAAATTATTACACTTCGGTATTTTGAAGATAGAACCCAAACAGAAATAGCGAAAATGCTAAATATATCTCAAGTGCAAGTTTCAAGGATTGAAAAACGTATATTAAGGAAAATGAGAAGCATGCTTCATGGATAATAAAAATCTCACCATATAAAGATTAACTTTTGTGGTGAGATTTGTTGTTTTTTAAGAAAGAGATATATTTGAAAAATAGAGACACTATGATAAAATATAAGAATAAGTGTTTTTTGAATTTTTAATTTTTAATATGTTTTTATAATGAAAGGGAGATAATGTGCGGAAATATATAGAAGTTGATCGGAAAAAACTTTCAAGTCACTTGAAGCCACCTTTAGAGCAAAAACATAGCCAAAACTTAAACAGTAATGAAACGGGAAATATAGATAGCAGACCTACAAAGCAACCTAATGAAGTGGAAGAATATAATAGAGCAAAACAGCATGAACAAGAGATCAACGCGAATAAGAATGCTGCTGAGCATTATGCTAAGAAAGCATATACTTTAAAAGTCTTAGGCAAATATGATGAAGCAATAGATAACTACATACAGGCGATACAATTAAATGATAAAAAAGCAAGTTATTATTTTGAAAGAGGAGAAGTATATTCTTATATCGATAAAGTGAATGAAGCCATACAAGATTATTCACAGGCTATTCATTTAGATAGTCATAATGCACTATATTATTGTTGTAGAGGACTTTTATATGATAAGTACGCGTATTTTGATAACGCAATAAAGGACTTTACAAAAGCAATAAATCTTGCTCCTGAAGCATCATACTATTATTATAGAGGGGACACATATAAACATATTTTTAAATATAAAAAGGCAGTCGATGATTATACAAAAGCTATTTCATTAAATGGCAGTAAGGCTGAATTTTATTATAGTAGAGGAACTGCTCATTATGGGATGCAGTCCTATGATTTGGCAATAGCAGATTATACATTTGCAAGTCAGTTAGCACCTAATGAGCATCGCTATTTACTGGCTATAGGCAATGCATTTTATGCCAAGTCCCTCTATGAGAAAGCTATAGAAAGTTACGCTTTGCCTATCGGACTAAATTGTCAAGATGCCTATTGCTATTCTAAAAGAGGAGATGCCTACGTTCAGTTAGGAAGAATGGAAAAGGCAGAAAAAGATTATACGAGAGCCATAGAAATAGATAGTAATCATTCAGACTATTATTATAAAAGAGGAAAAGTATTTCTCTCAATAAGCCAATATGATAAGGCAATAGCAGATTTTACAAGAGCAATTGAGTTAGATAATAATAAAGATAAGTACTATATTGAAAGAGGGAATGCTTATTTTAAGAAAGGCAAATACCAAAAGGCTGTGCACGACTGTTCTACGGCAATAACAATAAATAATAGTAATATAGCTACTTATTTTTACAGAGGGAATGCATATAAAGAGTTGGGGAATCAAGAAGCTGCAAAAAGTGATTATTTAAAAGCAGTTTCTTTGAAAGATAAATATTATAAAAATAGTTATATGATAAATGATGAGTGTAAAAATGATTGTAAAGATGATATTCATACAGTCAATTTAATACTTTCTACAATTAATAATCTGTTGTATTTAAATAATACCATTTTTAGAATGTTTCATCTAAATGCAAGACGATCAAGATATAGTAGATATAGAAGATAGGTCAAGTATACAAGAAGGGGAGTATAATAAAATGAAAACATTGATTAAGGTGTCAAGAGACAAATTGAGAAAAGAAAGCAATAATCAATATGAGAAAATGTCACATCAATATGATAACGTGCAAAATGAATATGAGAACATACAAAGTGATAACATGCAAGATGAACGTATTCAAGATGAACGTATTCAGGATGAGCATATTCAAGATGAGCATATTCAAGATGAGCATATTCAAGATGAACGTATTCAAGATGAATCCATTCAAGGTGAACCTGTTCAAGATGAAACAAGTTATAGCGAAAGTATTGCTGAGGCTAACAAACAGCAAGCACTTGAATTTGGTAATGAAGGTAAAGTATATTTCGGTGAAGGAGCCTATGAAAAAGCAATCGAGAGCTTTACTAATGCCATTAATCTTGATAATACTACTGTAAGCTATTTTGTGAATAGGGGTTCTGCTTATGGGCAGTTAAATAGGCTTACAGAAGCTATAGAAGACTATACGTCAGCTATTCAAATAGATGAAAGTTTTACAATGGCTTATCTTCAACGAGGAGTAGCTTACTATTTGAAAGGTCAGTATGAGTTGTCACAGAGTGATATAAATAAAACAATAGAGTTAAATAGTCAGATAGATATGGCGTATATTTATAGAGCCAAAATATATGAAATTCAACATAGAATGCAAGAAGCAATCAATGATTATGTAACAGCTACTGAGATTAATAATCTTAATCCATTAGGCTATGAAGGAAAAGGGAATGTGTATGATCAACAGGGAAGATATGGAGAGGCTTTAATAGAATTTTCACAGGCCATAAAACTTAATGATAAGGTTTATACATACTATTTAAGTAGAGCTAAGGTCTATGAGAAACTGAATCAGTATGATGAAGCAATTAAAGATTACACGCTGTCACTTGCACTGAATATAAATGATGCACAAACCTATGAAGCTAGAGGAAATGCTTATAGAGAATTAGGAGACTTATCTTCTGCTATAGATGATTACAAAAAAGCAAGGGATTTAAAGAAGGTTCAGTCTTAGTCATAGGTGGAAAGGAAAGTATATGAAAAAATATATCCCCATTACAATAACCAAATTCGCCAAAGAAGAAAACTTGATAGATAAAGAGCCCTGTAAAATCACTATACAGGCAAATGATAAGGAAGATGTATATAATAACAGAATGGCTATGGACTATACTCAATTGATTGAGCTAGATAGTAGCGAGCCAAGATATTATAGTATTAGAGGCTGCATGTATTATAAGCAAGGGGAACTTGAGAAAGCTATGTATGATTTTACTCGGGCAATAGAATTAAATGATACAGAACCTTTATATTATAGAAATAGAGGATTACTTTATACGCAGCTAAATCTTTTTGATTATGCTATAAAGGACTTTACAAAGGCAATTGAATTGCAAGATACAGATGCTCTTAGTTACAAAATGAGAGCAAAGACATATTGCGAGCTAGAGGAATATGACAAGGCTATTGAAGACTATACATATGTAATAAATATGGATAGTAAGTGTGCGGAGGCTTTTTTGGGGAGAGCAGATGCTTATAGAATGCAGGGGAATTTAGAAGCAGCGATTAATGACTATGAGGAAACAAGAAAAATTCAGGTCGATCTATAGTAGTCTATAAAAGGGGAAAAGATATGGAAAACTATATTCAAGAGGGAGATTATAGTAATAAAATTATTCAGCATTTTACTACGCTCATAGAATTATACAGGAGTAATCCGAGATATTACATTATTAGAGGGTGTGCCTATTATCGGCAAGGTAGTTTAGAGGAAGCAACATTAGATTTTACAAGAGCGATAGCATTAGAAAGTACACAGCCTTTGTATTATCAAAACAGGGCTGCTGTATTTTTTAAACTCAATCAATATGAAAAGGCAACTTGGGATTATACTCAAGTAATTACATTAAATAATTTGGATAAAGAAGCAGGTATAAATCGTGAATCGGCTAAAGTTTTTTTAAGAAGAGCAGATGCCTTAAGATTGCAAGGTAATTTAGATGCAGCCATTGAGGATTATGAGAAAGCAAATTATATCATGATGAATTTATACTCAGAAAATGAGGAAAGTAATCATGATGTTTACTATGATGAGGTAAAAGAATATATATGTAAAAAAGAATATAATAAGCATTTGATAGATGATTATACTGAGTTAATAAGGCTTGATAGTAGAGAGCTTGATTATTATTATATCAGGGGTAATCTCTATTATGAGCAAAAGAACTTTAGACAAGCTATGAAGGATTACACTAGGATTATAGAGTCAGATATTAAACATTCAATGCTTTATGATATTTATTATAAGAGAGCACTATGTTGTAATAAATTACATTATTATGATCAAGCTGATCAAGATTTAGAAATAGCATTGACGTTATTAAATAATGAATCCATCAATTATAGTTTAAGAGGATGTATATATTTTACATTAGAAGAATATGACAAGGCATTAGCTGATTTCAAGCAAGCACTTTCTATCAATGCTAAAGATGTAAATGCCTATCGCTATTTGGGCATGACATACAATCAGCAAGAAAACAATGAAGAAGCAATAAAGCAGTTTAATAAGGCCATCCAATATGATGGTAAATTTGCAGAAGACTATTATTATAGAGCAAGAATATATTATACGATGAAAATGTTTGATAAGGCAATTGCAGATTATACTAGAGCTATAGAGATAGAAAATGATAATCTTGAATATTACATATATAGAGCGAAGGCATACGCGAACTTAGAAAAACGTAAAGAGGCTATAGCTGATTTTACACATGTTATCAATAACAATTATCAGTGTACAAATTACTATGAAGCAGAAGATATAACAACAGAAGACGAAATAAAGATAAGAGAGACCAATACGTTGCTGGAAAGTTATAACAATGAGAAACTTGCAAAAATTTATTTTAGTAGAGGCTACATTTATGTTGAATTAGGTATGAATGATTATGCAAAGGAAGATTTTACGAAAGCTATAGAGATATGCAGCCATTTTATACAGCCCTATTATTTAAGAGCTTATCAGATATATGAAAAGGAAAAGGAATATGACAAAGCTATAGATGACTATACTAAGATTATAGAACTAAAGGACTCAAAGGACAAAACAGCAAGAATTCTGTCACTTGAGCGAAGAGCCTTGCTATATAAGAAGCTGGAGCAGTATCAGAAAGCAGTTGAAGATTTTACTGAACTTATAATGTTAAATACTGAAAATAAAAATTACTATATAATGAGAGCTGACCTTCATATGAAATTGGAAGATTATGATGGGGCTATTGATGATTATTCCTTTATAATCAATGAAGATAATCAATGTGCAGGAGCATATTTAGCTAGAGGAGATGCCTATAGGAAGAAAAACAATTTACAGGCAGCGATTAGTGATTATGAAAAAGTAAAGGAAATTCAGAGTTGTAATAGTCGATAAAAAGGGGCAGGGGTATGAAAAATTGTATTGAGGAAGATTATAGCAATATTTTTATTGATCATTATACGAAGCTCATAGAATGGAACAACAATTATTCAAAGTATTATCACATTATAGGTTGTGCACATTATAAACAAGGTAATCTTAATGAAGCTGAAAAGTATTTTACAAGAGCAATAGAATTAGATGATACACAGCCTTTATATTATCATAATAGAGCTATAATATATTACAAATTAGGTCAATACGATAAGGCTGTTTGGGATTATACTGACTCTGATGATGTAAAAGAATATACATGCAAAAATGAATACACCCAAGGATTGATTGATGATTACACTGCGTTGATAAGCCTTAATAGTGATGAACTTGATTACTATTATATTAGAGGTAATTTGTATTATAAACAAAATGATTATAAAAAGGCTATAAAGGATTATACTGTGATTATTAAGTCAGGTGTTAAGTATTCAAAACTTTGTTATGTGCATTATATGAGAGGACTTTGTTATTATAATTTCATCTATGTAGATATTAAATCAGATTTCGAAAAAGCATTAGAATTATTAGACCAAAACACTGTTGAATATACCTTAAGAGGTAGTTTGTATTTTAGAGCAAGAGAATATGAAAAGGCTTTAGATGATTTAACGCAAGCACTGTATATCAATCCTAAAGATGTAAATGCTTATCGCTATAGAGGGAAGACTTATTATAAACAGGGAAAAAATCAAGAAGCAATAAATGACCTTAATAAAGCTATTCAATATGATTCTCAATATGCAGACGACTATTATTATAGAGGCTTATGTTATTATAAAATAGATAAGTTAGATCAAGCGATAGATGATTATACTACAGCTATAGAGTTACAAGATGATTGGCATCAATACTATCAAGATAGAGGTAATGCATACTCAAAACTAAATAGACATGAAGAAGCTATAGCTGATTTTACACAAATTATTGATAATAAGTTGCTTTGTGTAAAATACTGTAAAGAGGAAGATATAGTGGATGATGACGAACATGTAACTAATACAAATTGGCTTTATGAAAAGAAAAATAATAGTCATTTTGCAGCATGCTATTGCAATATGGCACTTGAAAAACTTAAATTGGGGATGAAAAATCAAGCCATGCAAGATTATACCAGAGCTATAGAATTAGACGGTTATCTGTCTACACCTTATTTTGGAAGAGGTATTGTGTATGAAGAACAAAATAAATATGAAAAGGCAATAGAATATTATACAGTGGCACTAAGATTAGAGATTGCAGATACAAAAAAACGTTCAAATGAGTTGATAATTAGTATAGTTAAAAGTAGAGCATTTATATATGAGCAATTAAAGCAATATGAGAATGCCACAAAGGACTACTCTAAATTAATAGAACAAAAGAGTGATAATGAAAGTTACTATTTAAGTAGAGCTAAAAATTATATAAAGCTAAAGGATTATGATAAAGCTATTTATGATTACACTTATGTAATAAGTATAAATACTAAATGTGCTGAGGCATATATTGGTAGAGCAGATGCTTACAGAGAAATAGGAAATATGGATGCAGCTATTAATGATTATGAAAGAGCAAATATATTAGAATCATCCCCAAATAAGAGGAACTTAAAGATAGTAAAATAACTTACCCTAAAAGAACATATAAGGAAGAATGTATATGGAAAGAGATGTTATAGATAACAATATAAATGCAGCGAGTAGTGGGAAAAAATATACATATGAGGCAGATTATGATAATAGCTTGATTGAGGATTATACGAAGTTAATAGACTATAATAAGTCTAAGTTAAGATATTATTGTACTAGAGGTTGTGCATATTATGACCAAGATAATTTTGAAAAAGCACTGCTCGATTTCACACAATTATTAAGTTTAGATAATAGAAATCTATTTGCTTATTATAATAGAGGGTTAAGTTATGCACGATTAAAATTATTTCATGAAGCAGAAAAAGATTTTACGAAAGCAGTAGAGCTAGATGATACAGATCTTTCTTGTTATATGAATAGAGCAAGGATGTACTATGAGCTTGGTGAATATGAAAAGTCTATTTGCGATTATTCCTTTGTAATTAGTAAAAATAATCAGCATGTGGTAGCATTTTTAGGTCGTGCAGATGCCTATAAGGCACAAGGAGATGTTCTATTGGCTATTAATGATGATAATCTAGTTAAAAGTCTCTTATTAAATCTTAATGATAAGGACAAATATAGACATAAAGAGGTTTGCTATGAAGATAGAAAAGATTATATTAGCAAAGAATGCGAAGATGAAGAAAAGATAGAAGATTATACTCTGTTAATAGAACTAAATCATGCTGAGCCAGAATATTATTTCATGAGAGGAAACAGCTGTTTTTACCAAAAGGAATATCAAAAAGCAATACAAGATATTACAAAGGCTATAGAACTTAATGACAAGCGTGCTGAATATTATTCCAATAGAGGGATAGTGTATGAAGTATTAGGACAATATCATGAAGCATTTACAGACTACACACAAGCCATCCAATTAAATAACAAAGATCCATTTTATTACTTAAATAGAGGAGAAATCTATTATAGATGGGGACAATATGATATAGCTTTAAAAGAGTTCAATCAGGCCATAGAATTAGATCAAAACTATGCGAAGGCATACTATAATAGATCAATAAGTTATTATAATTTGGATGATATAGTAAAAGCTATTGAGGATATTACGAAGGCAATTAACTTAGAACCTCATAATCCTTTATATTATCAAGATAGAGGAGATTATTATTGGCAACATGACTTATATAGAAATGCAGTAGAAGATTTCACACGAGCATTAAGTATGCAAGGTGAAAGTTTCTTCCTACTTAAGCATAGAGGCTTGTCTTACTATATGCTGATGAAATATGAAGAAGCTTTAGACGATCTAAATAAAGCACTACAATATGAGAATGAAGATAAAACCTGTCACTTTTGTAAGGGGAAATGTTATTATGAAATGGCTGAATATAAAAAGGCACTAGATGAACTTAATCATGGCATTCAATATTGTGATAATTATGAGAGTGCATATTACCGAAGAGCACGTATTTATGGTGAATTAGGGCTATATGATAAAGCTGTGGAGGATTATTCTAGGGCCATAAAGCTAGAAAGTGATAATGTTGACCATTATATAAAGAGAGGACTTGCCTACTCAAAGCTAAAAAGACACAAAGAGGCTATAGCAGATTTTACACATGTTATTGATATAATGAGACAACGTATCTGTTCACACTTAAAAAGTGACAAGGAGGCTATAGCAGACATTGACAAGCTCTTTAGTGCCTATATATCAAATCAAAATACAGACGATTTAAAGATTGATGAAAAATATTCTTTAGCTATAAGAGGTCATTATGAGATTGGTTTTAAAATAGTTTTTGAAGGTAGAGGAAATAATTATTATGAATTAGGTATGTATGATCATGCTATAAAGGATTACACTATTGCAATAGAATTATCTTATAGTAAAGTGGAAGCATACTATGAGAGAGGCTATTTATATGAAAAGATACAGGATGATGAAAAGGCTATAGAGGATTATACTGCGGCAATAAGACTTGAATATCATAATAAAAAGTATATAGATGATTATTATAGATACAAGGCATTAAAGCATAGAGCATTGATATACGAAAAACAAAACAAATACAAAAAGGCACTTGAAGACTATACAAGAATAATGGAATTTTATAATAAAGACAAGAGGAATTATATAAGTAGAGCAAAAGTATATGTAAAGCTAAAGAAGTATGACAAAGCTATTCAGGATTACACCCGTGCCATTGGAATAGATCATCAAGATAGTGACCTATTTTTAGGCAGAGGAGATACTTTTAGATTGCAAGGGAACTTAGATGCAACAATTAAGGACTATCAAGAAGCAGACAATATTGTCAATGGATTAAATAATAAGAATTATAATGTTACTATCCATGATGAAGAAAAGGCTCACTTACTTAATTATAAGGGTGAACTTTATTATAAGGATAAAGCCTATAGAGAGGCTATGATTGAAACAAGTAAAGCAATTCGGTGTAATCCCAATCTAATAGAAGCTTATTTTAATAGAGGACTTGTACATACTGAATGTGGTGGGCGAAAAAAGGCTATAGCAGATTTTACGCAAGCAATTGATATGTTTGTTCAAAGACATCAGGGGAATAGACATTCAAATTATCAGCCACTTGCAGCAGCTTTTTATAGTAGGGGAAAAAATTATGAAGCATTAGACATGGATGATAAAGCTATAGAAGACTATACTCAAGCAATAGAATTAGACTGTGAGTATATAATGGCCTACTACAAAAGAGGGTGTATCTACAAAAGTAGGGGAGAATATGAAAGGGCTATTGAAGAGTATGATTGTGTTCTTATAATAAATTATGAAGAAAAGGAAGGTTATTATTACAAATCATTAAAACACAGTGCTTTTTGTTATGAGAAATTAGGTCAATATGAAAAAGCTATTGAGTGTTATACTGAGACAATAGAGTCAAAAAAAGAATATGCACAGGATTATCTGAGGAGGGGGACCCTTTATTTTAGGCTTAAAAAATATAAGCAAGCTATTCAAGATTATAATAAGGCAATTGTTAAGGACATAAAATGTTTTGAGGCATTTTTAGGTAGGGCAGATGCCTACAGGGAACAAGGGGATTTAGATTTAGCCATTAAGGATTATGAACAGGCCAATAGGTTAAAATCACTTTAAGAATACAAGGTCAATAAGAATAGTGAAACAACTTATATCTGCTTATTATAATAGAGGACTAAGTTATGCCCATCTACACTTATTGCATGAGGCTATATTAGATTTCACAAAAGCAATAGAGTTAGATGATACAGATCTTTCATGTTATATAAATAGAGCACGAGCATACTATGAGTTAGGAGAACATGAAAAAGCTACTCAAGACAATTCACAGATTATTAACAAGGACAACCAGTATGTAGCAGCGTATTTAGGTAGAGCAGATGTTTTTAGGTTGCAGGGAAACTTAGATGCAGCAATCAAGGATTATGAAGAAGCAACTGATATTAGGAGAGCCTTAAATACGGAGGATGGAAGAACTACTATCAGAAATGGCCAAGATGCTCATTCCTATAACTATAAGGGAGAATTCGCTGTAAACAAGAAAGATATGAAGAGGCACTGACTGAATTTAGCAAAGCAATTCGATGTAATCCAAATTTTATGGAGGCTTATTTTAATAGGGGAATTACATATGCTAATCCTTATAAAAGAAAAGAAACAATATCAGATTTGACGAAAGTAATTGAGATGCTATGTGAAAAATATAAGACAGGTAGGCATATCAAGAACGAAGTTACTCAAAAAATTATAGCAACACTCATTAAAGATTATTATGATAAGCCGCTTATAGTAGCTTTTTATAATAGGGGCAGAAATTATGATAAGTTAGGCATGAATGATAACGCTATTGAGGATTATACTAAGGTCATAGAATTTGATGACCAACATTCATTGGCATACTATTTTAGAGCTTGGGGATATCTAGAACAAGAAAAATATGAAATGGCTATTCAAGATTACACTAAGGTCCTCCTAGTAGATGATGAAGACAAAGAAGGGTATAACTATAAATCACTAAAGTGCAGAGCCTTATGCCATGAAAAACTAAGCCAATACGAAAAAGCTATTGAGTGCTACACTGAAACAATAGAATTTAGAAAACAATACGAAGAGAATTATTTAAGTAGGGCACATCTTTATTTAAAGCTAAAAAAATATAAGGAAGCAATTGAAGATTATAGTTTTGTCCTTCAAAAAAGCAATAAATATTCTGCAGCATTTTTAGGAAGGGCAGAAGCTTATAGGGAACTAGGAGACATAGATGCTGCATTTAGAGAATATAAGCAAGGAATGGAAATGAGATTAAGAAAATATAAAATTAAGTCCCAAAATAATTAATAAGAAGGGAAAGGGTATGGTGAAAGATATTAATAATATTAGTTATAATGATATAAAAGCCTATATCTGTGAAGAAGACCAATATAATGATATCATTAAGGACTATTCAAAACTAATAGAATTTAATAGTAATGAACCTTGGTATTATAATATGCGGGGTTGTGCCTATTGCAATCAAAAAGAGTTTGAAAAAGCTGTGTTAGATTTCTCAAAAGCAATAGAATTTGATGGCAATGAGCCGCTATATTATCACAATAGAGGCAATGCATATGAAGAATTAAGCCAGTATAATGAAGCATTAATAGACTACACAAAGGTAATAGAACGAGATAATAGTAAAGCATCTTACTACAGGAGTCGTGGGAACATTTATTATTATCTTAAGCAATATGAAGAGGCTATACAGGATTATACTAGGTGTATACAGATAGATGATCAGTGGGTAGAAGTCTATCATAACCGAGCAATTTGTTACAGCACACTAAACTGTTTTGATCAGGCACGAGCAGATTATACTAAGGCAATAGAACTAAATAATAAAATGCCTAAATATTATAAAAACAGAGCACTTTTATATTGGCAGTTCAAAGAATACAATAAGGCTCTAGAAGATTTAAGACAAATGCTGGCTATTAATGAAAAGAATTATAAGGCACATAATTACATAGGGCTTATCTATTGTGAACAGGAGGATTATGAACAAGCATTAATAGCCTTTAGTAAAGCAATTGAATGCAATAATCGGTTTGCAGAAGCTTATTATAATAGAGGGGGCATTTACTATAATCAAGAAAGATACAAAGATGCCATAGAGGATTTAGATAGTGCCATTAAAAATGATGACCAGTTTTTACTTGCTTACTATAGTAGAGGGAAGATTTATTATGACATGGGGAAATACAAAGAAGCGTTAGATGACTTAAGTAAGTCTATCAAATTAGATAGAGATCATCAGGTTATTTCTATTTATCATAATCAAGGCATTAATCTATATTATGAAAGAGGTAGCTTGTATGATAAATTAGAAGAATATGTAAATGCTATAGAAGATTATACAAGAGCAATCGAACTAGATGATAAAAATGTTCTATACTATAAAAAAAGAGCCTGTGCATGCTATGAGATTGGTGAATATGAAGTAGCTAAAATAGACTTTGCAAAAGCGATTGATATGGAGCCAAAGGATTTTGAGTCGTATAACTCTATGGGAATGATCTATTATGAAGAAAAAAAATACGAAGAAGCAGTAGAACAACTCAATAAGGCTATTGAACATAATGATCAATTTTCAGAAGCCTATTTAAATAGAGGGCTCAATTATCATGCATTAGGCATGGTGGATCAAGCTATTATGGAATATACAAGAGCAATAGAGCTAAATCCTAAGTTTACAGCGGCATACTATGCACGGGCGTACTTATACGAATATGAGGCATACTATGACAATGCAGTAGAAGATTATACCCGTGTGATAGATCTAGATAGTGCAAATGAAAGTTATTATATAGATAGAGCGAATATTTATAGAAAACTTACGAAATATAAAGAAGCAATAAAAGATTATTCCTATGTAATCAATAGAAACAGTAGGCACTTTGATGCGTATTTAGGTAGAGCAGATGCTTATAGAGAACAAGGAAATTTAGATGCAGCAATTCGAGATTATGAGGCTGCAAATAGTATTAAAATGGGCTTAGAGGTAAAGAAACCAACGCTTTTAGATAAGTTTGTTGGGACAATAAATGATATATTTGGATAAGAAATAGAGACAATACTAAGTTATGACATCATGAGGAGGAAATAGGAATGACAGCAAGTGAAAAAAACATCAATATAGAATTACTAAAGTTCTTATCAAAACAGTATCAAACAACAGATGCAGCTATTACGGAAATTATTAATTTACAAGCAATACTCAACTTGCCTAAGGCGACGGAGCATTTTGTATCAGATATACATGGTGAATATGAGGCATTTTCACATGTACTTAGAAATGCCTCAGGGGTACTTAAGCCTAAGATCGATCAGCTGTTTTCAAGTGAACTCTCTGAAAGAGAAAGAAGAAGACTGGCAATGTTGATTTACTATCCAGAAAGGCAATTGGAGCAGATCATTAAAAAAGAAGAAGATATAGATGAGTGGTACCGAATTACCTTATTTAGGATTATCAAAATATGCAAGGTAGTTTCATCAAAATATACACGGTCAAAGGTAAGAAAAGCTCTTCCAAAACAATTTGCTTATGTTATGGAGGAGCTACTTAATGAACAAATAGATACCCATAACAAAGAACAGTACTATAATGAGATTATTATGAGGATTGTGAGCCTTAACAAGGCAAACGAGTTTTTATGTGCCTTTTGCTATTTGATACAGCGTCTTGCAGTGGATAGGCTCCATGTCTTAGGAGATATATTTGATAGGGGACCAAGAGCAGATAAAGTTTTAGATACCATGATGCACTATCATTCTATTGATATTCAGTGGGGTAATCATGATATTTTATGGATGGGTGCTGCATTAGGAAGTGAGGCATGTATTGCAAATGTAATAAGGATAGCATGTAAATATTCTAATCTTGAGACTATAGAAGAAGGATATGGCATCAACTTGTTGCCACTAGCTACATTTGCTATTAATGGATATAAGCATGTAGATTGTAGCTACTTTATCCCTAAGGCAGATGAGGATAGTCAGATAAGAAACGAAGATAAAGAGCTTATTACTTTGATGCATAAGGCAATCACCATCATTCAGTTTAAGCTGGAACATGAGCTAATAGAAAACTGCTTTGACAAGGAGATGAAAAATAGAGATTTTCTTCATCTTATTGATTATACACACAAGACATGCACTATAGATGGCTGTACTTATGAACTCAAAGATGCAGATTTTCCAACAGTAGATCCGAATAACCCCTATGAGCTTTCAGATGAAGAAAAGCAAGTTGTAGAGAGGCTTAAGAATTCCTTTAGACAAAGCTTTAAGCTTCAAGAACATATCCGTTTCCTATTTTCCAAAGGAAGTATGTACAAGATTTACAATGACAATTTGCTCTATCATGGATGTATTTTAATGAATGAAGATGGAAGTTTTAAAAAAATAAGCTTAGAGGGTAAAGTATATTATGGGAAGGCCTATTTAGATAAATTAGAAGAAATAGTTAGAGAAGGCTATTTTAATCAAGAAAATTCAATAAAAAGGACTAAAGCTCAAGATATGATGTGGTACTTATGGTGCGGGAGGTATTCCCCTTTATTTGGAAAAGATAAAATGGCAACCTTTGAAAAATATTTTATTAAAGAAAATGATCCAAGAAATGAACATAAAACCAAAGGAAACCCAAAAGAAGAAAAGAGTAATGCCTATTATAATCTATTAGTCTCTAAGGAACTTGCCCATAAGATATTTGATGACTTTAATATGAAACAAGATGCGTCTCATATTATTAATGGACATGTTCCTGTTAAGGTAAAAAAAGGAGAAACACCAATTAAAGCTGAGGGTAAAATGATTGTTATTGATGGAGGATTCACAAAAGCCTATCAAAAAATTACAGGCATTGCAGGTTATACACTTATTTATAATTCTTATGGGCTTCAGCTTGCATCCCACCAGCCCTTTGAAGGAGTAGAAAAGGCTATTATGTCTGAAAATGATATAGTTTCTACGGTCAATATTATTGAATATGTTTCTCAAAGGAAGATGGTTAAGGATACTGATGTTGGAAAAAACATAGCCAGTCAAGTACAAGCACTCATTACATTAGTAGATTACTACCGTCTAGGGCTTATAAAAGAACGAGAAATGTAAAATGTATAAATAAATAATGACTTTATTATATAAAAAAATATTTTCTAAGTATTGAAATTTAAGCAAAAAGAATAAAAATCGAACCTTTATTAGATAAGGGTAATTAATGTTCGATAAAGTGATTGACTACCTATTAGATATATGATAATCTTTAGGTAGTTAATTGCTTTATATTAAGAAAGGAGCACAAGGATGAGCGTTTTTAGAGTATATGTAGAAAAGAAAAAAGGCTTTGATATTGAAGCAAAACGAATGAAAAAAGATTTGAAAGAATTTTTGCATATAGAGGAAGTAGAAGATGTTCGAATAATCAATAGATATGACATAGATGGAATAACAGAGGCTACTTATAAACAAGCACTAAATACCATTTTTTCTGAGCCACAATCAGATAATTTATATGAGGAAGATTTAGATACTAAGATATTAGAAGATGATAATTGTTTGTTATTTGCAGTAAGTTATCTGCCAGGTCAATATGATCAAAGAGCTGATTCTTGTGTTCAATGTATTAGAACCATTGATAGTAACTTAAATCCTATTGTAAAATCAGGAAAAGTATACTATGTTAAAGGAAATTTAAGTGAAAATCAAAAAAGCAAAATTAAGCAGTATGCAATCAATCCTATTGAAAGTGAAGAAGTACCTTTAGATAAATATAAAACCCTTAATTTAACATATCCCATTCCAAACGATGTAAAAATATTAGAAGCATTCAATGATTTATCACAAGAAGCATTAGAAGACTTTAGAAAAAGTGAAGGTCTTGCTATGAGCCTTGATGATTTAGTTTATTTTCAATCCTATTATAAATCCGAAAATCGAAATCCAAGTTATACAGAACTTAAGGTAGTCGATACCTATTGGTCTGATCATTGTAGACATACAACTTTTATGACAGAGATTCCAAGCATAGAAGTAGAAGAAGGTCTTTTTTCAAAACCAATAAAAGAAGCTTTAAATGAATACTATGCCATGCGTGATGAAATCTATACAGAAAAAAAGAAAAAAGTATGTCTTATGGATATGGCTACTATTATTGTGAAGCACCTTAAAAAACATGGCAAGCTTGATAAATTAGTAGAATCAGCTGAAATCAATGCTTGTACAATTGAAGATACCATTAAAGTAAATGGTAAAGATGAAGACTATCTTATCCTATTTAAGAACGAAACACATAATCATCCAACAGAAATCGAACCATTTGGTGGAGCAGCGACTTGTCTTGGCGGTGCAATAAGAGATCCGCTTTCTGGAAGAGCATATGTGTATCAAGCGATGCGTGTTACTGGTAGTGGGGACCCCAATGAAAAAATTGAAGATACCATGCCATTTAAGCTTCCACAGAGGGTTATAACAAAAACAGCAGCCAATGGTTATAGTTCTTACGGCAATCAAATTGGTCTTGCAACAGGTGAAGTAAAAGAATACTACCATCCAGGATATAAAGCAAAAAGACTTGAAGTAGGTGCAGTAGTTGGGGCTGTTAAAAAGGCAAATGTTGTAAGAGAAGAACCTCAAAAAGGAGATATTATCTTATTAATAGGCGGTGCAACAGGTAGAGATGGATGTGGTGGTGCAACAGGTTCATCAAAAGAACATACAGAGGATTCTTTAAAAGAATGTGGCTCTGAAGTTCAAAAAGGAAATCCTGTAGAAGAAAGAAAACTTCAAAGACTGTTTAGAAATCCAGAGTTTTCACTCCGTGTTAAAAGGTGCAATGATTTTGGAGCAGGTGGTGTATGCGTTGCTATTGGAGAAATAGCTGAGGGACTTAATATAAACTTAGATACAGTACCTGTAAAATACCTAGGACTTGACGCAACAGAGCTTGCTATATCAGAGTCACAAGAAAGAATGGCAATTGCAATAGAAGCTAAGGATGAAGTATTAGTCAAAGAAATTTGTGCAAAAGAGAACTTAAATGCAGTAAAAGTAGCAGTTGTAACTGAAGAAAAAAGACTGATTATGACATGGAGAGGCAAAGAAGTTGTTAATATAAAAAGAGACTTTTTAGATAGTGCAGGTGTGACACAAAAAAGAAATGCTAAAATAGCAGATCCTTATTTGCTGGTAGTTTCAAGTGACCTAATGAGAAAAGATGATTTAACAAAAGAGAGCATATTTGCTATGTTGAAGGATTTAAATGTTGGACTGCAAAAAGGTTTAGGAATGCAGTTTGATTCAACAATAGGTGCAGGCAGTGTTCTTATGCCTTATGGGGGAAAAAATCAGCTAACAAAAGAAGTTGGTATGGTAGCTAAAGTTCCTGCCCTTGAAGGAGAAACCTCTGCAGCTACTTATATGACCCATGGATTTGATCCTTATTTATCAGAGATCTCTCCATTCCATGGAGCACTTTATGCAGTGGTAGAAAGTGTTGCAAAACTTGTAGCGTTAGGAGCAGACTATAACAATACTTATCTTTCTTTCCAAGAATATTTTGAAAGACTTGGAGAAGATGAAGTAAAATGGGGTAAACCTGCAAGTGCACTCCTAGGTGCTCTAAAAGCACAAAAAGAACTTGGTATCTGTGCAATAGGTGGAAAAGACAGTATGTCAGGTACTTTTGAAAATATTAATGTTCCCCCAACACTTATTTCATTTACATGCAACCTAGGTGATGCTAGTGAATGTGTGAGTGGTAGTTTTAAAGAGACAGATAGTAAGATTATTTATGTAAAAATACCACGAGATGCTCATTTAATACCAGACTTTAAGGCAATGCATAATGCTTATGAGACCCTATATACTTTGTCGAAAGCAGGGAAAATAAGAAGTGCCTATTCAATAGGAAAAGGCGGCATTGTTGCAGCACTTACACAGATGGCAATAGGCAATAATATAGGTGCCTTAGCTCAGTTAAAAGATAACTATCTATTACCTTTTGCAGCAAGTTATGGAGACTTAGTGATAGAGGTCAGCGAAAAGGTAGAAAATGAAATTAATAACAATATGTTTATCACAATTGGAAGTACCATGGATGAAGAGGTACTTACCATAGATGATATAAGCTATTCTATAAATGATGCCATAGAGGAAATTTCAAGCCCACTTGAAAAAGTATTTTCTGTTAAGGCAGATACGGACACAGAAGCTAAAGATGCCACATTTAAAGGAGAAAGAAAAGTCTATATTGCAAAAAATAAAATAGCCAAACCAACAGTAGTGATTCCAGTATTCCCAGGAACAAACTGTGAGGGGGATACAAGACGTGCATTTGAAAAAGCTGGTGCACATGTAAACGAAGTATTATTTGTCAACAGAACTTCTTCAGATATTAATGATTCTATTAATCATCTTGAAAAGGCAATTAAAGAGGCACAAATTGTTGCTTTTGCAGGAGGTTTTTCGGCAGGGGATGAACCAGATGGAAGTGGAAAGTTTATTGCAAGTATATTTAGGAGCGAAAAACTAAAAGCGGCTATTGATGAGCACTTATATAGTAGAGATGGTCTCATGTTAGGTATTTGCAATGGATTCCAAGTACTTGTTAAATTAGGACTTTTACCTTATGGAGAAATAAGAGAAATGGATAGCGAGTGTCCAACACTTACTTACAATACTATTGGTAAACATATTTCACTTATGGCAAAAACAAAAATTACAAGTGCACAATCACCTTGGCTTGCTAGAGTACAGGTAGGAGAAATTTATGAAATTCCAGTATCCCATGGAGAAGGAAGATTTGTAGCCAGCGAGGCAATAATTGAAAAATTAATCCAAAATGGACAAGTGTTTAGCCAATATGTAGATGAAAGTGGCTTCCCAAGCAAAGATGGATCAGTCAATGTTAACGGAAGTATGCATAATATCGAAGGAATTTTATCAGAAGACGGAAGAATTATCGGTAAAATGGGTCACAGTGAAAGAGTAGGTAGCCATGTGCATATTAATATTCCAGGTAAAAAAGACCAACAAATCTTTTTATCAGGAGTAGAATACTTCATTTAGTTTTTTAATGCTTAGTAAAGTTAAATGGTTAGATAGGATCAAAAGTATAATAGGAGGTTTAACATGAAAGTAGCTTTTGTAATGGGCAGTGATTCGGATTTACCTGTTGTTGAAAAGGGTGTTAAAACAGTAAAAGATTTTGGTGTAGAAGTAGAGGTACGTGTTATTTCAGCACATAGAACGCCTTATGAAGCAGAAAAATTTGCAAAAGAAGCTGAGGAAAATGGGATAGGAGTTATTGTAGCAGCTGCTGGGAAGGCAGCCCATTTAGGAGGCGTACTCGCAGCATTTACAACCCTTCCAGTTATTGGACTCCCTATTAAATCAAGTACGATGGATGGTCTTGATTCTTTATTATCAATGGTGCAGATGCCTCCTGGCATTCCAGTTGCAACAGTTGCCGTAGACGGAGCAGAAAATGCAGGGATTTTAGCGGTGCAAATGCTTGCATTAAGTGATACTGATTTAAAAAATAAGCTTAAAGACTTTAAAAAGAATATGGCATTAAAAGTAATGGAAAAGGATGCAGCAGTTAAGGCAAGATTTCAGTAATCTATCAATCAATCAAATTTATAATCAATCAAGTCAATATTTAGGAGGAATAGAACATGGAAAAAAGAGAGTTGTTATACGAAGGAAAAGCAAAAAGAGTTTATAAAACAGATAACGAAAATTATTACATTGTAAGTTATAAAGATGATGCAACAGCATTTAATGGAGAAAAAAGAGGAACGATTGTTGGTAAAGGTGTTGTTAACAACCGCATGAGTAATATTATGTGCCAAATGCTTAGTGAGCATGGCATAAAGACACATTTTGTAGAAGAATTAAATGATAGAGAAACAGTAGTAAAAGCTGTTGAGATTGTGCCTCTTGAAGTTATCGTACGTAATGTAGCAGCAGGTTCTTTTTCAAAAAGGTTTGGTGTTGAAGAAGGGACAGTTTTAAAAAATCCTACACTTGAATTTTGCTTAAAAGATGATGCATTAGGCGATCCAATGATTAATGATTATCATATTTTAGCACTTGGGATTGCTACAGAAGATGAGCTTAAAATAATGTCTGAGATGACTCTTAAAATCAACGAGCTATTAAAAGAATACTTTTTGAAAATAGGTGTTAAGTTAATTGACTTTAAAATTGAACTTGGAAGAGTAGATGGTCAAATTATTCTTGCTGATGAAATATCTCCTGATACATGTAGATTTTGGGATGCAGAAACAAATAAGAAGCTTGATAAAGACAGATTTAGAAGAGACCTTGGAGGCGTTGAAGAGGTTTATGAGGAAATGTTAAATAGAGTTACTAAATAGGAGATGAACCTAATGGAATATATTCAAGATGATTCACTACATGAAGAATGTGGCGTAATAGGTGTTTATTTAGATAAAGACGATGAAACAGCAGCAAGAAGGGCTTATTATGGACTCTTTGCTCTTCAACATAGAGGGCAAGAGTCAGCAGGAATTGCTGTCAATAATAATGGCACGATTGAAGTATTTAAAGGGGTTGGCCTGGTTTCAGATGTTTTTAATGAAGACAACATGAAAGAACTTAAGGGAAATATTGCAATAGGACATGTAAGATATTCTACTTCAGGAGAGAAAGATGGACGAAATGCACAACCTTTAGTTGCTAAATATAAACATGGTGCAATTGGTCTTGCTCATAATGGAAACCTAGTAAATAGTCAAAGCATTAGAGAAATGTTAGAAGATGACAGTGTTATTTTTCAAACAACTACTGATTCAGAATCCATTTTGAATCTTATTGCAAGAAATAATAAAAGAGGCATAGAAATAGCTATTAAAAATACAATGAGCCTCTTAAAAGGAGCGTATGCCTTAGTCATTACAACAAAAGATAGTCTTATTGGGGTTAGAGATCCACATGGACTAAGACCACTTTGTATTGGCAAAACCCAAGATGGTTATATTTTATCTTCAGAAAGTTGTGCTCTAGATGTTCTTGATGCAGAATTTGTAAGAGATGTGGAGCCAGGTGAAATTGTAATCATTAATCAAGAAGGTTTATCTAATATACAACCATCTAATTGGTGCCAAAAGCACGTATGTATTTTTGAACTGATTTATTTTGCTAGACCAGATAGCCAAATGGATGGGCATAGTGTGTATAGCTTTAGAGAAAAATCTGGAGCCATTCTTGCAAGACAAAAGAAAATTGAGGCAGATATTGTAATACCTGTACCAGACTCAGGTATTCCAGCAGCTATTGGTTATTCAAAAGCATCAGGAATACCTTACGGAGAGGGACTTGTAAAAAATAGATATATAGGTCGTACGTTTATTCAACCGACACAAGAGATGAGAGAAAACGCTGTAAAAATTAAACTTTCTCCTTTAAAACAAAATATTGAAGGAAAAAGAATCATTATGATTGATGACTCCATTGTAAGAGGAACAACCTGCAAGCGTATTGTGGAACAGATTAAAAAAGCAGGAGCTAAAGAGGTACATGTGTGTATAACATCTCCTCCTGTGCAATATTCTTGTTATTTTGGTATCGATACGCCTTATAGAGAGTATTTAATTGGAGCGAATATGAGTGTAGATGAAATAAGAGATTTTCTAGGTGCAGATTCACTGACTTATCTTTCATGTGAAAATCTAGCAGAAATTTGCGGAGGCCAAGGTGGCTTTTGTAAGGCTTGTTTTAATGGGAAATATCCTATGGAAGTACCCATTGACGTGCAAGTGGGGGAGTGCAATAAAAAGGAGGAAGTTTAATGACTAATAAAATTACTTATAAAGATGCAGGGGTTGATGTCCATCGCGGTTATGAAGCGGTTGCACAAATGAAAAAACATGTACAATCAACTTTTACTGAAGGTGTACTTACGGATATAGGAAGCTTTGGTGGTAGTTTTTCACTTGCACGTTTTGCAGGGATGAAGGAACCTGTTTTAGTATCAGGAACAGATGGTATTGGTACAAAATTAAAGTTAGCATTTATGATGGATAAACATGATACGATTGGCATTGACTGCGTGGCAATGTGTGTCAACGATATTCTTTGTGCTGGTGCTGTTCCTTTATTCTTCTTAGATTATATCGCAACAGGGAAAATTGCACCTGAGCATATTTCAGAAATAGTTAAAGGAATTAGCGATGGATGTAAGGAAAGTATGTGTGCTTTAATTGGTGGAGAGACAGCAGAAATGCCAGGATTTTATCAAGATGGAGAGTATGATGTAGCTGGGTTTGCAGTAGGAATTGTAGATAGAGAAGCAATGATCGATGGAAAAGAGATAAAAACAGGTGATGTCATTATAGGACTTCCTTCTTCAGGTGTTCATAGCAATGGATTTTCTCTTGTTAGAAAACTAATAGAAAAAGCAAATTTAAACTTAAGTGAGTATAGTGATAGCCTTGGTGAAACTTATGGAGAAGCACTACTTAAACCAACTAAATTGTATGTTAAAGCTTTCTTAGCTGCTAAAGAAGCTGCTAAAATCAAAGGTATGGCACATATTACAGGTGGAGGCTTTATAGAAAACGTACCACGTATGCTTCCTGATTCAGTAAATGCGAAAATATATCTTAGGAATATTGTAAAACCACCTATTTATAAGTTCCTAGAAGAGACATCAGGTTTAGATAAAGAAGAACTATACAATACTTTTAATATGGGTATTGGTATGATGATGGTTGTTGCAAAGGAAGAGGCAGACAAAGTAGTCTCTGCATTAAAAGAAGTTGGTGAACAGGCAACAATTATTGGTGAAATTGTAGAAGGAAATAAGGGAGTCATATTATGCGAGGACTAAGACTAGGCGTTTTAGTATCTGGAAGCGGAAGCAATCTTCAAAGTGTCATTGATGCTACAGAGTCAGGACTATTAAATAGTCAGATTGTATGTGTTTTATCAAATAAGGAAAATGCTTATGGACTTGAAAGAGCTAAAAACCATGGTGTAGATGCTATTTATATTAACCCTAAAGATCCATGTTATGATGAGCATCTATTAACATACCTTAAAGAGTATCAAGTGGATTTAGTGGTTTTAGCAGGGTACTTAAAAATTATTGATAAAAAGCTCATTCAGCTCTATAAAGGACGTATTATCAATATTCATCCTTCACTTTTGCCTAAATATGGCGGAAAAGGTTACTATGGTATTCATGTCCATGAAGCTGTTATAGCGGCAGGAGAGAAGGAAAGTGGTGCAACTGTACACCATGTAGATGATGGAATTGATACAGGAGAAATAATCCTTCAAAGAAGCCTGGAAGTTAAGAAGGATGATACACCAAGTACACTTCAAAAGAGGATATTAGAAGAAATTGAGCACAAAATATTAGTAGAAGCCATCAAAATGTTAGAGGAGCAGGTAGAGTTATGAAAATATTAGTTATAGGAAATGGTGGAAGAGAGTCAGCTATAGCCCATACATTAAGGCGTTTTCACCCAGAAGCTACTATTTTTGTGGCACCAGGGAATGGTGGAACACAACGCTATTTTAATAATGTATCCATAAGTGCAGATAAAATAAATGAATTAGCTACATTTGCTAAGGAAGAAAAAATTGATTTAACCATTGTAGGTCCGGAGGTTCCATTAGTATTAGGGATTGTTGATAAGTTCGAAGAATATGGCCTTAAAGTTTTTGGACCAAACAAAAAATGTGCACAATTTGAGGGAAGTAAACGCTTCACCAAAGAGTTTTTACAAAAATATGATATTCCTACAGCAAAGTATGAAAGCTTTAATAAAGAGCAAAAAGAGGCTTGCTTAAATGCGGTAGAGGCTTTTACATTACCTTTAGTCGTTAAGGCAGACGGTTTAGCGGCAGGCAAAGGGGTTCTTATTTGTGAAACCTATGAGGATGCAAAAAAAGAAATTGCAGAAATATTTAATGGTAAGTTTGAAGGTGCAGGGGATACAATCGTTTTAGAAGAATTTTTAACAGGAACAGAAGCTTCACTTCTTTGTTTTGTGGATGGAAAAACAATTGTACCCATGGAAACAGCACGTGATTATAAAAGAGCATTAGATGGGGATAAAGGCCTTAATACAGGTGGTATGGGTGGTTTTTCACCAAACCCTATTATTACAGATAAAGTGAAAAAAGAAATAGAAGAAAAGATACTGACGCCAATCATTAATGGCATGCAAAAAGAAGACTTAGACTTTAAAGGTGTGTTATTTATTGGTCTAATGATAGAAAACGATTTTCCAAAGGTATTAGAGTTTAATGTACGTTTTGGTGATCCTGAAACACAAAGCGTTCTTCCAAGACTTAAGACAGATCTTGTTACCATTTGTGAGGCTTGTATAAGTGGAACGCTTGATAAGGTTGCTATTCAGTGGGACGAAAGAGAAAGTGTAACCCTAGTACTTGCGAGCAAAGGCTACCCTGAAACGTCACATAAAGGTGATGTGATAGAAGGACTTGATCACGTGGGAAATGATACATACATTTTCCATGCAGGCACGAAAATGACACATGCAGGCATTGTAACAGATGGCGGACGTGTATTAGCGATTACACATGTAGCTAATAGCTTATCTGAGGCAAGAGCAAAAGTTTATGAAGAAGTAAAGAAAATTAACTTCTATGGTATGCAGTATAGAAATGATATTGCAAAATAAGTGTGTAATTATAAAGCAGGATAGTCTATAAAACAGATGGAAAACATTTGTTTTGTAGACTATTTTTTATTTTGAGACAGTGAGTTAATTGTTATTAATTAGTTAAAATGTTATAATTATATAAAAATTATGAGACTTTAATAAAAATATTAGGATTTATTAAGCAGTAACGAAAAAATGGAGAGGAGTAACATATAAAACCTTGCCCAAACCAAATTGGTCCTCGTGGCTAGATGAAGTTTAATAAGATGTATGCATATAGAAAATAAGTTTGTATAAAATAAGTCATATATAAAAATGTGAAGTCTATAGTATGACAACATTTTATTAGTATTATAATAATTGTAAGTTAGGCACTAAATAATTCTTGAATTTGTGGGGGTAAGTACTATGAGTACATACAAGCTTAACGCTTGGTCTGTAGCAAAAGAAATTGAGTTAAATGCATTAGCAAAAAGTTTTGGAATTCCTAAGAGATTTACTTGGGAAGAACCTATTATTTTATATGGTAACCATCTCAAAGACTTAGTTGGAGAAGAAGTTGGAGTAGATACAAGTGTATTTTTCTTCTCCTTTGGTTCTATTGTTTTATCTAATGGTAAAGAAGAATGGATGAAAAAAATTATTAGCTATTTAAAGGCAGAAGGGGTTTGCAAAGAACTGATAGACTGGAAGCATTACCATGATGAATATGATCTTTATGAATCAAAAGAAGAGGACTTATGTAATGATAATTTAGCTAAAATTAAGAATATGCAAGACTATCATATAGAACTTTCCGCGGTAGTCCTTGCAAAATCTGTAGCTTTAGAGCGCAATGAATATAAGATAGAAACCATACTGAACAAAGCAGAAGAGCTTATTGATGGACTTGAAAAAGGAAAAACCAATATGAGCGATAAGAAGCTTGGAACAATGTTTGCTTCAGTTTTAAGACATGAATATGACTCAGTAAGTTATATATTAATATTAGATAAACCGGATATTACATGGTTAATAAGTGATGCCAATGAATACTATGAAAAACTATCTATTATTTTCGAGTTATCAGATCGGTATGAAATCTTGAAGCAAAAGACAGACACTTTGCGTCATATTGTAGAAGAATTTACATCAGTTACACATGGGATAAGAAGTTATATCATGGAAGTAATCATTATTATCTTGATTTTAGTTGAGGTAGTACTTATGATACTGGAGTTGTTCGTATGATAGATAAAGTTAGAGTATATACAACAATGCTTTCAAATAAAATCGATCTAGAGTCTATTGCTAAGGCGATTAACATAGAGGGTTATGAAAAATGGAAAGGATATTTGTGCCTTGATAGTGAAGCTGTAAGTAAACTATTATCTTACAATAAAGAAAAAGTTCAGATTTATATTTACCAATTTGGTTGTGTGGCATTAGTTGGATTAGATGAAAATGAAGAAAGAAGACTCATTAAAAATCTAACGATGTTTGTATCAGAAAAGGACTATATAGAAAATGAGTTTTATAGTATTCACGCAGAATGTTCACTTAAGAATGCTCCTATTCAAGCTGAAGCAATGGTAAGAAGCGTTCGTCTTAAATGGATAGAAGTACGTATAGAAGAAATTAATCAGGAGGCAGAAGAGACTCTTGAAAAGATAAAGAAGGGTATAGCCATTAGACGATTTAGTAAGCTTTACTCATTTATTGCGAAATTACAACGCTTTGAAATAGAGTGTGCAGGCGTCTTGGCTATACTGGGAAAGTCTTACAAAGGTGAAGAAAGAGAAACATATTATCAGCTCATTGATGAATATGCTTTACATGAGAGATTGTCTGTGCTTGGTCAAAAAATAAAAATACTTAGGAGGATTTCTGATACACATGATCTTTTTGGAAGATTTATAGGTTGGCAAAGACTTCTTTTTATTGAGGCAATCCTGCTGGTTATTTTCCCAATATTAGGATTCTTTACATGAGATTTGGGTTTTACATGTGTCAGCACATTTAAGACATAATATTATAAACAAATGAGAGAAATAAGGGTGAAGTATATGAATAAAAAGCGAAAGAAAAAACTGTTAAAATTATTTTTTAGTGTTATGATGATGGCTTTATGTTTTTTACTACCAATAACGGTATTTTATAAACTAGATAGCAAAAATAAGCTTGTAGCTACCACCATGACAAATGAGCAAGTCACTGAGGATTTATTAGAAGATATAGAAGATATAGAAGATAGTAATGAAAGCTCCCGTAGTGCACAAGAAATAATTAGACCAAAAGAAGAGACTGTTACTTTAGCAGTAGTAGGCGATATCATGATACATATAGAAGAGGTTCAAGCAGGATATAATAGTAAAACTAAAGGGTATAAATTTGATTATATGTTTGAACCTATAAAACCTTACATAGAAACAGCAGATATTGCGATTGGAAATTTAGAAACAACGTTAACAGATGGAAAAAAAGGATATACAGGGTACCCAAGGTTCAGTTCACCAAAAGAATTAGCTGTCGCACTTAAAAATACTGGATTTGATCTTCTTACAACAGCAAATAACCACTCTTTGGATAAAAATTTTCAAGGACTTTCGTATACAATAGATGCTCTAGATCATGCAGGTTTATTACATACAGGAACTTACAGAACAAAAGAAGAAAGTGAAACCATATTAATATTAGATAAAAAAGGAATTAAAATAGCATTTTTAGCGTATACATATGGAACAAATGGCATACCCGTTGAAAAAGGTAAAGAGTTTTCGATTAATATGATTGATAAGGAGAAGATTGCAGCAGATATTGCAAAAGCAAAACGTAATTTAGCGGATGTTATATGTGTTAGCATACACTTTGGCAATGAGTATCACAGAACGCCTAGCCAAAATCAAAAAGAACTTGTAGACTTCCTTATTCAAAATGGAACAGATATTATTATTGGCTCACATCCACACGTCCTTCAGCCAATGGAGATGAGAAAAGTCACGCAAGATGCAAAAGAAAAAGACGTGTTTGTCATTTATTCAATGGGCAATCTTATTTCCGCACAAACAGATAGATATAAAGACTCAAGCATCATTTTAAAGATGTCTATTACCAAGGATTTTGAAAACAATAATATAAAATTACATCAAGTAGAATATACACCTATATGGGTTGATTTATCTAGGGTGAATGGGGTATATAATTTTAGAGTACTTCCTGCAAAAAAATATATAGAACGCTATGAAAAAAAGATGGATCAGTTACTAACACCAAAAGATATATCGAGGCTTAAAACAAGTTATAATGATACAAAACAGATGTATGAAAGTAATAATGCTTGGAGTAAGTTGAAAGACTAAGCATGAAGAGAGTATAAGTATTTTAGTAGAAGGAGCTTGCTAAGTATGATGAAGGAATTGCTAACCTATATAGATGAAACCACATTTATTAGTTATACTACACTTTTAAATATGATCCATACCGTAATTGCTATTTTATTACTTTTAATCATCAAACAGATTAATATTGTAATAATCAATAAAGCTAACAGAAGAATAGATGACCCTAAAAAAAGATATCAAACCAAAAAGATTTTTGATTATTTATATAGGATCATATTAATTGTTACCCTCCTCGTCGTATGGGAAGAGGCATTACCTAATATATTTACATTTTTGGGTCTTTTTACTGCGGGTCTTGCTGTTGCATTAAAAGAACCTCTTGTTAATATGGTAGGAGGAATTATTATCTTAGTCAATAACCCCTTTAAAGTTGGCGATAGAATAGAGATAGGATCCCATAGGGGTGATGTAATAGACACGAGTTTGCTTGAGATTTCTTTGCTAGAAGTAGACAATAAAATTTATGGTGGACAGAGTACAGGAAGAATTGTTAAAATACCTTGCTCACAAATCTTTATTCACCCTTTTGCAAATTATGAAGAAGGATTTAAATATGTTTGGCATGAATTATCAGTGCCAGTTACTATAAATAGTAACTGGCAAAAGGCAAAAGATATTTTACTAGAAATAATAGAGAAGCATGCCAATGAAATTATGGAAGAAGCACAATCGCAAATAGAAGAGGCAAGCAAAAATTATTTAATTTTTTATAATAGCTTAACGCCTACTATTTATACGCATGTGCAAGAAGGAAAAATAATACTTACGCTTAGATACCTTTGCACGCCAAGGCAAGTTAGAACGACAGAACATCAAATATGGGAAGAAATACTTTCTAGTTTTCTAGAAAACTCTGATATTACTATGTGCTAATCTTACTTATTATCGAGGCCCGGGATATAATTGAGTTTGCCGACAATTTCAATATTTAGAGACTTTTGAAGAAATATTCTTGAATCTTCCCGGGTCATAGAACGTGTGTCATAGATTATTTTGATCGCAGGACGATTTAAGTCTTCTAAATAGTTTTTCTCAACAATACCTATAGTACCATCATTAAGAAGTACAGTAGTTCCTACAGGATAAAAGGCAACAATTTTTTGAAGGGTGTCCTTAACCACAGGATCCAGCTTTTCTTGCCTAAAAAGCATAAGCGACTGATTGATTGGATAGCCCATACGATAGGGCCTGGTGCTAATGAGTGCATCAAACACATCACAAGCTGCAACAATCTTAGCACCTATATGTAAATCATCTTTCTTTTTAAGGGGGTAGCCAGTTCCATCTTGACGCTCATGATGACAAAGAACAATAACCTTAGTCACTGCATCTAATTCTACATTATCTTTTATCATAGAGTAACCAAGCTGGGTATGGGTTTGGATAGTTTTTTCTTCTTCCTTAGTCAACCTTCCAGGTTTCATTAGGATGTCTTTTGGAAGGATAATTTTACCAATATCATGGATCAGTGCTCCAGCTATGATCTTATGTGCAAGGTCATGCTTAAGGCCCATTTTATAGCAGAGAGTAGCAGCAAGTATAGCCACATTTAGACAGTGTTCATACGTAAAGTCATCATTGCGCTGAATATCCATTATATCTAAAATAATATTTTTTTCAAAGATCTTTTCCATGAGTGAATCACTTATAGAATAAAGATTTTGGACATCCATTGTAAGATTTTGCATACACTGATCAAAGTGCATTATAATACCCTTCAAAATAAATTTTTTTTCAGCCGTTGAAATAAGCTCTTCAGGAACAATACCTTCAGAAATTTCGTCATCTATATATAACTCTAATACATTATATTCAAGTAACTTGGGCTTGAATGTATGACGATATTTTGTGCCACGTCTTAAAAGAATCGTGCCATTTTCATATGTCACATCCCTTCCAATAATTTCATTTCCCTTTAAGTTATCTATACCTATGATGCGCATAATATCCCCCCAAAATTATTCTGTATCAATACTGTATCATTTTTTCTATTACTTGTAAATTATCGACATTATGATATGATAATTTTATCAAAAATTAATACTGTAGGAGAAAAAATATGAATTTTATGTTATACAGTCATTTAAATAACAATATTATTATTAATAATATAAGACAACTGTGTACCCACTATACACAAGAAAAATATGAAGAAACAATATCTAGGCTATTAGAGGAAAATATCTACAATAAGCTTGATGGCCAATTATTTAAAGCTTATCTATGCTCTTTAATAAGCTATGATGAAAACCCACTCAGTTTATTAGCAGAAAAACAAGGAAAATCAATTGATAAAAACTTATACAAATTAGCTTTAAAAGATATGGAAGAAATATTAAGATTATTTCAGTGCACTGTTCCATTTATAGAGATGGGAATAACCAGTGATCCCATTTATCTTTTTTTAGAAAGCAAACCACAAAAGGAGCAGCTTCTAGACTATCTATTAGAACATTATTATAAACATGGGGCAGGGATCATGGGAAGGTACAAAGCTTTTAAATGGGATAAAAATGAGGGTCTATATGGCATAGAAAATTGTGATCCAATCAAACTAGGTGAACTTTTTGACTATGATAGTCAAAAGGAATTACTAAGGAAAAATACAGTAAGCTTTTTAGAGAATAAGCCATGTAATAATGTATTGCTATTTGGTGACCGTGGGACAGGAAAGTCTTCTTCTGTAAAAGCTTTATTAAATGAATATCATCAAAGAGGGCTTCGGTTAATTGAGTTACACAAGACGGATTTTGTAGATTTTAATAAGTTACTTCAATGTATTAGAAATAGAGGGCTTAAGTTTATATTATTTTTAGATGATTTATCTTTTGAAGAATTTGAAATAGAATATAAATATATGAAAGCAGTAATTGAGGGTGCTGTTGAAATAAAATCAGATAATGTCTTAATTTATGCAACATCAAATAGAAGACATCTTATTCGTGAAACATGGGGAGACCGAAGTGGAGAAGATGTACATGTGAAAGATACAAGGGAAGAAAAGCTTTCTTTATCCGATCGATTTGGCTTAACAATTACATATACGTCACCAAATCAAGAAGAATACTTAAATATAGTAACCCAGCTTGCTAAAAAGCATAATATTGATTTGCCATTGCATATTATAAGAGAGAATGCTTTAAAATGGTCATTACTTCATGCTGGGAAAAGTGGGAGGGTGGCTAAGCAATTTATAGCATCTCTTATGCAGTAAAGATCGTTTGGAGAGGGGCTTTTTGGTGAATCTGTTAAGTATCCTATTCGGTTATTGGAGTGCAACCTTTATTCATGAAGTAGCACATTTGACTACTTTTAGACTAAGAAGAATTAATATAAGAGCACTTTATATATGGCCGTTGATACTATATAAAAAAGATAAAAAGTGGAAATTTAAGTTTAGACAAATAAATATTTTAACCTTTGGGGGTATAGTCATTCCAGATCTACACATTATAAGGGACAATCAAGATTTAAATCGTCTAAGAAAAGATTTTGCAGCTGTCATGATTGCTGCTCCCATCACAAGCATTCTATTTAATGTAATTTTGAGCCTATTATTTCTCTTAAATCATTCTATACTTTATGGAGAATTAAAAGTAATAGGCCTATTTTATTGCATAGGCGTAAGTATATGCACAGTATTTATAACATTAACTTCATGCATTAAAGGAAAGGGGATGTATGGAGATTACGCAGCTTATTTTATGCTTAAGAAGGATAGGTGTTTTGTAGCTTATGTCGCTTATCAATATCTGTGCTTTTCGTCAGCGTATCGAAAAGAAATGCATTCTTTTATAAGAAATAAGGTGTTAGAGGGGATTAAAGAAGCCTATAACAACAAATATTTTTCAGAGGTTATATTTGATTGTGTTAATATATTGGTATCTGAATACCTTACTGGGAAAATAAAAGGGATGCCACTATCAGCCCATCAATACATTATGCTCATTAAACAAAAGTATAGACAGTTACTTATTTATAATAATAGTGAAGCCTTAAGAATCCTGCTATATAATTTAGTCCCCTATTTTTATAGAGGACTAAAAGATGAGTCAAAAGCACGTATACTTCATCAGTATTTGGATCAATATATATATATTAAGGATAAAGTCTGCGTGTACTATCATAAGAGAAATCAGCACATCTTAGGAATTAATAAATTGGATGTTTATATGAGACAACCTAAGAATATTATGAATAGCATGCTTTACCAGCTCATCAATTTATTTGATGAACATTATGAAGATGAATGGAGCATAATGGGCATTTAAAAGCTATTTAATGGCCATAAGGATGTGATTCATACCAGTGCCAAGCACTTTGAATCATTTCTTTTATATCTGACCTTTTTGAAGACCATCCAAGTATTTGTTTTGCTTTATGAGATGAAACAATTAAAAGAGCAGGATCACCTAATCGCCTTTTATCAATAACAACAGGAATAGGATGGGAGGTAACTTCTCTGGAAGTTTCTAGTTCCATCTTTCGTATGATAGTCATTGCCAAAAACAGTGATATAGTCACTTATACCCAAGGGCACTTCAAGAATACATGGAATTATGTATCTCTATTTAATAGAGTTATCAAGCTTTGATGTAAAAAAATTACCTTACTGTATTAAGGACAGCTTCCCCATATTGTTATACTAATAAAATTCATAATAAGAATTCAGTTTATATTATGGAGACTTTATTATATAATCTATATATAGCATTTACATTGTAACATGAACTTACTATGTGAATTGATTTTATGAGCTAATAAAGTAGCAAATATTTTAAGGAGTGAGTATATGAATATTACAAGCAAGAAAGTCATACTAGATAATAGAGAGATAACTCTTTATCAATTGCATAATGATCAGGGAATGATGATTGAAGCTATGAATTTAGGTGGAATCATCACTAAAATAATGGTAGCAGATAAAGACGGAACATTTGAAAATGTTGTTTTAGAGTGGAAGGATTTAAGTACATATATAGAAAATCCAGGATACCTTGGAGCAATAATAGGCAGAACAGCAGGAAGAGTACATAAAGCACAAGTTACTATAGATAATAAGAAATATTCATTCCCAATAAATGATAATGACAATAATATTCATGGGGGAATAAATGGCTTTGATAAAAAAATATGGGATTGCGAAGAAATAATAGATGGGGAAGACGCCATATTGAAATTAAGCTATGTTAGTGAAGATGGAGAAGAAGGATATCCAGGGAAATTAAAGGTAGTTGTTTATTATAAATTAAATAATCAAAATGAGTTTACAATTAGATATGAAGCGACAACAAACAAAATGACATTAGTAAACCTAACACAACATGCCTATTTTAATTTGTCAGGGGATGGGAAAAGATCGATTGAAGAGCAAGAAATGTATATAGATAGTGATAAGGCTTGTGAAATAGATCAAGACGCTATACCAACAGGTAAATTAATTGATCTTAGTATGGATCCTATCTTTAACTTTAAAAACAAGAAATTAATTGGGCAAGATATCAATAAAGAACATATACAATTAATGTATGCAAAGGGATATGATCATCCTTGGTTACTTAATAAAGGCACAATCGCAGCTGAGCTATATGATCCTATTTCAAAAAGAAGCATGGAAATTAGGACAAATCAAGATGCTGTTGTTGTATATACGATGAATCATCCTAATGAACATTTGCTTTCTAATGATAAGATTGACGTTACAAGGTATGCCGTTTGTTTTGAAACCCAGGCACCACCAATAGGTTATAATGAAGTTAATAAAGAACTATCTTTTCTTAAGCCCGAAGAGCAGTATTGCCATGAAACAACATTTTCTTTCAAGATAAAATAAGAGTACTAGTGAAAATACCTTATATTGTAAAACTCTTGACATAATGTGTGAGAGGTTATATAATAAATTTGTAACATTTACTTAATGATTGTGAAATGAGTTACATATTTTATTATAAGCACATAGATGTTTTCACAGGAGGAAGAAATGAAATTTGTTAAGTTAGCGTTGATTACGTGTATCTCTTCACTGAGTATTGTGGGGAGCATGTATGCCGAAGTAGTTAATAATAATATACAGGATAATGTAAAAATCGTTAAAGATGAAAAAATTGTTACTTCAATTATTACAGTTCAAGATGCAAAACTGAGAGAGCAGCCTGATCCAAATGCAGTGATTATTGATTACATAGATAAAGACACAGAGGTAACTGTAACAGAGAGAGTAAATGATTGGTATAAAGTAATCATATCTGATCAAGAAGGATATATTTATAAAACCCAAATTGATGAACATAACTTAAATAAATTATCTTATACAAGAACAGATTTACCTTCAAATGTTATAGAAACTTATGTAATAGATGAAAATACAAAGTTAAGAGAAAAGCCAGATCCAGAGGCAAATATTACAACTTATTTAGAAAAAGAAACTGTAGTGTTTGCTGTAGAGAAGGTTAATGATTGGTATAAGGTAACTCTAGGTCAAGAAGAGGGCTATATCTATAAAGCACAGATTGAAGAATCTAATTTAACAGATATTTCTTCAAAGGATGCAGAGGATGATACATATATAGGAAATCAAGTAGTAGAATATGCACAACAATTTTTAGGCAATCCATATGTATATGCAGGAAATAGCTTGACTAATGGTGTAGATTGTTCTGGATTCACGACTCAAATCATGAAAAAGTTTGGCGTCTCATTAAGTAGAAGCTCAAGAGGACAATATGCATCGAATGGCTATCAAGTAGCAGAAAAGGACATTCTTCCTGGTGACTTAGTATTTTATGCCGCAGACGGAAGAAATATTGATCATGTTGCAATATATGCAGGGGATAACCAAATTATACATGCAAATAGTTCCAAAACAGGTATTTGTATGAGTAAATTACATTATGGGAAGCCACTGGTGGGGATTAAGAGAGTATTAAAATAATATGAATAAATGTGAAATAAAACTACCTTTCATACTTAAATGTTAGGTAGTTTTTTATAGTTTATTAAAAACTTTTATGAAACATTCGTAAACAATTGACATATAATATTAAGTAGTATATAATAATTTTGTAATAATTGAGAAATTATTATATAGAGACGCACTATAGATTTAGGAGGACGGTTTCAATGAGGCATAAATTAATGAGTAAGTTATTAATCACATTTGTTACAGCATCCATGTTCGTATTACCGTTATTTGCACAAGAATCTAATAAAATATTAATTAGGACAAATTGTGCTGCTTATGAAGAGCCAAGTGAGGAATCTCCTAAAACAGCTTATATAAAAAAAGATGAGATATTTAAGATCATTGTTGAGATAGAAAATTATTATGGAATAGTGATAGAAGACAATACTATAGTTTATATAGAAAAGAGTTTTACTGAAATAATAAAGGAAGAAGATAAGGCAGATAATGTAGAAGACGATGAGATAAAAGAAGAAACACAAGAAAAGATAGAAGATCAGATACAAGAAGTAATAGAAGAAAAAGTAGACGAGCAAACTAAGGAAGAGAACGATGAAGCATTAAAGAAAGATCTAGGAATAGAAATATGTAATTTTGCAAAGCAATATGTTGGGACTCCTTATGTTTCTGGAGGGACTAATCTTACTAAAGGCGTAGATTGTTCAGGCTTTACACAAACAGTATATAAAAAATATGGCATTCAGTTACAAAGAAGATCTAGAGACCAATTTAGTGCAAATGGCGTAAAGATTCAAAGAGATGAGCTTAAACCAGGAGATCTTGTATTTTACTACAGTCCTGTAAGTCATGTTGCCATTTACATAGGAGATGGGAAAATTGTTCATGCAAGTACATCAAATAGAGGGGTCGTTATTGATCCTGTCAGTATGAATGGAATGGTTCCAGTTGGCTATAAACGTGTTGTATAATTAATCATATTTTCTAAAATTGAAGAAGAATAGTATAAGGTGTCATAGACACCTTTTTTTATGAATAAAATCATGTAACTAAGAAGAAAATAGAGTTAGTATGACAATTTGTAGATTAGGAGGAAGGATTGTGAAGGATAAAATGCATCAAGTCATTAAAAAAGTGATTATCATTGCTACACTAATGGTCATTGCATTAGATGTCCAAGCCCAGGCTGTAACAAATAAAATTTTACCAATATATTGTGTAAATACAAATGGGAAAAAGCTCGCAGCACTATCTTTTGATGCTGCATGGGGAGCAGACGATACGAACCAATTATTAGATACTTTAAAAAAGTATAATGTTAAGGCAACTTTTTTTCTAGTCGGAGATTGGGTAAGAAAGTATCCAGAAGAAGTGAAACGTATAGCTGCAGAAGGTCATGATATAGGCAATCACTCAAATAAACATCCACACATGGCAAAGATGACTAAAGAACAAATTAAAGATGATGTAATGAAGGCACATAGAGAAGTGAAAACACTTATTGGAAAAGACATGAACCTTTTTAGAGCACCATATGGAGAATACAACAATACGGTTATGCAGGCACTAAAAGAATGTAACTATTATGTCATTCAATGGGATATTGATTCCTTAGATTGGAAAGAATATGGCAAGGAAGAACTTGTGAAAAGGGTGGTTGGAAATAAAAACTTAAAACCAGGTTCTATTATTTTAATGCATAATAACGCAAAATATACAAAAGATGCACTAGATAGTATCATTAAAGGGCTTATAGACAAAGGCTATACACTTGTTCCGATCTCAAGTCTGATTATCAAAGAAGATTATACGATTGATCATGAGGGAAGACAGCATGCAAAATAAAAACTTAAAAAGGTGCTATAAACAAATCAGTTTATAGCACCTTTTTAAACAAAATATATTATTAGTAATATATTTTTACACGTCTTTATTGGGGAATTCAAGCTGCACTTTAAATAAAGGAATCATTAAATGGTCAAGTTCATTACTAAGAATTAATATATCAGGATGCAGTAAGTTATAGTTATTTTTTACTATAAGTGAACTAAGTTGTTTTTTGAGAGAATTAATAGTCATAATTTGGGGCGTATTTTCCATGGTGTGTCTCGCCTCTTTTCAAATTGTGGTATGCATGGTGTCATATTGAATGCCTATTATATATTATGCGCCATAATTGAATTGGTTACTCATTTTCGTATGGATAAATATAAGTTCTTTTAACTACAACCTGTAGTCGTGCCACAATCCATACATACCTTACAAGTGCCATTCTTAATGAGCTTATCACTTTTACAAGAAGGACAAACTTCACCATATAACTTGCTAGCAGAACTTATTGTTTTTGGCTGTACTTCATTTTTAGATATTCTTATCGTGTCTTCATTTAATGAATCTGGTTTTACTTGGCAATAAGTAAAGTCTCCTAGTTCAATATCAATAATTTTACTGATAAGATCAGAAATTGAATCTGCCATTTTAATATAAGGATGACCATATACAAAGCCACTAGGTTCATATTTTTGACCACGATACATACGGGCTATATCCTTAGGAGGAATACCATATTGAAGCATTTCTGACACAGTAGTTGAAATGCTATCAAGGAGCCCTTTTATAAGAGAACCTTGCCTACCGGCAGACACATAGATCTCTCCAAGTTTTCCATCTTCATAAAATGAAGTGGTTATGTAGAGTTTAAGACCACCTATCTCAGCCTCGTGAACATGAGCTTGTCTAATACCTGTGGGTTTAACACGCATAAGAGATCTAGTAATAGGTTTATTTTCAGCGTAATTTAATAGTTCTTCATAGCTTAAATCTTTTAAATCTATAGTATTATCTTTATTGATAACAGTATTTAAAGGCTGAGATGCCTTGCAACCATCTCGGTAAATAGCAATTGCCTTTACGCCAAGTTTCCAAGAGTGCTCATAAATAGCACTTACATCTTCTATAGAGGCATCATTTGGAAGATTCACAGTTTTAGAGATTGCCCCTGAAACATGAGGTGTTAGTGCAGCCATCATTTCAACATGACCTATAGGAGCGATATACCGAGTACCACTGCCACATTTATTGGCTGTATCAAATATTGCATAGTGTTCTTCTTTTAAATGAGGAGCATCTTCAATTTTGCCATCGACTAAAGTTAAATAGCCATTATACTCTTTCTTCTTAAGAATATACTCTGTAATATCTTTTACCTCTTCTTTGGTATAACCTAGTTTTAACAAAGCATCAGAGAGAATAGGATTGACAATTTCTATACTTCCGCCACCAACAAGCTTTTTATAGGCAACATGACTGAAAAAAGGTTCAGAGGATGTGGTTGCACAATCCATAGCAAAGGCGATGGTACCAGTAGGAGCAAGAACAGATACCTGAGCATTTCTAAAACCATAAGTTTCACCATAGGTAAGGGTATTGGTCCAAATTTCTTTTAGTTTTTCACTGATATTGTCAAAATTTAGCTTTGTGAGTATATCATGAGATATAATGCGTGGGATATAATTAAGTCCATTGACTTTGGTATCAGACTCACTATATGCAGCACATATAGCATGATTTCTTATAACACGCATCATGTGCGGTTTGTTTATATCATAATAAGTAAAAGGTTTAAGCTGTTTTGCAAAGAGGGAAGAAATGTAATAAGAATAACCGGTTAACATGCTCATAAGAGCAGCACCTACATTTCTTGATTCTTCACTATCATAAGGAAGTCCCATGAGCATGAATAAAGCCCCCATATTTGTGAGCCCAAGACCTGTTGTCCTAAAGTGATAGGACTTTCTTGCAATGGATTCTGTAGGAAATTGGCCATGATGAATAGTAGCCTCTAATACAATTTGAACCATCTTAATACAATGAAGGTAACCATCGACATCAAAGGTTTCTGTATGATAATCATAGAATTTTAGAATATTAATACTTGCTAGGTTACATGCTGTATCATCTAAAAACATATACTCAGAGCAAGGATTACTTGCATTGATTTTGTTGTGCGGAGCAAAGGCAATACCATCTTCACCACAAGGGCAAGTATGCCAAGCATTGATGGTATCATCAAACTGTATACCAGGATCACCACATCGCCATGCAGATTTAGCGATTTCTTCATATAGTTCATGAACAGATTCAGTTTTAGCGATATTGTTATCTAAGCGATTCGTAAGATCTATCATAGCATTTTTATCATGTACGGAAGACATAAACATATCTGATACACGTATGGAGTTATTAGCATTTTGACCAGACACTGTTTCATAGGCTTCACCATCAAAATGTATATCATATCCCATTTTGCCAAGAGCAATAACTTTATCTTCTTCCTTAGCTTTCCAAGTAATAAAATCCCGTGACTCAGGATGATCAATATTAAGTATATTCATCTTTGCGGCACGCCTTGTCGTGCCTCCTGATTTGATGGCACCTGCATTTCTATCAAATACCTTTAAAAAGCTCATAAGACCAGATGATTTGCCACCACCTGAAAGGAGTTCACCTTTGCCTCTAATGCTTGACCAATTCGAACCTACGCCTGATCCATATTTAAAAAGCCTTGTTTCAGTAGTTAGTTGGTCAGTTAAAGATTTTTCACCGAGTAAAGAATCATTAACACTGACTATAAAGCAAGCGGAACCTTGTGTGCGTGTGTAAGAATCAGGGGACTGTACACATTTTTGAAGGGCTTCATCATAATAATAATGACCTTGTCCTTTTCCTTTAATACCATAACTTAATTTAAGACCTGTATTAAACCATTGAGGACTATTAGGAGCCCACATTTGAGCAATCATCATATAGGCAAGTTCATTATAGAGAATCGCTTGATTTGTATCATCAATAAGGCCTTCATCTAGTGCTGCCACAACCCAAAAGTTAACCATTCGATGAACGACTTGCTTAAATGAGTGTTCATAACCATAAGTATCAGGAATACCATTCTTTCTAAAATATTTACTTGCAATAATGTCACAAGCATTTTGAGAATAATGTGTAGGAAATTCTAGGTTTTCCATATGTACAATATTTCTCCCAGTCTTATGGTCCGTGATTTTTACATCAACATTATGCCACTCAAATAAATCATAGACGGTTTTATTTGTTGACACAATAGAAGCGGTGTAATGAGGAACTATTAAATCTTTGAGCATCATATTATTTATCTCCTCCTAAGACACAGGTTTATCTGTGTATTAAATATAAAAATATACTATATTTAATGTAACATATGGAAAGGGTATTTGCAATATTAATAGTGACATATATTGTACTTTGGTAAAAATGTATGTCAATATACATACCTTTTTCAAACTATAGAAGATTAACTGTATACTAACTATTTCCACTTTATAAGTTAAATAAAAAGTACAAATTAGGTCACAATAATAGAGATACTATCAACTTTTAAAGAGGAGTGTAATGATGATTACGATAGGTGTTGACAATACATTAGAACTTGGTAGTGAAGCAGTACAGTATATTCATAGTTTTGCAATCAAACAAGGCATTCATGTTCATCATATAGCTCCTAAAGAATCAACCATTTATAGATTTAGTAAAATTATTGCTTTAAAAGATTATTATCATTATTTGGAAGAGGAGGGAAAGACAGATATACTCCTTATTGAACTGAACAAAAAGGGAATAGAAACAAATATATATAAAAATTTAGGTTTTAGTATCATTGTTTTATTTGACGAAAATCTTAAAGAAGAAAAATGTGAGCATAAAACACTAAATAAATATGACTTAGTAGAGCAATTAAAGGCAAAATACTATATACTACCTGATACTTTTAAGATAAAAACTAAAGGTTGTATTACTTATGGCTGGAGTCAAGGAGCAGATATATCCATATCCAGTGCAGAAAAAACAATTGAAGGATTAACAGAACTTCAGTGTTGTATTCAAACATGTATCCCATCTATCAAAGGATCTATTACTATGCCAGTTGAGTTTCCAGTAAGAGCTAATATGAATAATGTGGATAGTGTGCTTGCTGGTGTAGCCACAATGCTATTATATGGCTTCAAGATTAATACTTAAATTAAGGTATAATTTTTTGGGACGAGGCATAAATATGATAGTGACAGTTGAACCTGTTATGAACTAAATAGGATAAGGAGCGTGTCAGTATGGTAGAGCACATATTACAAAATAATGAGGTACTGCTTGTGGGCGTAGCTGTGAGTGAAAGAAGATTTAGTCATAAAGTATATGGAGAAGGCTTTTATACGTTTGATTTAGAAGTTCCTAGACTTAGCGAGTCATCAGATATTTTGCCTATCACTATATCAGAAAGATTGTTCGCAAATATGGGAAAGATTACAGGAAAGATATTTCAAGTAGTGGGTCAATTCAGATCATATAATCAGTATGAAGAAGGTAAAAATAGATTGATACTAACAGTTTTTGGACTAGAGACTAGAGAAGCATCAGAACAAGAACTGATAAAAAATAAAAATCAAGTTTATCTTAATGGCTATATATGTAAAAAGCCTGTTTATAGAACAACACCCTTTGGACGAGAAATAACAGACTTATTGATAGCAGTTAATAGGTCTTATCATAAATCAGATTATATACCATGTATTAGTTGGGGAAGAAATGCTAGGTATGCAGAAGGATTACAGGTAGGCGACCACATTGAGATATGGGGACGAATTCAAAGCAGAAATTATCAAAAAAAGCTAGAAACAGGAGATATGGAAACAAAAGTAGCCTATGAAGTAAGTATTGCAAAGATGGAAATAAGTGAAAATAATAGTAAAAATTCATAATACATATCATTAATTAATTAAAATAATAAATAAATAAATAAATAAATAAATAAATGAAAAAGAATGGTGTAGAATGCATAATTTCTACATCATTTTTTTTCATTTATATTACATTTATTATTTTGAAAATAAGAAATATTGACTATAGTATACTAAATATAATAAAATTGTTATTAAAGTATAAATATTGATATATTTTTGATTTTCGAAAATATTACAATGTAAGCTATTATTTATTGATAAGGAGACAAGAAATATGTTAGAGCATGGTATTCAAAATAATGAGTTGGTGTTAGTGGGAAATGCTATTAGTGAACTAGAACTGAGTCACACAGTCTATGGGGAAACATTTTATTTATTCTATATTGAAGTTTCAAGGCTAAGTGAATCTTCGGATGTTTTGCCAGTAATTATATCAGAAAGGTTACTTTCTTCTGATAAATCTATACGTGGGAAATACCTAAAAATATCAGGACAATTTAGATCATACAATCAGTGTGAGAATGGCAAAAATAAATTGGTTCTTTCTGTATTTACCACCGATATAAAAGAATTAGAAGACACTTATAAATCTAAGGTGAAAAATAAAATAAGCTTGTATGGATATATTTGTAAACCGCCAACTTATAGAATTACTCCTTTTGGAAGAGAGATAACAGACCTCCTTGTAGCCATCAACAGAGCTTACCATAAGTCAGACTACATACCATGCATTACTTGGGGAAGAAATGCAAAGTATTCTAAGGATTTAAAAGTGGGGGATTTAATACAGGTGTTCGGAAGAATCCAACAAAGGGATTATCAAAAGAAAGAAGAAACAGGAGAAATTCTAAATAAAACAGCTTATGAGGTCAGTGTATCAAGAATAGAGAAGTTATATAAAAAGTGAATGATTTTGTGTAATTAGGCAATAATTCTATAAGAAAGATACCACATTTCAAGGAGTTGAAAGTAAAGTGGCAAACCAACATATAGATGTATACCTAGGAACAGTAAAAGATATAACAAGACAAGCCATAGGCTTAGGAATAGAGAAAGTAGCAAATCACTTAAAGGTAATTATGATACAATTTTCAAATGAAGACGACACACGTTTATATGAAATAATTCATAAGTTAGAACCACAGTTTAAATTGTTCGATTTTGAAAATACAACGATTATGTTTGCAAAAAAAGTGATGGATACAGAAGAATGTGATGTACTTATTTTGACAAACATTTTTAAAGCAATAAGTAAGAAGCTTATTACTATAGATGAACTAATAGATATCATAGATAATAAACCAGATAATATTCATTTAATACTTGCAGGTGATGTATTACCACAGGAGATTAAATCTAAAATCAATAATATTACCTATATAAAAAGGTTATAGTATCTATTTAAGATTAGCCGCCCCATAAATATAAACAAACCAACTCATGATGGAGGGCATCTTATTTACTATAACCTTTTATATTAGGAATTTAACAAATGTTCCATATTGTATAGACCAGGCATTTTATTTGCTAAGAATTTTGCAGCCTTTAGTGCACCAACTGCAAAAACTTCTTTAGATGTAGCAGAGTGAGACAAGGAAATTACTTCATCATTACCAGCAAAGATAATTTCATGTTCGCCTACTATTGTGCCACCTCTCACAGCATGAATACCTATTTCATTTTTAATTCTTTTTTCACGTGTTAAGGTGCGGTCATAACGATAGCTATATGCATGATCTAAGGTGTCATTGATGGCATCAGCAATAGCAAGTGCTGTACCACTAGGAGCATCTAATTTTTGATTATGATGTTTTTCAATTATTTCTATGTCAAAAGAACTATCAGATAATACTTCAGTAGCACGCTTTGCAAGTGCAATGATCAGATTAATTCCTAAAGACATGTTTGCAGAGAAAAATATAGGGATTTTGTTACTAGATTGCTTTAAAAAATCAATATCTTCGTTAGACAAACCTGTAGTACACACAACCACTGGAATATTTTTATCTACTGCATATTCAAGTAAAGAACGTACAGCTCGAGCAGTGGAAAAGTCTATAATAACATCTGCTGGAAGTGTACAATCAGCAATGGTGCTAAACACTGGAAATTCATTTGCAGCATTTATATTAGGATCAATACCTGCTATTAGCTTAAGGGTATCATCATCTTTGATTAGACGTACAATGGTCTGGCCAACCTTACCATTACAACCATGCAGTAATATTTTCGTCATATGCTCACCTCATTTTAATCTCATTATTTATTCAGTAAATCTATTGAATAATTTTTTTGTTTAATTTTTTCTCTGTATCTCTAAGAACTTGATTAAGCTTAGCTGCATTTGATGGCTCCATAGGCGTTAAAGGAAGTCTACATTCACCTACATTAAAGCCCATTTGGTTTAATGCTTCTTTTACTGGAATAGGGCTGACTTCAGAAAATAGAGCTTTGACTAGTGGTAATAGATCTAATTGAAGTTTTAAGGAGTCATTAGTTTTCCCATCTAGATAAAAACTGATCATATCATGTGTTTCTTTTGGAAGTACATTAGATAGAACAGAAATTACACCTATACCACCTAAAGATAATATAGGGACTATTTGGTCATCGTTCCCTGAATAAATAGGGAGTTTTCCTTCACATTTTTGTGCAATTTCAGCTATTTGCACAGTATTGCCACTCGCTTCTTTGATGCCGCATACAAAATCATATTTTGATAGTTCATATACTGTATCAGGTGATATGTTGACGCCTGTACGACTAGGTACATTATATAAAATCATTGGTAAATCCACAGCTTTACCAATAGCACAAAAGTGTTCTATAAGTCCCTTTTGCGTTGCTTTGTTATAGTAAGGGGTAACTTGAAGGGTTGCATCAACCCCAAGTTCTTTTGCTCTTTTGGTAAGTTCTATTCCGTGCCTTGTATCATTACTTCCGGTTCCTGCAATGACAGGAACTCTTCCTTTTGTTTTTTCTACAGCCACGCGAATACATTCAAGATGTTCGTCGTCAGACATGGTTGAAGCTTCTCCGGTAGTTCCACAAATAATAATAGCATCTGTTTGGTTTTGAATTTGAAAATCAATAAGTTCTTCTAATTTATCAAAATTGATAGCTCCATTTGGAAGAAAGGGTGTAACGATGGCTACACCAGCACCTGTAAAAATTGCCATAATATCATTCCTTTCAATATAGTTAGTTTTTGATAGTTTGTGTTTCAGTAAACAGGGGAAGTATTTGGGAAAAGTGGAAACTTTGATTTATAATATTCACAATACAGTTTATATGTCACTTAGGATTTTTGTTACCTCACAAAAGTAATGTGATCAGTTATTTTGCTCAGTAAAAAAACCAGCTATGGAGCTGGCTGTGAACTAAATATTAATAGCTTACTTAAACCTATCTATTAAATGTAGTATAACACAGTAGCACTCCATCTAAAAAAGATGACAGTCATATAGTTGTTCACTATACAACCAGGAAAAAGAAATGCAAGTTTAGTTTTCCTTCGGCGGTTTTCCCTTTTTGCATTAGTCATATTCTCTTGCAAGAATCCTAAAGCATACTCATGATTGCCGCACCTCTACGTGAATAATATTAACTTTATAAAATCATAACATCTATATAATAAAAAGTCAACACGATAAAGCATTTTTGTATGATGTAAAATATTTGTTCTCTCTAATATAATATACTCTTTATTATATCAATAAGAGACTGTCTTAGAAAATAACAATATAGTGAATAAATAGAAGGGGATAGGTACATACTCTAATAAGTCATTTGTTAAGAAAGGAAGATATCATGGAAAATAACATGAGTAAAGATAAAGAAAGATTATATGATGCATTATCAGAAGATCAAAAAATGAAGCTAGAAATAGCAGAAGAGTTAGGGCTCTTAGACAAAGTTCAAAGGGATGGATGGAAAAGTTTATCCGCTAAAGAAACAGGAAGAATAGGTGGTCTAATGACTAAAAGAAAAAGAGAACGCCAAGCTAAATCAGAAGAGGAGACTTAACGTATAAAGCCAAACATACGCTTGAATTGTTATTGATAGTAGCATGTAGTATTCTATGTGCTACTTTTTTTGGACTCTTTTATTGTTACACCATACTTTACTACAAACTTACACGCAAAATAAGCTCCTTACATATTATGGAAGTGAGCCCTTTTGATCGATTACTGAGGGCATTATATAAAGACAATAAGGAAGGAGCCTATTTATGGGAAGTTATGATGAAGAAAACACATGGGGTAGAAGATTAAGACGATCATATAAACATGGTGATGATAAAGATAGATATGAAAAAGAGATAGAAGAAAGAAAACAAGACTCTGTTGAGGATATAACAGAGCATGAAGTTTATGAATATCCAGTACGTATCAGAAGAACAAGAGCATCGCAAAAACTAAAAGAACCAATAGAAACAAGAGAACAAAGAGAATCAGAAGTACCAAGAGAATCAAGAGGGGCAAGAACATCAAGGGCATCAAGGACATCAAGAGGAAGACGAGGAGGGAAAATAGTAGATGAGAGAGAAATCTTGGTAGCCTCAGAGGAACGAGTAGAGAGAGAAAGTGCAGCAAAACGATACAGCTCAGGAAGCAGAGAAGGGGTAGCAGGGCAAGGAGGTTTAGTGGGGCCAAGGGGTCCAATGGGCCCAGTAGGGCCAGTCGGTCCAATGGGTCCAGTAGGATTAAGAGGGCCTTCAGGACCAGTAGGGCCAGTAGGACCAGCAGGTCCAGGGCAAATATCACTAATTTTTAATGCAAGCAGTATAAATAAAGGGATCAATGAACAGCCTGAATTATTTGTACTGGGTTCAAACGATGTTTTAAAGATATTGGCTTGGGATATGTCAAAGGACATACATGCATCTGAAGAGTTTTCACTAAGCCTTTATGTACCTAAAAATTATAGCTACGATTTAGGGCACGCACAAGTCAATGTACATTTTATTATAGAAACGGGACAGGAGTGCCTAGGGGATACTGTGAATATAAGACTCTTGAATTTATTTACTCCTCAAAGTGCTAGAATTGATGAAAATAACTTTACGACACATACGGCTAACATAGTCGTTGAAAAATCTATAACTCATCCAACTTATAAACATTATATAGCAAATTTTGAACTTAAAGATTCTATTTCTGGTGGTGATTTAGTTTTCTTAAGTATTGCACGTGTTCAAGGATTAAACCCTGAAAATGAATATTGTGGGCAAATCTTATTAACAGGTATAGAATTTAAGTATACAAACAATAATTAATGAATAGATAATATAATAAACTGCAAGCAAGCTTAAGGTAATAGATTATACTTTAAGCTTGCTGAAATTCAAATTTTGTGCACTCAGTCATATTTGGTGCATTTATGATATTTATATTGGCACTTGTAAATAAAAGGGAATGCCTTTATAATTTTAATCAATATGCAAACGACTTGCAACAAAGGTAATGGGACTAGAAAGGTGAGGTGATTCAAGTGTCGGAAGTAAAGTGTGAAAGGACTAAAGAGAAGGGAAGTACCTGTGGACTTTGCTGCACGCAAATAAAAAATATTAGTGTGAAAAAGGGGAAACAATTTATATTACAAGATGTAAATCTTCATATTCATTGTGGAGAACTTACAGCATTAATAGGTGTAAATGGAGCAGGCAAAAGTACGCTATTAAAAACTTTATTAGGCGAAATTATACATACAGGAGATATAATATACACAGACTCCAAAACAAATTTTGTCAAAAAACCGATTATGGGATATGTACCTCAAAAGTTAGATTTTGATCTAAGTTCGCCATTAAGTGTATTAGATCTTTTTGCTAGCACCCTTTCAAAAAGACCTACTTGGCTTCCAATTCCAAAAAAAATCAGAGAACATGTAAAACAGAGTTTACGCAAAGTAGATGCAGAATATGTAATGGATCGGAAACTAGGCGTACTTTCAGGTGGAGAAATACAAAGAGTACTGTTAGCACTGGCATTAGAGCCTATACCTAATATTTTGCTTTTAGATGAACCTGTATCAGGCATAGATCAAAACGGACTTAAACTATTTTATGAGACAGTCGCTAATATCAAAAAGAACTATGACCTATCCATTATACTTGTTTCACACGATTTACAGCTTGTAGCACAATATGCTGATCGTGTAGCACTACTAGATAAAGGGACAATTAAGTCCGCAGGAAAAGTAGAAGAAGTATTTACAAGTAAAGAAGTAAGGGAACTATTTGATATTAAATTTTACCAAGATAGGGAGGAGAAATAAGCTATGCAGATGTGGTATAGTCTGATTGATTCTATTATTCCTTTTAAGTGGGCAGAGTATACTTTTATGAAGAACGCTTTGCTGGGGATACTTCTTGTTACCCCAATGTTTGGTATGCTTGGTACTATGGTTATTAATAATAAAATGGCATTTTTTTCTGATGCGTTAGGTCATTCTGCTCTTACAGGAATAGCAATAGGAGCAGTTTTGAGAATCAACAATCCTATGCTATCAATGATTGGTTTTTCAGTAATTCTTGCAATAGCTATTGTGAAAGTAAAACATGCACATACAGCTTCAACAGATACGATTATCAGTGTTTTTTCTTCAGTTGCAGTAGCTCTTGGTATTGTCATTTTATCTTATAGGGGTGGATTTTCGAAATATTCCGTTTATTTGATAGGCGATCTTCTAAGTGTTACCCCTAAGGATTTACTACTATTAGCAATTACTTTCATAATGGTTCTGGCACTATGGGTATGTGCATTTAATCAGTTGCTCTTAACAAGTATTAACCCTTCTCTTGCAAAAAGCAGAGGGGTTGCAGTGCGGATGTGGGAGTACATATTTACAATGATCATTGCACTCATTGTAACTTTATCTATTCCATGGATAGGAACCATGATTATTAGTTCTATGCTTATTTTGCCTGCAGCAGCAGCTAGGAATATCGCTCATAACGTAAGACAATATGTTGCCCTATCCGTTATTATTGCATTAGTATCAGGAATTATTGGGCTAGTTTTATCCTATTTTATAGAATCTGCTTCAGGGGCAACTATTGTATTAATACTCGGAACATTTTTTGCTATTACTTATTGTGTTAAGCTTAAAATAAATTAATATCAAATAGCTATTTATTACATTTTGAGCAATAACCAAGTATCTCTAATTTATGATCGACTACTTTAAAATCTGTATTTTTCATAATCGTTTCTTTTATAATATCGCATGGACAATCATCTAAAGGGATAATACTTTGACACCCCACACAGACCATATAATGTCTGTGTGTATGTATGTTAAGGGCATAAACTGCCGTTTTCGTTTCACTAAGAATATGCTTTGTGATAATTTTTTTAAAAGTAAATAGTTCTAAAATTCTATATATAGTAGAAAGATTGATATGAGGCTTAATACTTACTGCTTTTGAATAGATTTGCTCGGCAGTAGAAGCAGTAGAAAGTTCGTTTAAAATATTTAGGACAAGTATTCTTTGCATAGTACATTTAATGCCATGACTTGCTAACAAGTCGCTACTTTGTTTACTCACATTTACAAATCCTTTCTATAAGACGCTAAATGCCAGTTATAGAATTCACTTTTTAAAATATATGTTTCTTTGTATGCATTCTATAAGTTCATTATACACCAGTTTCTAAAAGAAAACTATACACAGCATGCTACTACATAAAGTAGAGAGAGAGTATTTGTCCTAGAACTAGATCATAAGTATATATATCAATTATGAAGGGATACTATGAGAAGAAAAGAAATATAGAGAAGGGATGAATGTTGTTATGAACTATATAGTAATGCTTCCAAATGATCACATCATTAAGTTTGACGATGGAAATTATGTAACAGAGTATATTCAAGAATATTATACACAAGAAATGGAAAGGGATTGCAAAGAAACAGGAATAAGAGAAGAAGAATTAAGTGCGAGTAATGTTGAAGATATGACAAACTTGCTTGGGGGAACAGACCAAATATGTAAGATTTACGATTTTGATGTTATTATAGATGCTATAAAAGATGCCCCAACAGATGATTCACATAAACAAGGGATGATTAAAATGATGAGCAATTTAGAGATAGAATTACCTATACGCTGTCCAGGAGACATTAGTGATATTATTACAGGAGCTCAAGAAATATATGCCCATGAGCTTTTGGATTAGGGGATACTTATTTATATAGGTTAATTATTTGAGTTGTTTCTCTATACTTAATGGGACTAGTTAAGCTATAATAAGTTGTTATAGAGAATAGGGTATATATGAGGTGGAAGAGATGGCAACTTATGAAGAATTTGCAAAAGTATATGATACTTTTATGGACGATGTTCCTTATGAAGAATGGGCATTATTTATAGAAAATATAATGAATCATTATAGGGTAACACCTAAAATTATGTGTGACTTAGGATGTGGTACAGGAATAATGAGCCGATTGTTTGCTAAGAAAGGGATTGAAATGATTGGTATAGATAATTCACAAGAAATGCTTATGGAAGCTATGAATTATCAGATGGATGAACCAGTGAATATACTATATCTTCACCAAGATATGCAAGATTTTGAGTTATATGGTACAGTGGATGTTATTTATAGTAGTTGTGATAGCATTAATTATTTATTACACAAAGAGGAAGTATTAGATACGTTTAAATGGGTGAATAATTATTTAGAACCCAATGGACTATTCATATTTGATATGAATACAGTCTATAAATATGAAAAAGTACTCAATGATCAAACCTTTGCTTACCAGACTGAAGATGCTGCTTATATATGGGAAAATTATTTTGATAAAAAAGAAATGATCAATGAATTTAAAGTTAATTTTTTTATTAAAGAAAGCCAAGGGCATTATAAGAGAACAGAAGAAGTTCATTATCAAAGAGCATATGAAATTGAGGAGATCAAAAAGTTATTAGAAGAAGCTCACTTAGAACTCTTAAGTGTTTATGATGATTATACAGATAAACCTTATGCAGAAAATACTCTTAGAGCGACTTTTGTGGCCAGAGAGAAAGGGAAAGAAAGGAACAAATAAAATGAGGGATTATATACTAAGAGGGACAGACAAAAGTAAAAATTTTAGATTTTTTGGAGTTAATACAACACATACTGTAAATACTGCAAGAGCATATCATAATACGTCACCAGTTGTATCTGCAGCATTGGGAAGACTATTATCAGGAGTTTCCATGATGGGGCTCATGTTAAAAAATGATACAGATAGAGTTAGTGTCTCTATTAGAGGAGATGGGCCAATAAAAGGACTTATTGCAGAAGCAGATGCTTTTGGCAATGTAAAAGGTTATGCTTATGAGTCTCATGTAGATATACCGCTCAATTCTAATGGAAAACTGGATGTCAGTAAGGCACTAGGCAATGCAGTAATGACAGTGATGAAAGATATAGGCTTAAAAGAACCTTATACAGGGCAAATTTCTATGCCTTCAGGAGAAATCGCAGAGGATCTGACTTATTACTTCGCAGTTTCAGAGCAAACAAATTCAGTTGTTATATTAGGTGTGTTAGTAGATTTAGACTATAGTATTAAGCATTCAGGTGGCATTATTATACAGGTATTGCCAGATGCAGATGACGAGGCAATTTCTCATTTGGAAAATAGAATTAGAGCCTTTGATTCCCTGACTTCTTATCTTGAAGCAGGTAAAACTGTTGAAGATATTATACAGATGTTGCTTGAGGATATTGATATTATGGAGAAGAAAGAAATAGAGTTTAAATGCAATTGTTCAAAACAGCGGATGGAAAGGGCATTAATAAGCCTTGGCAAAAATGATCTAGAAGAAATAGCTTTAGAAGAAGAAACAGAGCTTGTGTGTCATTTTTGTAACAGCAAGTATGTGTTCTCTCAAACAGAAATAAAGAACCTTTTACAAAAAAGCTCATAATTATTTTCTTAGTGGTAATAATATAAGAGACAAGTAAATTTGACAAGTTACACTCCATATATTAATTATAAGAACTAGTTGAGGAGATTTTTATGAGCCAATATATTTTATATACAATGAAGTATAAAGAAATACTGCTTAATAAAATAGAAAGTCATGATAACTTGTCACATTTAAATGATCAGCTACGTACAAATACTTTAAGTCAAACTTTTATTTATAAATATATTTTTGAAGAACAAGATTGTATCGAAGATCTTGCAAATATAGTTTCAGACATTGTGCAACAAGAAGTGATCTTAGAACTTGTTGATAAATATATTAATAGCCTTAAAGATGTTTCAAACGAAGTTAAGAATGAAATAAAGGATAAGTTTATACTCAATAATTATTTATTAAAAGAGGAAGGCTCATCTTATTTAAGCTATTATTTTATTTACTTACCTGTATTGGAACACATTAAAAAGGACCATATACTCCATATAGATGGATGGATTCAATTTAGGGTAAAAGAATATAAGATCGTATTAAAGGATATTCTTTATACACTAATCTCTGAGTATAAAATGAAAGAGAAGTTTGAGAGCTTTATCAATTTTATCAAGGAAATAGTTCTTCTTAAAAATGCTATTGAAGAACAAATACACATAATTTATTTGAAGAATCATAAAGTACAAATCTTAAACAGCAAAATGTATGATGTGACAAAAGAATATATAGAAGAACATTGCATAGATTTTTTATCCGATCGTGATATGAGTATAGAAGATATTGTTATGAATGTATGTATTGCAATATGCCCCAATCTAATTGTGATTCATCAAAAACAAAATTGTAAAAAAATGCAATTTTTTAGAACCTTAGAAAGTATTTTTGAAAATAAGATAGTTTATTGCGATGGGTGTGAGTATTGCAAGGAAACCAGTAAGCTTGTTGATATAAAAGGTATTGACATGTAAAATATTATTGATTAAAATATAAAGAAATAATAAGAAGGTTTAATTAAATAGGTAAAAGCTGTGATGAGAAGAGTAGCTTATATAACTTTTACAGAGAGAAAATGCATAGTTGTGAGCATTTTTAAAGAATATGAGTGAAGACCACCTCGGAGTGATTGAAAAACAATACGTTGACTACGTTATAGTCATTATTATATTAAGAGGTTTTTAGTTTTATTTTCTATAAAATTAAAGACAATGAAGGTGGAACCGCGGGAATAAGTCTCTCGTCCTTTAGATGATTTTGTCTAAAAGATGAGAGTTTTTTATTGCAAATTTATATTAAATAAAAAAGTAATACAAATAATAATTTATTATTTAAATTCTATATAAGAGGATGAAAAGGAGCATAGATATGATACGAGTTACACTTAAAGATGGTATTGTAAAAGAATATGAAAGTGGTATCACAATATTAGATGTAGCAGGTAGTTTAAGTGAAGGATTAAAAAGAGTAGCATGTGGTGGATGTGTAGATGGTAAATTAGAAGATCTTAGAACAAAGTTAACAAAGGACTGCAGCTTAGAAATATTAACATTTAACGATAAGCAAGGTAAATGGGCATTTAGACATACAGCATCCCATATTTTAGCACAAGCGGTAAAAAGATTGTATCCAAATGCTAAGCTTGCTATAGGACCTGCTATTGATGAGGGATTCTATTATGATTTTGATGTAGAAAAACCATTTACAGAAAAAGATTTAGAAGCTATTGAGAAGGAAATGAAAAAGATTATTAAAGAGAAGCTTGAAATTGAAAGGTTTGAACTTCCAAAAGATGAGGCTATTAAACTTATGGAGGAAAGACAAGAACCTTATAAGATAGAGCTCATCAATGAATTACCAGAAGGAGAAACAATTTCATTTTACAAACAAGGTGAATTTGTAGACCTATGTGCAGGCCCCCACCTTATGAATACAAAAGGGATTGAAGCCTATAAAATATTAAGTACTGCTGGTGCTTATTGGAAAGGTAATGAAAAAAATAAAATGCTTGCTCGTATTTATGCAACTGCATTTACTAAAAAGGCAGATATGCAGGAGTACTTGACAAGGCTTGAGGAAGCTAAGAAAAGAGATCATAATAAGCTTGGCCGTGAGCTTAAATTATTTACTACAGATGATAAAATAGGGCAAGGACTCCCTCTTCTCATGCCAAAGGGTGCAAGAGTTATGCAAATCTTGCAAAGATGGATTGAAGATGAAGAAGAAAAAAGAGGATATGTGCTTACAAAAACACCTTTTATGGCAAAAAATGATTTATATAAGATGTCGGGACACTGGGATCATTACAAAGATGGTATGTTCATATTAGGTGATGAGGAAAAAGATAAAGAAATTCTTGCACTTCGTCCGATGACTTGTCCATTCCAGTTTACTATCTACAATGCAGAGCAACATAGCTATAGAGAATTACCAATACGTTATAATGAAACATCGACTTTGTTTAGAAATGAATCTTCTGGAGAAATGCATGGATTAATTAGAGTAAGGCAATTTACATTGGCAGAAGGACATATCGTATGTACACCAGACCAGTTAGAAGAGGAATTTAAAGGTGCTGTAGATCTTATTAAATATGTTATGAATACTCTTGGTATACAAGGTGACTTAAGCTATAGATTTTCAAGATGGGATCCTAATAATACTGAGAAATATATTGATGATCCAGAAGCATGGGATAAAACAGAAAATCTTATGAGGAATATCCTTAATCATTTAGAAATTGATTATACTGAAGCAATGGGAGAAGCTGCCTTCTATGGACCCAAATTAGACATTCAGTTTAGAAATGTTCATGGCAAGGAAGATACGCTATTTACTATACAAATTGACTTCGCTTTAGGACAAAGATTAGGAATGACTTATATTGATGCGGAAGGAAATAAAAAGCATCCATATATTATCCATCGTTCTTCAATAGGATGTTATGAAAGAACACTAGCTATGTTAATAGAAAAATATGCAGGAGCATTCCCAACATGGCTTGCACCACTACAAGTAAAAGTACTTCCTATTTCTGATAAATATTATGATTATGCACAAGAAGTTGTTAAAGAACTCAGTGAAAAAAGAATTAGAGTAGCAGCTGATCATCGTACAGAAAAAATAGGATATAAAATTAGAGAAGCACAAATAGAAAAGGTTCCTTATATATTAATTGTAGGTGCTGAAGAAATGGAAAACAAACAGGTTTCAGTAAGAAGCAGACAAAAAGGTGATGAAGGAAAACAAGACCTTTTCAGTTTTATCGAACGTATCGAAAAAGAAATAAAAGAAAAATATAATTATTTACTAGATATTCAAAGTGATCAAGAAAACTAAATCAATACTTGACAGCAAAAAAAATGTATGGTAGCATTTATTATGTTGTAATCAAAATAAGTAGAAGCTATTTCTTCTCACCTTACGACAAGCATGTTAGTAAGGTCATACTAATTATATTGCATACATTATATAATAAAAATGTTAAGAGTATGGTTTATAAAATGTATTAGTGTGTTTATTGAGGTGGATAGTTTCGGCTATCCACCTTTTTTGCTTATTAAGAAAGTGGCTATAGCCATAGATATCATACTCACATGAAGTGAGCTAGAGGTTACACAAATCTATTAAAAACAATTAAACAAACAATTTTAGGAGGTGCGCATTATTAACGAATTATTGATTAACGAACAAATTCGTGACAAGGAAGTTAGACTCATAGGGGCAGATGGAGAACAAATAGGTATTGTTGCTGTAAAAGAAGCCCAAAAGCTTGCAAACGAAAAAAATCTAGATCTTGTTAAAATTGCTCCACAAGCAAAACCACCAGTCTGCAAAATTATGGACTATGGTAAGTACAAGTTTGATGCTGCAAAAAAAGAAAAGGAAGCAAGAAAGAAACAAAAAACAATTAGTGTAAAAGAAATTAGGCTTTCAGCAAGCATTGAGAAACATGACTTTGAAACGAAGATGAAAAATGCACAGAAATTTATTAAAGATGGAGACAAAGTAAAAATTTCAGTTGTATTTCGTGGACGTGAAATGATGCATACCGAAAAAGGTAGTGAGTTACTACAACAAGCACTGAGTTTATTAGATGAATTCGTAACAGTTGAACAAAAACCAAAATTAGAAGGAAGAAATATGATTATTGTGGTAGCACCTAAATAAGTTACCTTGATAAAATATAACTCATTTTTAAAGGAGGATTAATGTAATGAGCAAATTAAGGACAAATAAAGCCGCTGCAAAGCGTTTTAAATTAACAGGCACAGGGAAGTTAAAAAGGTCTAAAGCATTTACAAACCACATTTTAACTAAGAAATCACCTAAAACAAAACGTAATTTAAGACATCCAGGTTTAGTAGATAAAACTAATGAAAAAAACATGAAAAAGTTATTACCATATTTATAAAAAAGAGATAAGGAGGTAAAAAGATGGCTAGAGTAAAAGGTGGTATGGCCACTAAAAATAGACGTAATAGAGTTTTAAAATTAGCTAAAGGATATAGAGGCGCTAAGTCTAAACAATTTAGAACAGCTAAGCAAGCTGTTATGAAATCATTAAGCTATGCATATTCAGGTAGAAAACTTAGAAAACGTGAATTTAGAAGATTGTGGATTGCACGTATCAATGCAGCAAGTAGAATCAATGGAATATCTTATAGCCGTTTTATGAATGGATTAAAGAAAGCCAATATAGATATCAACAGAAAAATGTTAGCAGATTTAGCTATATCTGATGCAAAAGCCTTTGCACAATTAGTAGATACTGCAAAAGCAAATATTTAATTTTGTCCTAGACAAAGTTTACGTTAACATATAAAGATAATACCAAGTATCAAATGATACTTGGTATTATCTTTATATGTATGGCATTATTTAGTCAAAAATATATCATTATTATATTTATTAAATATTTAGTTGAGAAATGAATAAAATATGATTTTATTAAAATACTAATAATATTATCTTAGCTATATACAGTTCATATGTTGTGCTTTAGTTATCCCTGTGCCATTACCTTAAAAAAGAATACATGGATACTCAATTATGTGAAGCATTTATGTTCTTTCTGTATATGTCATGAGCAATAAATATTTGTCATCGATTAGTGGTAAAAAAATAAAAGAAAAATATAAAATAGGCTGTGAACCACAAATGAAAATGTCCCATTTATTCCAATTTCCTTGTTGACAACGAGCCTCTAGCCCTTAGGAAACCCAAATTATGCTCATATGGCAAGAAACCTTGTAAGTACAGCCATATGGCAT
>JAEYPM010000018.1 GCA_023410675.1 Bacillota bacterium | reverse complement strand
GTTAACCGGAGGGTCGTAGGTTCGAACCCTACTCGGGGAGCTTTTAATAAATAAGGCCCGTTGGTCAAGCGGTTAAGACATCGCCCTTTCACGGCGGTATCAGGGGTTCGATTCCCCTACGGGTCATCATTAAATAACTTTTCTTAAAGTCATTTAATACAACAAAATAGGCCGACGTGGCTCAATTGGCAGAGCAGCTGACTTGTAATCAGCAGGTTATCGGTTCGAGTCCGATCGTCGGCTTAAGCATGGATCCTTAGCTCAGTTGGTTAGAGCATCCGGCTCATAACCGGACGGTCCTGGGTTCGAGTCCCCGAGGATCCATTTAAATAATATTTTGGCCTGGTGGTTCAGTTGGTTAGAACGCCGCCCTGTCACGGCGGAGGTCGAGGGTTCGAGTCCCTTCCAGGTCGTTTACGGTCGCTTAGCTCAGCTGGGAGAGCACCTGCCTTACAAGCAGGGGGTCATAGGTTCGAACCCTATAGCGACCACTTAATTATATTTTAGGAATTCCCACAGTATTCGTTGATATGCATATTGTGAATTCTATATTATGGCGGAATAGCTCAGTTGGCTAGAGCACACGGTTCATACCCGTGGTGTCGGCGGTTCAAATCCGTCTTCCGCTATTAGTAAAAAGCAGATGCAAAAGTATCTGCTTTTTATATTTTATAATGAAATAATATTTTTATGTAATTTATCTTGGTTCTCTACAGGTATAAGTTTCAAAGCATAGGTAAAAGATAGAATAAGTACTTTCTCTTGGTGAGGGTGAATACTTAAGATGTGACATTTTATTGAATAATATAAAATGAAATAAGTTAGAAGGTGAGGTGATTAGATGATAAGAGTAGGAATGGGTTATGATGTCCATCAATTGGTTGAAGAAAGGAAGCTTATTATAGGTGGTGTACAGATAGCGTATGAAAAAGGCTTACTGGGTCATTCTGATGCAGATGTACTGATCCATGCAATTATGGATGCACTTCTAGGAGCAGCAGCTTTAGGTGATATTGGGAAGCACTTTCCAGATTCTGATGAGAAGTACAAAGGAATATCAAGTATCAAACTTTTAGAACATGTAAAAAATCTTTTAGTCCAAGAACTCTGCACTGTGAATAATATTGATGCGACTATTGTAGCTCAAGCTCCTAAGATGGCACCATATATAGATTTAATGAGACGTAATATAGCAAGTGTATTAAAAGTTAGCGAAGATCAAATCAACATAAAGGCAACAACAGAAGAAAGGATGGGCTTTACAGGGGAAGGAAGAGGAATATCCAGTTATGCAGTAGTGCTTATTGAAAAAAATTTCCAAAATAGTAATTGAAAATTAGAAAATCTTTGACTAAAATAATAATATAATAAATCAAAATGAGGTGTAAAATGGAAAAACTATTCAAACTAAAAGAAAATGGCACAAACGTAAAAACAGAAGTTTTGGCAGGACTCACCACTTTTTTGACTATGTCATACATATTGTTTGTTAATCCAAGTATCTTATCTGCTACAGGTATGGATTCTGGAGCAGTATTTATGGCAACCATTTTAGCTGCAGCTATAGGTACTTTTGTTATGGGATTTGTAGCAAATGTTCCTTTCGCACAGGCTCCAGGAATGGGACTCAATGCATTTTTTACCTTCACTATTGTTATCGGTTTAGGATTTACATGGCAACAAGCATTGGCAATGGTATTTATATGCGGAATCATTAATATTCTTATTACAGTTACTAAGATAAGAAAAATGATTATAAAGGCTATTCCAGAATCTCTTCAATATGCTATTTCATCAGGTATTGGTTTATTTATTGCATACCTTGGCATTAAACAAGCTCATTTTCTTACTTTTACTGGAGAAAGTTACAATGCTTTGATTATTGGAGAAGGCTCTAATATTTATTCAGATGTTATATTAGGCATAGGTGCTTTCAATGACCCTGTTGCGATTCTTGCTTTAATAGGTCTAATCCTTACTGTAGTATTACTTATACTTAAGGTTAACAGTGCAATGTTAATCGGTATTATATCAACCACAATTATTGGTTTATTTATGAATGTAACACAGCCTTTAGATCTATCTACAGTAAGCTTTGCTCCTCCAAGTATTATGCCTACATTATTTAAACTAGATATCGCGGGATTATTTGATGATCCAAGTAAATTATTTGTTGTATTCACAACCATTTTTGCTTTTTCGCTTTCTGACACTTTTGATACCATTGGCACGTTTCTTGGTACAGGAAAGAAGTCAGGCATATTTGATGCGAAGGATATAGAAAACTTTGAAAAAGGGAATAACTTTTCATCAAAATTAGACAAAGCATTATTTGCTGATGCTACGGCTACTTCAATAGGAGCATTATTAGGAACCAGTAATACCACAACTTATGTGGAAAGTGCTGCAGGTATAGGACAAGGCGGTAAAACAGGACTTACAGCAGTAGTCGTTGGGATATTATTCTTGCTTTCTATGTTCTTATCACCACTTGCGGCTATGGTTCCAGGAGCAGCAACAGCCCCAGCCTTAATAGTAGTCGGTATTTTAATGGCAGAATCTATTGGAAAAATAAAATGGTCAGATTTAGAAGTTGCTATACCAGCGTTTTTTACAGTAATTTTTATGCCTCTTTCAGGGGGGATATCTAATGGTATTGCAGCTGGATTTATCTTTTATTGTATAGTTAAGCTAGCTAAAGGAAAGGCAAAAGAAGTTCATCCTATTATGTATATTGTAACTGTACTATTTGTGGTTAATTTTGTAATAGGAGCTATCTGATTTTGTAATAGAAACTACCTAATTTTGTAAATCAAGCGAATATGACCCCCTTAGTCAATCTTAGTGACATAAAATAAGCAAATAGCTATAATAACATTTCTCTTAGATGATATCGCAAAGCAAACTGAATGTTCGCAATGTTGAAATGCCACATCTATGAATGAAGATCTATTTTTTGTATAGACTATTACTATCACCTAAGTAACTAAGGAGGCTAATATGACAAATCAAAATAATAAAAAGATGAAAAATGCTGGTAATAATCAGTGGACTTCTTTAAATACTAAAGAAGATTTAACATTTAAAGATAAATCACTTAAAAGTGACAAAAACAACCAGTGGACATCTACAAATAAATTATAATAAAGACATAGTTCTTCTATTTCTATAAATATGAATGGATACGGTATCTTAAGGAGTTAAGATATGCATTTAATTTAGGAATAGAAGAATTTTTTTGCACATTTAGGGGTATAACTTAATCTTTTAAATGTTGATTATATATATTTTTTTAAGAATGTAAGTGAAAATTCACGTTATTTTGCAACATAATGTGGAAATTTTTCATAGAATGTTGTAAAATATAACAAAGGGATTGGAGGGAGAGGAATATGGTTTATACAATATGCGAAAATTGTGTAAGATGTAATAACTGTATTAAAAGTTGTCCTGTACCAGATGCAAATGTAGTCAAATATGTTAATGATATTCCTGTGATTAGTGTTGATGAAACAAAATGTATCAACTGTGGTGCATGTATTAAAACGTGTAAACATAATGCGAGAGATTTTGTGGATGATACTGATGCATTTATTAGTGCCATAAAAAATGGACAAACTTTTACAATAATGACGGCCCCTTCTATTGCAACAAACATACCTGAGTATGAGCATTTATTTGGTTATTTAAATAAAGAAGCTAAGATATCAAAGTTTTATGACGCATCTTTTGGTGCAGATATTACAGTTTGGGCCGTATTAAAAACCTTAGGAAATGGGACTATAGCACAGCCTTGTCCGAGTATTGTAGATTACATAGAAAAATATAAGCCAGAGTTAATTAATGAACTTTCGCCTATTCAATCTCCACTTTTATGCACAGCAATTTATCTTAAAAAATATTTAAAGGTAGAAGAAGATATCGTAATGTTAACACCTTGTATTGCTAAGACAACAGAAATAAGAAAAGACAAGAATAAGGGTTATGTAAAATATAATGTTACATTTAAAAAAATAAAAGAATATCTTGACAAAGAAGGAATTAGTCTAGATAATTATCCAAAAATTTCTTTTACTAATAGTAATAATTATCTAGGAAGCATATTCCCAAGAGATGGTGGGCTTAAAGAAAATATCATTGCCTATGTAGGTGACAAATTCTATATTAATAAAATAGAAGGGGAAAAGCTGTATGAGTATTTAGATACACTTTCTTTACCAAGTGCAAAGCAGTTTAAGCCATTTTTTATAGATTGTTTAAACTGTGAGGATGGTTGCAACTTAGGTAGTGCCCATTCATGTACGATGTCAAGGGATGAAATAGCTACTAGGATGCAAGAAAAGAAAAATAATGTATCAAAAGCTCAATTAAAGAAAGTCAGAAAAAAATCATTTAAATCTTCTTTTGATAAGAAGTTAAATGTACAAGATTTTATAACGACATATAGTGATAAGGGCATTAAACCACAACCTATTTCTATACAAGATTATGAGCAGATGTTTGAAAAACTTTTTAAACATACTAAAGAAGAGCAGGAAATCAACTGTGAACATTGTGGTTATAATACATGTAAGGAATTTGCGGCTGCATGTATAAAAGGCATTAATATTCCTGATAACTGTAGAGAATATATGGGCAAATTAAAGATTAAGATGCAAGAAGATTTAATGAAGCAACAAGAGCAGCTATATATTGATCAAGCGAACATATTAAGTGAAAGAGAAAAGCTAAACCAAGAGAAACAAACAAAACTTATAAATCTTCAAGAGGACCTTGATACTATCAGAGGAGCAATTGAGCAGCTTTCAGCAGGGAATGAAGGTAATGCTACTGAAAGTGAAAAAATCAATGAGATGATGCTTGTAGCTGTAGATAAGCTTAAAAGGATTGAAAAAGAACTTGATTCTATTTATGAGAATACTCAAGTGTTTGATGAAGTATCAAAGGTTATCCTAGAAATTGCTGATCAGACGTCTTTGTTATCTTTAAATGCGAGAATAGAAGCTGCAAGAGCAGAAGAAGAAGGAAGAGGTTTTGCAGTTGTGGCAGAAGCCATTCAAAAGTTAGCTTATCAGACAAAAGAAAATGCAACAAAGACAAGTCTAAAGGTATTAGATATTAATTCCTCTCTTATGAATAATAGAGAGTTAATAACAGATTTCTCAGGATTTTTTGCAGCAGTAGCCAATGCAGTATCTTCTATATCTGCAACTACAGAGCAGATTAGTGCACAAAATGAAGAGCTAAATTCTATAGTCAACAATGTATATGTGAAAAGTAAAAATATTTAGATAGTTACTATTGAGTTTGTACCTGAATACACTATATGGAGGATAGATATAAGGAGGTACAGATTCATGTCTTATACAAGGAAACAACGCCCTTCACCTAATAGACCCCCTTTTGGATTTCCAGGATTTCCAGGATTTCCAGGGCCACAAAGACCACAAGGACCACAAGGACCACAAGGACCACCAAGCCAAGGACAAGGGCAAGGAGCTCCCACAGGTCCGCCACCTAATATAGTACCAAGTGAAGCAAAGGCAACACAGTTAAATGCTAATGTGCAAGGACCAGGGCAAGTGACTACATTTGTAGATCCAGGAGCTATTTTCCCATGTAGAAATAGATTGTCATATATATGGCTACGTGGAGGCAGAAGCTTTTGGGCATATATTACTTTTGTAGGCAGGACATCTCTATCAGGTTTTAGGTGGAATGGAAGAAGATGGGTTTATTTTGGCGTAGAGCTCAGGAGAATTAGAAGTTTTATATGTTATTAGAGTGAATTGCCTGTGAACCACAAATGAAAATGTCCCATTTATTCCAATTTCCTTGTTGACAACGAGCCTCTAGCCCTTAGGAAACCCAAATTATGCTCATATGGCAAGAAACCTTGTAAGTACAGCCATATGGCATA
>JAEYPM010000074.1 GCA_023410675.1 Bacillota bacterium | reverse complement strand
ACCTCTTAACTATGCACTACTTGAAAGCATAAATTATGTCAAGGACTTGCCGCTTTAGCGGTGCGTAGCATCCTTGATAAGATTTGTGGTTTTAAGTACCCTTTTAAAAGAGGTAAGGATAAAATACTCAAATAAAAGCACCAGAAAAATGGTGCTAATGTCTAAACAATTTGCGGACATTTTCAAAAATGGTTGACACTCATATTTTATATATGTAATTTTTTTCACATCACATTCTGAATTATTAGCAAATCATTTTTGGGGATGCGGACGATTTCTTGGACTAACTAAGCTGCCAATCCAAGGTTCCGTCTATACTCCATAGGACTCATATATCCTAATGACTTTTTTATTCTAGATTCATTATACCAGTTAAGGTAACTATTTAATATATTTATAAAATCTGAGATGCTAATACCTGTATTTTTCCAAATAGTTAGTAACCCGCCCCCTAAAGATATGTTCCCAAAATTCCATTCATCCTAAAAATACATCAAGGCTTAAAGCGTCTATTCGCTCTAAGTCTTCATATTACTAGGGTTTGTTTAGGCAGCAACACTACAGTCTCAACGTGTTTTAAGTTGATGGAGTTGATGTCTGTGGGGCATTTTTTATAGTATTTGTACGTGAAAACATGTCAATGGGTTTTGGGTTGATTTTTGAAAAATGCTGTTCGTGGGCACATTTACTCATTCAACATTTCTCCCTGTCCTGATGAAATGTTCTTCTTTTCAGAGTCTATGATTGAAATACCATTCCTCTGTCTGCCCTCATGGCTTCAGCGATATCGCTACGCGGGAGCTTAATATCTTAAAACAGGTAAACATCTATTAATTACAGTTTATTTATCAGCAAGATAATCACAAATATCATTAACTGTTACCAAAGAATATACATCCATTTCATCAATCTCAATTTTATATCTATTTTCCAATATACATATCAGATTTATAATTTCAAATGAATCCAGTTGCAAATCATTTTTAATAGCTGTGTCTCCTGTAACTTCAATGGATGGGGAAAATGTTTCTTTAATAATCTCTATCACTTCGGTAAGCATATTAAATCTCTCCTCTTTTAATTTTTTTGCTCGCAGTTTTAGGAAATTCCTCAGCGTAAAACACAACATTTTCAATTTGCTTATATGAAGATAAATGCTTATTCATTTCATTTATTTTTTTACGGATTATCTTTTCATCATGCTCAGAGTAGACTTTAGCTGTAAGTTTTTCGTTTTGCTCACAAACTACCACCTCTATAATTTCTTCAATTTTTAACAATTCCATTTCAAGTTCTTCCGGGCTTACATTTTTTCCATTTGGTAGTACAATCACATTCTTTTTTCTGCCAGTAATAAAGACATAGTTATCTTCAATATATCCTAAATCTCCACTTAAAAACCATTCACCATCAAATACATCTTTGGTAGCCTCTAAATCCTTGTAATATCCTTTAAATAAGTACGGACTTTTAAACGCAAGCTCTCCTTCTACAACTTTTGCTTCAGAATTGAAATTTACTCGTCCAACACTTCCAAGCCGATTATCATCATTTGGATTTACTGTTATTGATCCACACGTTTCAGTAAGCCCATATCCATTAAGTACCAAGATGTCTAACTCCTGCATACGCTTTGCAATGTCTAAATTTAGTGGTGCACCGCCTATTGGAATGATTCTTAAATTTTCCCCAAATAATTGGTTAACAGCTTTTTTACGTGCAGAAAAATTATCTATCATATTACTCGTCTTCATTAATTCTTGTGCTGTAGCATTAATCGTTTTATCAAAATAGGATAACACTGCTGGTACTGCAAAGATACAATACGGCATGGCTTCCCGCATTTCACTCCAGATATGCCTTAGCCCTGCTGAAATGAATATATTAGCACCAGAATACATGGAAGCAAGCACAACATTAGCAAAAGGAAGAATATGACTTAATGGCAACATGAGATAGATAGAGTCTTTCACTTTTAAACTATATGAAAAATAAAGGTCATTACGGAGCAAATTAATTTGCGACTGCATCACACCTTTGGGTCTGCCTGTTGTTCCGGAAGTATAGAATATATAGGACATTTCTAAGCCGTCATTGTTTGGCAATGTGACTCCTAATTCACTACTCAAACACTCCTCAGTATCCATTTCTATACAAATTGTATTCGTAACACTTTTATTATTATCTTTTATATAGTCACAAAACGGCTGATTAAACGCGGAATAAATGAGGCAGGAGGTATCGCTATGCTCTACCACATAAGCTTTATCCTGTATTGTTGTCAAGTTGTCTATCATAACAAGAACATTACCCGAAAGCGGTACAGCATAGGCCCACATTATGCAGTAATACGAATTTTCCGATGCAATAGATATCTTGCTGTTTGTAATACCCTTTAAGATAAGTGATTTTGCTGCCGTAGTAACCTGTTTCTCAAAATCAGAATAGGAAACCGAATACATTTTTCCGTCTATTAAATAGGAAAATGCCGGTTTTTCGCCATAGTAACCTGAGGTTAAAGAAAGTAATTCACTGATCGTTGAAATGTTTTCAAACATCCATATTCCCCCATCGTCATTAAATTTTATCCCTAATTATATTTGCTATTCTCGTTTCAATATCATGATGTATTTCTGTAACTTCTTCATCCGTAAAGTAGTCTACCCAATACGTATAACAAAACGTCATAGACTCCCAATCGAGGTAGTCCGATATAAATAAACTCATAGGCATAACATCAGTTTCAGAATGGTGATGATGTAATGTCGCAAATGAAACTGATGGCTTTTTATTACAGCATAAATACGAAAAGCAAAACTGTGGTATGTATCTTCCATATTTTTTTTCATAGGGCTCAGAACTTATTTTTGAAGTCCAATCAAAATTTCTATGTTTATAATAATCCGTAGACTGTATATGAATAGACTCAATTAAATCAAAAATATTACTATATCTTGTGAAATCAAAAATAAATGGAAAAGTAGTTTCATAAATACCTATGCTATTTTTTTCATTTGCTCCCACACGGTTTGCAATAGGGATTTCAAAATAAAAACGTTTACACCCCGTTTTCTCATTTATATTCTGTGCAAGTACTGCAACAATCAACATATGCGGTGAAATATTGTTTTTAGTGCAATACGCAAACAAAAGCTCTTTTAGTTTTGGGCTTGTCTGGAAAGTCAAGCTTTTAATGAGTGACTCATTGGTATCAATCACATCACTAAAAAGATATTCACTTTTAGAAATTTCCAAAAATCTATCTTCCCAAAATGCTTTATCCGAAAAATATTTTTCGCTTTCATTATAATGATTTATACTATCCAAGTGGGCAGAAAAGGGGTGCCATTTAATTTCTACGTTTGGATTAAGCAAAACCTCTTGTATCTTCTCAGATAGTACTAACGCTGATATTCCGTCAAATATCAAGTGATTAAAAATAAAGTGGAGATGATAATAAGAACCCGATATTGAAAAAATAAATAGGTCATAAAGTTGATCTCTATTATTTATCTTGGCTATTCTATCTTGGCTATAAAAAATTTGATATTCTTCTTCACTAGAAAAATCAAAAACAGGAATGTCCTTTTTCTGATAGGGTAAAAATGCCATATACTGATGGCCGTCCTTTACAACACACCTTGTTGCAAAAACATCGGCTGTCTTTATACATTTTTCAACTGCCAAGGAGAGTTCCTCCGCAGAAAAGCTTTTTAAAAATCTCATTGAATAGGATATTTTCATAGGGATACTATTGCACACTTCATTTACATTAAAAATATATTGCTGTTCATCACAAATTGGTTGAACGATCATAGATCCTCTCCTTTTTGCCTAGATTAAGTATTAGGAATATTACTGTTAATACAAGGAAGCAAGCACCAATTATTAAAAAAGCAGGCTTAATACCAAAAATCATGGCAAAGGCAAATAAGTAGGACTGCCCCATCCCAGCAACACCAATAACAATATTGCTGAATGCAAGTGTGCTACCTTGCCCATATCTAATTGATTCAGGCAACTGAGTGAAATAGATGTTTTGCACCGATTCGAAAAAGCTATCAGCAAAAGCAAAGGCAATGCTGGAAAGCACAAGTCCAAGGACCGATTGATTAAGTGCGTAATATATTATTGCTGCAGACACAATGACAGTAGATATAATAAGTACAATATAGGAATCAAATAGTGACATGAGCTTTTTGGTAAGCAACGGACCAAAGGCAATAGCTATTAGTCCAAAAATAATTACAATATATGAAATTTCCTGTTCGTTCAGGCCGTAGTCTTTTCCTGCCAATGGAAGGTAATATTCAACAAATCCCAAGCAAAGGAAATAAGGCACAGCTAAAAAGAAAACATAAGCTATTACACGTTTATTCCGTACAAAATCCACAAAACTCATGCCAGCATTCTCTTCTACTAAATCTGTGGCATCAGGAATATTATGTCTGTTGTACAAAAGAAGAGATATAACAAAGAGAACACAAAGTATAATAGCAGAAACAACATATACCCCTGGATAACCCAAATTCATCATAACAGTAGCGCCTATGCCCACACCGAAAATGCTTCCAGCTTGTCCGCCCGCACTACTCATCGTAAACCCTCTAGTTACTTGCTGTTCATCCGGTTGCATAGCCACCATTGTATCTAAGACATTAAGTATCATACCTGCACCAGCTCCAAATAAACATCTGCCAATAATGAACTGTATGAGTTCGCTAGAGCTAGCTGCAGTCAGTTCTCCCATGATAGCTATTATGGTACTGATTGCAATCAACCGATTAAGTGGCACTTTCTTTGCAAGATTGCCTGAAACAACTGCGAAGATGCCAACAAACAAAAGCGTAGATGAATAAGCAATTGCCACAGCAATTTCTTTTGAAAATACAAAGGTTTCATTGTATAATTGCATAGCAAACAGTGGACCACATACGATAGATATAGCGTAGGCAGTTCGACCCAAAAACATTGGCGTTCTGACCGAACTCGCGTCAATAAGTTGATCTTGTGCTAAGGAACGCTTTGAGAAAAAGAACTTTACAAAAAAGATAGTTTCTTTTAAAAGCAATAAACACAGCACCAAAACTACTGTGATTGTAATAATGATTTGTTGTTGCTTTGCTCTTATTTCTTTAATAAAATTGTTTTTATTGAACCCTACCTCAACAGTTCCAACTACTTCGTCGGCATCTGAAATGATGGGAACTTGAACCAGGCAATAGGAACCAAAGTAACCTACATAATCCGGATAAACTAGTGTGTTCTTCTCGAGTAATAAGTCGATTGCCTCTTTTTCTGCAACCTCCAATGGGTATATAGCTCCCGCTTCTTCAGGCATTGCCAAAATAAAATAAAGTCTCCCGTCAAAAAATTTATTAATTCCAAAATAAATATTCTCATTCCAACCCTTATCTTTTTGAGTCAAACCTGATTCCCCAACGTTAAAAACAGTATTATCCGAGGTGTTTGAATTATCATTAAGGAAATCCACTATATTTTTATAACTTTGGGAGTTATAATCTTCCAAGGAATCTATATTTTTTACATCCTCTGCAGAAATATTTTTGGCTATTAAGCTACCAATTGAAGAAATGTTGTCAATTGCACTATCTTGATAAGCATTGTAAGTAATCGTTGTATAGTTAGCAACAATAAGTGCTGATATAGCTACAACAATTATTATCATCATAAAATTATATGTAAAATCTGTAACATCTGATTTTTTGTAATAATATATTGCAAAAGCAATAATTAATCCAGCTCCAACAACGAGCAAAACAAGACCGCAAGCCCAAGTAAAAATAATGCGCATATGTTCCCCAGTGGAAAATGCAATCTCTGTATTTATTGGCGTTAATATTGCTGTATGAACATTAAGAAGATAAACATCATAACCGGATGTAAGCGTAACTTCGTTTTGACTAGCACTCGCAATAGAATAGTAAAGAGTAGGATATGTGAAAAAGTCATCACCATTCTTCATAGTGGCTATCGTGCTAAAGCTTTCGCCATCATAAAGCTTTATAGTTCGTGAACCAATATCCGAAATAGCAAGATGATCACCCACAAGTGTCATGGCGTATGGAATGTTAAAGCCATCTTGTTTTGGATAAGGAAGTCGTTTAGCATCATTTTCATTGATTGCTATTTCATAAATATTTCCAAGAGCAGTGATAACATAAAACATTTCTTTATCATAATCATAACAGTATTTGATGGCATGCTCTTTTTTGTTATCCCAAGAAACCGAGGCTCTGAGCTGCAGTTTATTATTTTCGTTTAAATTTATACAATATAAAATAAGCTTGTCGTCTGTTCTTGTAACAAAGCCAAGGGTATCATCAAAAAACTGCAAATCCATGATTTGGCTTGTTCTATCAAAAAGATATTTAACAGGATAAGAAACGGAATAGATACTACCCAAAAATTCGCCAGAAGAAGAAAACTCATCAATAGAAATGCTCGAAATGGCAGCTTCATTAATATAGTGATAATTTGTTACAAATATCCTGCCATCCGGAGCTTGTACAATTTCTTTATAACTTGCATCCGTATTGACGTATGTCCATTTACATTTACCTTCTTTATTTATTGCAACAATACGAAAATTACCTTGATCTATATAGTACTGGTCTCCATTGTAAGCCACTTTGCAAAATACAGGTGAAGATAACTCAGGACCATTTTTTAATGGTGTATAAGAAAAACAATCCAAGTTAAAATAAGCGTAAACACTAGAAACTATAACTAATATTCCTATAATAAAAATTAAAAAATAATATGATTTTTTAGAAAAATTATATTTCATATGCCCTCCAACATTTATAAATTATCAGACTTGTTAATCTCTTAGTGATTACAAAATATTTGATGTGTTGGCAAAGTTCGTTTAATATATACACATTATCACATTTTATTTAATTTTAGAAGTATCTTTTGTGCAATTTATGCATTTTTTATCTTTTTTTGTTAAATCATATTTTGCTTTCTTATAACGTATCAATGATAGCACCTTCAGGTAATGCGTCTCTAACATACTTTTCCCATGGTGTGCCCAGTACTTCATCCATAAAGATAATTTTCCCTTTATCTTCCTCTGTTCGAATAAGCCTTCCACAACCTTGTTTCAGTTGAAGTCCCATTTCGGGATAGTCCACTGCCACGGTAGGATCTAGCCCTTCTTCTTCTACTGCTTTTCGCTTTGCTTCTATTAATGGGTCTAACTTTGGAAACGGCAATTGCCAAACAACAACTAATGTTAAAGCATCCCCTGGCACATCAATTCCTTCCCAAAAATCTGAACTCACTAGTACAGAAGTCTCTTCTTCCTTAAATTTTCTAAGAAGATAGCCTCTATCTCCCTTGTCTTCATATAAAATTTCAAAAGGTAGTTCCTTCCTTTTGAAATGCTGGCGAATTTTACGTACTTCACTTAATGAACGTGTCAGTATCAGTGCACGTCCCCCATTTCTTCGGAGTAAAGTAATGAGTTGTTCCATTCGCTTTGTCATCTTATCATGAGTTGTGCTATTCTTTTTAGGTGTTGGTACAAAAGCTATACGCACTTGCTCTTCCATGTTAAAAGGACTTCCAATAGTGGCTTTAGATGGTGATTCTAATCCCATTTTACGAATAAAGTAATCAAAGTCTCCTCCATTACTTAATGTTGCAGAACTAAAAATGACTGGTAATTTCTTTGCATATAACGCCTGACTAAGCCTCTTCGTTAAATCTCTTGGCACCACACAAAAGCTATCATCCCTTTGGTTTATCCAAGCAATCACATCTTGTCCTTTATCTTTGCACAATTGAGCTAGGCCCTTCATCACCTTTTCAATTTGCCCTTCATAGCCTTGAATTAAGCTTGTAGGTATAGACTCTAAGTAGAGTTCTTGTTCAATTTGAATCTCCATAAGGAGCTGATCAAGTCCTGCACGTAAGCTCGCTGCTGCTCTTAATAATGATTCGTTGATTTGAATTGTGAGCCTTCCTTTATCTTCTCCAGCGGCAACAGACCTTCGGGCTACTTCAAAGAAACGATCTACTGCTCTCTCAAGTACTTCTGTTGTTGTATGCAATGCATTTCTAGCACCTTGTATATCTTCTAAGAAAGCAATCAAGGTATCCATATCTTGTTTAATGAATTGCTGACCCGATTGCATAGCTGCTGGGAGCATGATTTTATGACCTTCATCAAAAATAACAGCTGAGTAATCAGGTAAAATCGGCATATGCCCTCTTCCTATTTTTTCTTCTCTTGTCCATAAATCATGAAAAAAAGTCTCATGATCTACAATAATTAAGTCTTGAGTGGCTCTATAATGTGCTCTGGCACGCACCAGCTTGCAATAGCCACGATTTTGGCAAACCTCACAAGACATCGTTTCATTCCAGGAAATTTTCTTCCATATCTTATCTGTAACAGTTGGTATTTCTGAACGTTCTCCCCTACTTGCTTGCCCCATCCATTGTTGCACTTCTTCTGGCACTTCACCAAATTCTTCTATACTTGCACTTGCACGAACATCACATATATACTGTTTTGGGTCTTTTGCCATTCTAGCATCTACTTCTAGACCAAGTAACTTAGATAGTTTATTGACATCGCCGCTCTTAGCTGCAAGCTGTTCTTGTAAAGCAGGTGATGCACAAGAAATAATAACAGGCTTACGTGTATATCTCGCATAAGGAATAGCTGATAATAAATAAGCAAAAGTCTTCCCAGTTCCAAGCCCCGCCTCAGCTAAATGAACCTTTTTATCACAAAAAGCATCAGCTATTTGAAACGCTGTAAAGATTTGTTCATCCCTTACTTCATAACCCTGTTCGGGTAGTATATCGTATAAAACGTCACCAATCCATCCTATTAATTTCTCATGAAACTCATTTTTATTTGAATACTCAAAGGGTATTTTAAATTTTGTACTCATCTATTGTTCTCCTATTTGGTGATGTATATTTCTAGCATATCTCAATAACACTAACCGTCATTATAACAATTACTGTAACTTTTTTCAAACCAACATAGCAGATATTGGCTCATGTATTGATGGTAAAAACTACCGACTTCTGCTAAATAGTGCACCCCGCCACCCATTTGGGAACATATTATGACCCTAAATTTACTCAAAAACACATTAAGGCTTAGAACAAAAAAATGCTCTAAACCTTAATGTGTTACTAGGTTTTATTGTAAGTGCTTTAAAAGATGACGTCTATAAAAAAGATACTATCTTTATAAAATCAGATAGCATCTATTTGAGGCACTTCTTCGTTATATGAGTTAATCGGCATTCTTGTGGAAGGTCTTCTGACCATGGTAAGTAGGCATGTAGCTTTTCTGGGTCATTTCTAAAACCTGTGTTTGGCATAACTGTTAGTAGATATTTAAGGTACTCATAAACATTTAGTTTATTAGCTCTTGAAGTTTCTCCTAGGTATAGAGTATTGCATTGACTGTGGCACCTTTAGGTGTATCTGCAAATAGCCATGCACGTCTTGCCGTGGCAAAAGGTCTTATATGGCTTTCACAAAGGTTATTTGAGATAGCCAATCACCCATCCTCTAAGAACGTTTCTAAGTATTTTCTTTGGTTTTGAACATACTTTAACGCTTGAGTGAGTTTGTCATTTGTCGTTGGTATTTGTGATGTTTCATGAACCCATGACCAAAAGGCATCTAGAATGGCTTTAGAAGCCTCCTGACATTTCTTTTCCCGTACTATCCAAAGGAATGCTTTCTACGAAGTATCTACGACAATGGGCCCAGCATAGACTTCTTTTTATACCAGCTACATTCTCATAGCCTATGTAGGCATCTGTAGTTAAAAAACCAGTAAATCCTTGCAGTAGTTTTTTGGGAACAGATGCACCTCTCGTACAGGAATAATGGAAAAAGGTTGCTTTTATAGTTTCCTGTGCAGCACTTTGCATCACCCACATCCAAGATTCGCTACTAGACTATCAATTTGCTTACGAAAGTCAGTTGTCTGACATGCAATATAAATGTGCTGGGTATTTTGAATAAAGCTGTTTAACATATTTATTTCAGTTCATGAATGACAGCTATTGCAAGCTCAATATCAGTTTTATTAAGAAGAGAAATTTCAACGTTTTTAAAAGAGAGTTTAATGCCTGAGGATTCTACTTTTGGATCATGTTGTAGATTTACTTCACCAAAAGTAGGTGGTGGTATCTTAGAAGATTTAGGTTTTGAACTCCTAATTTGTTTATACCAATAGTAGTATGTATGTTTGGTAATATTGTTTTTTCACACCGCTGAAGAACTTGGCAGCTTGAAATTTCGCTTGAATGCTACTTAAAAGTTCGCTCTGTGAATTATCATAGGGCGTGCGTTAGCACCTTCACTTTACCCTTGACATATTTACAGTAAAACTTTTAGCTTAAAAAAGTAAAATTCAAAGCAATTTTGAGTAATTAACAGTAAATCTGTAAAACATTGTGCTAATCTTTCATTTTAACTTTACAAAACCAGTTATGATTTTATTTTTTATTTTGTGCAAAAATCCATGCTTTATTCAAAATTCATTCAGCCGAAAGCTTTCGATATGCCTTTATGAATTTTTTAAATCATCACGTATTTTACGATACATAATAATAGGCCCATCTCCCGAAATCAGCTTCTCCCCTGATTTTAAAGAAGATGCCTTTGGTTTTTGTGTAATGACAACACGCTTATCCTGTCGTTCAATAATTTTATTTGCAATTTTACCAAAGAATGCTATCAAAGTATTTAAAGCTCTACTCTTCGTTAGATTGCAATAGAATCGTATGTATAAAATTGTATTTTCATCGTCTACTGGAGCAAAATAAATGATTACTTTTATTTTTGAGCTGATATGGTTCATCCATATATTGGGGAAAATAAAATTTAGATGTGTATCTTTAATGATGCATTCCGAAGGAGTCTTCGGCTTCTGTCCTTTATCCACTTCATTGTTTGCGCTAGTTTGCAGAATGCCGTTCTCATACAATACTTTGGGCCCACTAATCAGGGTTTTATTGCCTCTACCGATCGTATTATAGTGCACAATAGGCACATGAACCACATCAAGCTGGTTTTCAATGCATCGGGAATAATGCGAATTCCAGTGATCTTCTAGTTCGCTATATACATATGTATCATCTATTTGTTGATAAAAAAAGGGCAACTTTTCTTCTATTTTTTCCAGTTCCCCATACCAAAAATAAATAATTCCATTTGCTTCCTTTACAGAGTAATACTTTACATTATAGCGGCTCATGTCAGCAGTTGAGGCTTTGCCATTAGCAGGAATACATGTGCATTTCCCATTTTTATCAAATTCCATTGCATGAAAAGGGCATTGAATGCAATCTCCTTTGGTCTTGCCCTTGCTGAGTGCCGCCCCTCTATGGGTACACTGATCAACAACACAGGCGATTTCACCTTTGTTGTTTCTAAACAATGCAAGATCTAAATTCATTCTTTTCACAGCTACGATTTTATTGATTCTTACAGACTTGGATGGCAGGATCGCATACCATTGGTTCGGTATCATATCTGATACTCCTTTCACTTGTATGATTTCTATTTTAAAAGCACTCGTATAAATGCGTTTTAAATAGACTTTAATATTCTACTTATATCCTTTATAGAGTTATAACGAATACATTTTATTATACTCCCTTAAAATATGAATACAATAGAGTATCAATACTTTGAGCAGAAGAAACGACATATTTCTCCTATGAGCTATCAGAATATCTAGGTCAATCATGTATCAATTCAATAAAAGCTTTCAGTGCTGTTGACATCCATTTGTTTTTATGAATAAGCACTTGAGTAAATATGGAAAATTCAGGTCCCAGCCACCTCAAACTCACTAGTTTATTTTGACGAAGTTCTTCTTCAACAGCAGTCAGCGGCAGAAAAGTGATACCCATACCACTCAAAGTTAGCTGCTTAATCGCCTGGACATTTCCAGTTTCAATAATAGAACAGGGCTTAATATTAAGCTGTGACATTATTATATCAAAGAGCATTCTGTAGCCGCTACTCTTTTTAGTTAAAATCATGGGTTCACCTGTTAAGTCTTCCGGATAAATCTTTTCTCTGCAAGCTAAAGTATGTTCAGGTGTAAATAAAAGTGCCATAGGCTCTGGAGACTACATTACTGTAACAAAATCATTATTGATAATTGGGGTATCAACAAAGAAAACTAAGTTGATTGTATTATCCTTTAATGCATGCAGAAACTCATCCCTACTACCGAATTTGATAAGAATTTCTACCTCAGGATATCGTAAACGGTATTCCTTTAAAAGTTTAGGTAGCCTTGTTACGCACAGGGATTCAACTGCACCTATAACTAAGGTTCCACCAAGCTCGTCAGAATTTCCTGCTATGTTCTTTGCATCTTTTAATAATTTTATGATTTGTTCAGCAATGGGCAGTAATTTCTTTCCTTCTGCTGTTAATGTGATATGGTGACCCAGGCGCTCAAATAGCCTTACGTTCATTTCTTTCTCAAGTATTTGAATTTGTGAAGTAATGGAGGATTAAGCATATCCCCTTATCAATTTAATTGAATAATTGTATAGAATTTATCATTTTTACAAAATGCTCCCTTTATGATAACATACAATCAAATATTTACAAACAATTTAATTTCACGAGATTGAAAGGAGAAATAATCATGAATGAATTTAAGGAAAATAATCAGAACCTATTAATGTTGATTAATGAATGGATGAATGCACTAAATACACCTGTCACACTAAAAATTATGATTATTGATTATCTTCGCCACTTCGAATTACATCTGAATGAAATTGATGAGCTTATAAATAAGATATAAAAAAATATAATGGGCCTTTACACTTAAAAGGCCCATTTTTACGATTAGATCCTATTTTATAGGCATTATAATCTGTGTAAGAAGTTCACATGTTGGGCGATCATCATCATTTAAATAATAATTGTATATCCCTCCTTGTTGCTCATAACCATGTTCTGCCATCCACTGTATAATTTCCATCATCAATGGGTCAGTATCTTCATATGGACCTAATGAAATGCCTGACACCACTTTACGGTGAAGAATAGTATATCCTAAAACTTCTCCTTCTCCTGATACTGGTTTTGCAACAGGAAAACCCATTTCTACATCAAGATTTTTAAGATCAGCATTGTGATAGCATACAAATGGACCGCCGGAGGGTAATAAGTCATTTTGGATGATATAATCCATAATTTTTCCATAGGCCTTCGCAGCAACTCTTGGATAATCATCAAAATTGATGAAAGTGCGGATTGATAAGACATGTTGCTCTGGCTGTTCTATTAAATTTATTTTTGAAATAATTGCCATATTCATTACCTCCTGATTATTTCTTTTTTATTCCTCTGCGAATGGCAATACATTGCTTCACATCCCCCAACACAGTGTCATCTGTTACACTAATCATGAGCCACTTCTGACCCATACCAGTCTTTGTATTATGATATAACTGCTGAAGATATTCCGTGAAACCAGGAAGCATCCATTCAAACTCTAACCGCTCACGTTCGCCAATAACAATGAGTGCAATATAATATCCTTCCATTGGATACAGAGTACACAAGGTACGGCCCCCCTTTTTATACTTTACATTCCAACCATATTGCATGGAACATCTGCTGTATTCTAGCACCGGTTTGCTCTGATATTCTTTCTCTACATAATTACATAGTTGTTCCCACAAAGGACTGTTCACATAGGAGCTTATATCTTCTTTAGTTGGTTCTCTTGTCCCATCGTCTTTGTTCCAACATTGTTCTTTTTTTTGCTTGGATTGGGATTGACTTATCGGTAACCACAGCTCCATATAACTTGCTTCACCACCAATATCATAATACATCTCCGTTACAAATTTACCACAAGTCAAATTATGCTTTTTCATCCACCTGTTCATAAAAGAGGAGACCTTAAAAATGGCTGTTTCTACCAACTCACCAAAGGTTTCCGCTTGAAAAAAGCAAACAACATATTCTCCGCATGATAGCGTAAAAGAAGTAAACTCTTCAGGTATTCCTTTTTCTTTTTCATTAACTTCAGCTCCAATCATATATGTATAACGACCATTTCCCGTATTCTTATCTATATAAAGGATTCCACATTCGTTACCCTTATCTACTAAATGTGGAATATTTGGCTTCTTGCGGTGAAAATCATTCCATATTTCACCAGCTACGGAAATACCAGTCTTTTTGCCATCAGCCAATTCAGAAACTGGAATCTCATACTTCATTCCAATAAAGTTACGCGGTTCTTCTAAGCTTTTGCGGATTACTTCAACGACCATACCATCAGTTATAAGAGGCATATCTTCTTCGCTCATTACATAGTTAAGTACCAAGTCTGGCTTAACAAACTGATTGAGTATCACAGGATGATTACTATACTCCTCTGGAGTAATTCCATATATTTCTTTAAATGCTCGTGTAAAGTTGGCATGGTCAGAAAAACCACAGTCAAGTGCTATATCGAAGATACGTTTATTCTTATTCTTAAGTTCTTCAGTGGCTTTAGCCAACCTACGTAGTTTTATGTATTCTTTCACTGGTTTTCCTATTAAACGTCCAAACAGACGTTGAAAATAATATGGTGATAACGAAGCAACATATGAAAGGGTTTCTATCTCAATATCCTCAGAATAATTATCTTCAATATAATCTATAGTTTTTTGTATAGCTTTCCACGCATGCATATCTGCACCCCCTTAAAAATATCATATCATGAAATAACGCTTATAACTTGTCACCCAATGCCCTTTTGCATATTTCTTTAATTCTATCATATTACTCAGTCAACCAGTTATCGAGTGTAAAAGCCCCTTGCAGCACAGCTCCTGTATTTTGTATCTTAACGAAATTAATGAATATACAAAATAAGCTATAAAGAAGCCAGGCACTCTACGTAATTGACGTAAAGTGCCTAGCTTTCTCTAACCAAGAATCTTTTTCGGCCAGTATCATATGCCCACATCCAGTGCTCCGGGCTTGTCTAGATGAAAATCGGCATATCGGCAGTCTTTATGATAAATGTCTGCTCTTCGGCAAGGTCTGTTTTAGAGATGGCAAGGGCCAGCGAATCAAACAGCTGCTGCTTTTCAACTGGTTTAATAAGATAATTGATAGGGCTTGCAGTATATGCCTGCAAGGCAAACTGTGGTTCAGTGGTGGCATAGATGATCTGTGCCTCACGATCAAGTCAGCGTATTTCTTTACCTAACTCCAGCCCGTTTACCATAGGCATGACGATGTCCAGTATGGAAAGATGGAAGTTCTTATAAATGCTAAAATAAGATAGTACAAAAATGCAAAAATAACTATGTACAAAAAGGAGCAAGGATTTTATAGTTTTACTGGGTGATAAAAATGACATATAAATTCATAACAGATATTGAAATTAAC
>JAEYPM010000095.1 GCA_023410675.1 Bacillota bacterium | reverse complement strand
ATGCCATATGGCTGTACTTACAAGGTTTCTTGCCATATGAGCATAATTTGGGTTTCCTAAGGGCTAGAGGCTCGTTGTCAACAAGGAAATTGGAATAAATGGGACATTTTCATTTGTGGTTCACACTAAAATTATTCGCTTTCATTAAGAAGTGCATTCGCGAAATCTTCTGGATCAAATTTTTGAAGGTCATCAATTTTTTCGCCTACACCAATATATTTTACTGGAATGCCCATACTAGAGTAAATGCCAACTATTGCTCCTCCTTTTGCTGTTCCATCTAACTTAGTGAGTACAATGCCATTCAAATTGGTAATTTCTTTAAATAGTTTAACTTGTTGCACTGCATTTTGCCCTGTTGTAGCATCTAAAACAATAAGTACTTCTTTGTATGCCTCAGGATACTCCCGTTCAATAATTCTAGATATTTTCTCTAGTTCTTTCATCAGATTTGTCTTATTTTGAAGTCTACCCGCTGTATCACAAATAAGCACATCTACCTTTCTTGATTTTGCTGCCGCGATCGCATCGTAGATCACTGAAGCAGGATCAGACCCTTCACTATGCTTGATAATTTCAACCCCTGCCCTATCTGTCCACACTTGTAATTGATCAATTGCAGCTGCTCTAAAGGTATCAGCTGCGGCAACTAATACTTTTTTGTTGTTTTTTTTGAGTAAATAAGACATTTTCCCAATGGTTGTTGTTTTCCCTGCTCCATTTACGCCTATGACAAGCATGACAATAGGTTTTGTTATAGCTAATAGATCTTCTGTTTGCTGGGTTGTTAAAATATCTCTTATGATGTATTTCAATGTATCTTTTAACTCTAGTGGATCAGTAATTTTTTTGGTTTTTACTTCTGCTTTTAGCTTATCAATGATCTTCTGTGTTGTATCTACACCAAAATCTGCCATAATGAGTACTTCTTCTAACTCTTCAAATAACTCTTCATCTATTTTTTTAAATGAATGAATGACATTGTCCACACCACTTAATATGCTGTCTCTTGTCTTAGTTAATCCATTAAAGAGCTTAGCAAATAAACCTGATGACCCCTTTTTTTGCATTTCTTCTTGTACTTCTTCCTCTTGCAATGCATCTTCTAGCGTTTCATCTTCTAATATGTCATCTAATGGTTCTTCTGATGTTTCGTCTTCCGTTATCTTGTCTTGTGTAGTTTTGTCTCCTATTTCTTCTTCTCTTTCTTCTACTGCTATTGGTTCTTCTTTAGGTTCCTTAGATACTGTTTCTTTAGTATCTTTTGAGCCTTTATTAAAAATTTTATTAAATATGCTCACTTTTTTTCCTCCTATTTGATTCATTGTTCTCTAAGTATTTTGAAGCATCTTGTAGCTGAACGGAAAGAACTGTAGATACGCCTCTTTCCTGCATGGTTACCCCATACAAAGTATGAGCTCTTTCCATGGTTCCTTTTCTATGTGTGATTACAATAAATTGTGTTTCATGTGCAAGAGACTTAAGATAGTTTGCAAATCGGATGACATTAGCATCATCTAAAGCTGATTCAATTTCATCTAAAATACAAAAAGGTGATGGCTTAAGCTTAAGAATTGCAAAGAGAAGGGCTATTGCTGTTAATGTTCTTTCTCCTCCAGAAAGTAACGTTAGAACTTGAAATTTTTTGCCAGGAGGTTTTGCGAAAATTTCTATTCCAGACTCCAAAATATTTTCTTCATCTGTAAGTTTTAGATAGGCTTCTCCTCCTCCAAAAAGTTCAGTAAAAACTTTGCTAAAGTTAGAAGCGATTTTTGCAAATTGTTCTTTGAATATTTGCTCCATTTTTATCATTAAGTCATTAATCATACTTAATAGTGCCTTTTCCGCTTTCTCAATATCTAATTTTTGGCTCGTAAGAAAATTGTACCTGCTCGTTACTTCTTCAAATTCCTCTATTGCATCTACATGTACATTACCCATCTCTTTTATCTTTAGTCTTATTTCTTTTGATTGTTCATTCATTTTAGATAATGTACCCATATCTTTTTTATAATATAATGCCTTTTGATATGTAAGTTCATACTTTTCTAAAATTTCATTATCATGGGTCTCTTTTTGCATATAAAGTGACTGTAGTTTATTTTCTAAACGATATTTTTCTTGCTTAATAACATCTAGCTTCTCAATAATTTCTTTACTTTGACTCGTTAACGCTTCTTCTTCTTTTTTCATCTTCTCTTTAATAGCATTAAAACCTTCTCTTTTTGCTTGGTTTTCTCTAATTTTATCCTCTAATGTATCTACTGCAGCTTTAAAAGATTTTATTTTTTCATTTAATAACTTACTATTATTATTGAACTCTTGTATATTTTCTTCTATTACTAATTTTTTAGCGTTACATGCAATGAGTTTCTCCTTAGCATCTTTTATTTTTTCAAGGGCATAACGCATAGATTGCATTGTGTTTGATAAACTAACTTTTTTGTCAGTTAATAAATTTGAATACTCATCTTTTTGCTTCTTTAATTCTAGTATTTTACTTTCAGTTTCTGAAATGGCATCATCATGCTCTTCTGAAGTATCCATGATTTCTAGCAGATTTTCTTCTTTTAGTTCCTTACTATTTTTCAAATGAGTAAGTTTTTCATCCAGTTCATTTTGTTCACCGATAAGTGTTAACTGAGTATCTTTAAGTAGCCTAAGTTTATTAGTAGCCTTATCACACTCTAAGATATTGTTACTTTTGATCTTTTCTATCTGATCTATTTGATCACTTATTTGATCCCATTTTTCATTTATTTCACTGAGATGATTTTGCAAGATCGCGATTTCTTCTTCTAATTTAGAAATTACCTCTTGATATTGTTTTTGCTTTGCTGCTAAATCTTGGATTTCACGACTACGGGTAAAAATATTATTCATGTGATTTTTGGTGCTACCACCCGTAAGTGAACCACCAATATTAAATATCTCACCCTCAAGAGTTACAATTCTATATTTATAATTATATTTTTTCGCAACCCTTGAAGCATTTTCCATATTATCGATGACTATTATTTTGCCTAACAATGATAAAAATATATTTTTATAGTGACTATCGTAATGAACTAAATCGCTTGCAATACCCAAATAGCCTTTTTCCTCAGCTAAATTCAAATGATCTTTTAATAAGCTTGGTGCCTGTATGGTTTCTTTTGGCAAAAATGTGACCTTTGCAATACCTCTTTGTTTCATAACAGTAATCATATTTTTCGCATCTTGTTCAGTATCTGTAACAATATTTTGTATAGCTCCGCCCAGTGCAGTAATAATAGCGATTTCATATTTTTTATCTACCTCTAATAAATCGCCTACTACCCCTTTAACCCCAGTCCACTTATTTGGATCTTCCTTAACGATCGATAAAACCTGTCTGACACCTGTGTAATAGCCTTCATGATCTTCCTTAATTTGTTTAAGCCACTTAAGTTTTCTTTCTGTTTCTATGAGTAGATGCTGATTATTTTCTAAATCCTGTTCTTTCTTCCTTTTTTGCTCTCCAACTTCCTTTTTATTCTGTTCCCAATGAGAAAGAGCCTCTTCTAAACTTTTACACTTATGACTAATCTCTTTATTTAATTTTTCTAAGGACTCAATTTTTATTTCTTGATGCTGAATATCGCTATTAAGTCCATTAATATTTTCTGCAACTTGGTTATACCTATAGTCGAGCTCTTCTTGCACTGTGTCGATCTTTTCGATCTCTGCTTTAAGTAAATCAATGTCTCTTAATTTATTGTACTTATCAATCTTTGAACTATTTAATTCCTTTTCAACATCTTCAATTTCTTGACTTAAAAGACCAAGATCATTTTCTAATTTTTCGATACTGATCTTTTTTGACTCTTCTTCTATTTGTAGTGCTGTGCACTTTGTTTCTAAAAGTGATAACTCTTGTTCTAAGCTTTCCCTGTCTTTTTCTAAATGAATTTCCTCTTCTTTTGCCTTCACTAATAATTGAGCACCATTTGCAATCTTTTCTTTTGTGACTTCAATTTCAGTATATATATTTTGTTTTTCTTTTTCGATTTCTAAAGCCAAGGCCGTTACTGTTTCTATTTCACTATAAATTTTATCTGTATTCTTTTTCCACTCTTCATAATTCTCTTCTATACTTACTTTTCTTTCATTCAATTGGCTAAGCTGATCATTAACAGATTCTAAATTGTTTTGTGTTGTGATTTCATCATTTTGTATACGCTCTATTTCTTCTAAATAAATATTAATGTCTAGGTCCTTAAGATTCCCTATAAGTAAATTATATTCTTTTGCTTTTTGTGCTTCTATTTCAAGAGGTCCAATTCTTAACGCCAATTCATCAATAATATCTTGTACACGAAGCAAATTTTCCCTTTGTTTCTCTAGATTTTTTTGTGCTTCTTGTCTTCTTGATTTATATTTATAGATTCCTGTAGCTTCCTCAAATAACCCCCTACGATCATCTGGTTTATAACTAAGTACTTTATCTATCTGACCTTGTCCAATAATAGAATAGCCTTCTTTACCTATACCGGTATCCATGAAAAGTTCAAGTATATCTTTTAGTCGGCATAGACTTCCATTAATAAAATATTCACTTTCACCAGATCGGTAGATTCTTCTTTTAATAGCCACTTCTGTATATTCAATAGGTAATTGATTATCTGGATCTTTAATATACATGCTTACTTCGGCATAGCCTAAGGACTTTCTTTTTTCTGTACCAGAAAAAATAACATCTTCCATTTTAGACCCTCTTAATGTTTTCACACTTTGCTCGCCAATAACCCATCTTATGGCATCAGCAACATTACTTTTCCCGCTTCCATTGGGTCCAATAACAGCAGTAATCCCTTTAGGAATATTTAACTTTATGCTATCTCCGAAAGATTTAAATCCATGTATCTCTATTTTATCTAGATACATATTTCACCTCTAGTTTTTAAGATTATTGATTGCTATTTTAGCTGCATTTTGTTCTGCTTCTTTCTTACTTTTCCCCGTACCTTTACCTAAGCATACATTGCCATGATAAACGTCCACATAGAAATTTTTATCATGATCTGGTCCATCTTCTCCTGTAATTTCATAATAAATCGGTGCATTACTTTCTTTTTGGATATTTTCTTGTAAGAGGGTTTTATAATCTGTATATAAATCTTCAATAGATGCTACTTGTTCTATCTTTTTTATTAATGTTCTTTCAATGAATCGATTGGCCTCTTCAAATCCACCATCCACAAATATAGCACCTGTAAGAGCCTCAAATGCATCTGCTAAAATAGAAGCTCTTTCTCTTCCCCCTGTCATATCTTCTCCTTTTCCAAAAAGCATATAACGTCCTAAATAAATATCCTTAGCCATTTTTGCTAGAGATGCTTCACAAACTATACTTGCCCGAAGTTTTGATAGGTCTCCCTCTGGCATATCTTGGTATTTACTAAATAAATAGTTGCTGATAATAAGATCCAGTATAGCATCTCCTAAAAATTCAAGTCTCTCATTATCTTTGATAATACGATTTTTATGCTCATTTGCATAAGAACTGTGGGTTAATGCTGTTTTAAGAACTTCAATCCTGTTAAATTGATACTGAATAATAGACTGGATCTCTTTTAACAGTACATTATAAGATGGATCTCTATTTTTTTTATATATCACATTATCACTCCTAAATAAAGTATCAATATAGTAAAAGCCTCGCTTGGCGAGGCTTTATATTAATCTAAACCTTTTTGTTCTTTAATAAAATCAACAACATCTCCTACTGTAAACACTTTTTCGGCATCTTCATTAGATACTTCCATTTCAAATTCTTGCTCTATAGCTGTAATCACTTGAAATATATCCAGTGAATCAGCATTTAAATCATCTGCGAACGACATATCTAACGTTATCTCTTCTTCTGAAATGTTAAATTGTTCACTAATAATATCTCTAACCTTCTCAAAAACCATATTAACACCTCTTGTGAAATTTATATTTTGATAATATTATATACTGATTGAGTAGTCAATATTTATTTATCATGTATTTAAATTATTTGCTATCTTATCTATCAAACAATTTTCAATAAATTTGTCCGTTTGCAACAATGTATAATAAATTTCTTTTTCTTTAGAGCTCCCATGAGTTTTTACAACTAAACCATTTACACCAAGCAAAGGGGCTCCTCCTTGTTCTGAGTAATCAAATTTATTTTTGATATTGTATACTCCCTTTTTTAATAAGAGTGCTCCGAGTTTACTTCTAATGTTACTCGTAAATTCCTTTTTGAGAGAAGAAAACAGCCAGAGTCCAAATCCTTCCATAAACTTAAGTACAACATTTCCTACAAAGGCATCACATACTAAAATATCTGCCTCTCCATTTGGTATATCCCTTGCTTCTATGTTCCCAATAAAATTGATTACTTGATCCTCAGAAAGTAATGTATGGGCATCCTTCACCAGCTGATTACCTTTTTCAGGTTCTACACCTATATTAATTAGGCCTACCTTTGGTTTTGATACCCCCAAACATTGCTGCATGTAGATCGTTCCCATACGTGCAAATTGGACTAAATAAGATGGCTTACAATCCATATTGGCACCACAGTCTATAAGTAATGAATAACCTTTTTTATTGGGTAGTAAAGGAGCTAGCGCTGGTCTTTCTACCCCCTTTATCCTTCCTACAATTAATGTTGCCCCTGCAAGGAGAGCACCAGTATTACCTGCAGACACAAAAGCATCTACCTCTTTATTTTTTAGCAGATTAAGACCTACTACCATAGATGAATTCTTTTTTGCTCGTATAGCTTGCACTGGGGCATCATGCATATCAATAATTTCCTGTGCATCAATTATGTCTATCTTATTAAGATCATAAGAATAGCTTTTAAGTTTGTCACTAATGATAGCCTCATTACCAACCAAAACTAGTTTACTCGTTGTTTTAGCTGCTGCGTTAATACATCCCTCAATAATTTGATCGGGTGCATGATCTCCACCCATTACATCAATTGCAATTTTAGGCATTCCTATCACCTTTTTCTCTATATTCTTATATACAAAAAGACAGCCAAAGCTGTCTTTTCTATTTTATCAATCCACATTAATTACAACACGACTAGCATAAGAACCGCAAGCTTTACATACTCTGTGTGGCATCATGAGCTCACCACATTTAGGACATTTTACTAAATTAAGAGGAGAAAGTTTCCAGTTAGCTTGTCTTTTATTTCTTCTTGCTTTTGACGTTTTTCTTTTTGGTACTGCCATCTTCTAACACCTCCTTAGAATATTACTGGGTAGGTTTAATACTAAAAATATTGTTTAGACCTTCTAGCCTTGGATCAATACTATCACTTGAACATCCACATGCTTTTTCATTTAAATCTTGTCCACATGTAATACATATGCCTTTACATTCGTCATGGCATAAATTTTTCATCGGTAATTCAAGATATATAGTCTCAGCTATAACATCTGTAAGATCAAGAATTGAGTTACTAATTTTAATTATATCTTCTTCATCCTCTTGCTCGTCTTGTTCAAATGAGAATTCTCTATCGAATTTTGCATGGATTGGGTATTTAAACACTTTTAAACACCGATCACATGACAAGCTAAGTTGTGTAGAAAGTTCGCCTTTTAATATATAGATTGAACCTTTCTTTAAGATAATACCTTTTATATCTACTGTGCATGCTTCATCTGTCAAAGCTGAGTTAACACTATTTAACATTATTTGCTCAGTAAGATTAAACTCAATTTCTGACTTATTTTGAAGTTCATGAATATTAATTTTCATTTTTTCACTCCATTAAAGTAACACTTCTGTAATTATACATATAGGAAGTTTATTTGTCAACTCATTTACCTACACTATCAAATTATATAGAGAAACATTTTAAATATTTATCTTAGTATAAGCAATATTTATTGGTGAATGCTGTCTATTTAGTAAACGATCCTTATTTATATTATCTCGTATAAACTATTGCTACTTTTTTAACAACATAACGGCATCTCTTGCAATCATAAGTTCTTCATTTGTTGGTATTAATAAGAGACGAACTTTTGCGTCATCTGTTGAAAGATCTCTTTCTACACCACGACAGTTATTTTTTTCTATATCTATAGAAACGCCAAACCATGAAAGCATATCAGCAACTTCTCTTCTCATGATCGCATTATTCTCTCCAAGACCACCAGTAAATGCAATAGCATCTACGCCATTCATAACAGCTATATATGCCCCTATATAAGAAACCAACCTATGTTGGAAAGCATCCATAGCAAATCGTGCTACTGGATCTCCAGCAACAACACCATCTTCAGCTTCTCTAAAATCACTAGATGTACCTGTTAATGCCAACATACCTGATTTCTTATTTAGTATTTCATCTACATCTTTTGCTGAAATACCTTCCTTATCCATAATAAACTTGATAATGGCTGGATCAATATCTCCTGATCTTGTTCCCATTATAAGTCCTTGAAGTGGTGTAAGACCCATTGAGGTATCTACAGATTGCCCACCTTTTACTGCACATATACTTGCTCCATTACCTAAGTGACATACAATGATTTTAGTATCTTCTATTGGTTTATTTAAAAGAGCTGCTGCTCTTTGTGATACATATTTATGGGATGTACCATGAAAACCATATTTTCTAATACCATATTTCTTATAGTATTCCTGTGGTATTGCATACATATAAGCTGATTTATCCATAGTTTGATGAAAAGCTGTATCAAATACGCCTACCATAGGTACTTTTGGCATAAGTTCTTGACATGCACTAATACCAATTAAATTTGCAGGATTATGAAGCGGTGCTAAATCAATACATGTTTCAAGAGCAGATATAACTTCTTCATTGATAATAACTGAGCTACTAAATTTTTCTCCGCCATGAACTACTCTATGACCAACAGCTTGTATTTCGTCAATAGATTTAATACAAGCTGTTGCTCCTGTTGTCAACATTTCTATCATTTTGGCAAAAGCAACTTTATGATTTGGTATATCACAGTTAACCTTCTGTGCCTCTTGTCCTTCTGTAGTATGTTTAATAAATGAACCATCAATCCCTATTCTTTCACAGATTCCTTTTGCTATAACACTTTCATCCTTCATATTCAGTAACTGATACTTTAATGATGAACTTCCGCAATTAACTACTAATATTATCATACTTTTTTCTCCTAACCTTTGTATTTTATATTATTATTAATTATTTTGAGCTTGTACTGAAGTAATTGCAATAACACCTACTATGTCTTCTGTACAACATCCTCTAGACAAGTCATTTACAGGCTTTGCAATACCTTGAGTAATAGGACCATAAGCTTCAGCCTTTGCAAGTCTTTGAACAAGTTTATAGCCTATGTTTCCCGCGTCCAAATCTGGAAATACAAGTACATTAGCATATCCTGCCACTGTGCTTGTAGGTGCTTTTGCCTTACCAACTTCTTTTACTATTGCTGCATCTAATTGTAATTCTCCGTCAATTGCTAACTCTGGAGCTTCTTGTTTTGCTATTTTTACAGCTTCTATTACTTTATCTGCATCTGGATGCTTTGAACTACCGTAAGTTGAATGGGAAAGCATGGCTACAATAGGTTCTGCACCTACTAATTGCTTGAAACTTTTTGCTGAACTTTGAGCAATGGCTGCTAACTCTTCTGCATTTGGATTTTGATTAAGTCCGCTATCTGCAAATATAAATGTTCCGTCACTACCCATCTCACAGTCTGGAACTACCATAACAAAGAAAGCTGATACTAACTTTGTTCCTGGTGCTGTTTTTAAAATTTGAAGTGAAGGTCTTAATACATTTGCTGTTGCATTAATAGCTCCAGCTACCATTCCATCAGCTTTACCCATTTTCACCATCATAACACCAAGGTAAAGCGGGTCTCTTGTTAATAGTTCTTTTGCTTTATCATAAGTCATGCCCTTTGCTTTTCTTAATTCTGTAAGTTGATTAATATATGTTTCCATCTCATCAAATTCTAACGGATCTACTATTTGTGCATCATTTAAGTTTAATACTTTTGCATTCTCTAAGATCTGTTCTCTATTTCCAATAAGAATAATTTTGGCAATTTTTTGTTCAAGTGCTATGTGTGCTGCTTCCAGTGTTCTCATATCATTGGTTTCTGGTAAAACTATTGTTTTTATATTAGCCTTTGCTGCTTGTTTAATATTTTCTATAAAAGACATGTGGAGACCCCTTTCAAATTTTCCTTTACATTTTATCACAAATAATATTATAGTAAATGTATCTAATGTATACAAGAGTAAAAATAAAATTAATACAGATTTATTTCATGATGGAGGTATGACTTATGATGGTTTCAGGTATTGTTGCAGAATATAATCCCTTTCATAATGGCCACTTATATCAGATTAATGAAACAAAAAGAATAACTTCTTGTGACTATATTATAGCAACCATGAGTGGTCATTTTACCCAACGGGGAGTACCTTGTATGCTTGACAAATATACAAGAACTAAGATGGCATTATCATGTGGTGTAGATATGGTTCTTGAGCTTCCAGTTCCTTATGCTTCTGCCAGCGCCCAATATTTTTGTGAAGGAGCAGTTTCATTACTTAATAAGTGTAATCTAGTGGATTATATTTGCTTTGGAAGTGAATCTGGAAATATTGATTTATTATCTGATATCGCGAAACTGCTCGTATATGAAACACCTGTTATGAGTGCTTTATTAAAACGTTATCTTAATCAAGGAATAAGTTATCCCATAGCAAGAGAACGAGTTGTTACTGAACTTCTTTATGAAAAGAATCATACAGTCTATGCCAAAGAAAATATTAGCCATGCCATGTCTCACCCCAATAATATTTTGGGAATACATTATTTAAGTGCTTTATTAAAATATCATTCAACGATAGTTCCTATAACCATTAAACGCACTTCTCTTTACCATGATGATAAAATCAAATCTCAAGTTGCTTCAGCTACAGCAATTAGAAAGAACCTGTTGCTTGGAAAAACGGATCTAATTAAAGATGCAATGCCACCATCTGCCTATGCTATTTTGTTAAATACACTTAAAGATTTTCCACTGACTTCTGTAGATAATCTTAGCATGTATTTAAAGTATAAGCTTATATCTTCTACTGTAAATCATCTGTATACACTTTGGGATATACCAAAAGATTTATGTCGCTCAATCTATAACACTCATGATGACTTTAATTTGCTATCTGACTTGGCAGCATCTGTAACATCAAAAACCTATACATCAGCTACAGTCTATCGTTCTTTACTTCGAATGATACTAGAAATAGCAAATGCTGATATGCGAAAACTTGAGTGTATACAATGGATACCTTATATAAGAGTACTTGGTGTAAGGAAAAGAGCCTTACCTTTGCTCTCTAAACTTACAAAAATATCTTCAGTACCCGTTATCACCAATCTAGGTCGATCATTAAATAAATTAGATGACCTTGGTCATATGCTCATTACCTATGAACAAAAAGCTACTGCTATTTATTACGCATCACATAATATTATTAATAAAAGTAAAGAAGATCTATTGCATCCTTTTATCGTTATATAGCAACTCTTGTGGTTGTTATTTTTTTTTATACAAGCTCATATACTATAGAGAAGCGGCAAAATCACACCTTACTGAAGCCTATTATGTCGTTTACAATAAATGATAAGTAAAAAAGCAGGTGAACCTATAGTGATCAAAAAACTCCTTGTTTTATTAGGAACTGTTTTTATTATGTTGTATATCATAATCAATCCTAATATTTGTATTGATGGTGCTTTACAAGGGCTCTTATTATGGTTTAATAAAGTTCTTCCTTCACTTCTTCCATTTATTATTCTCACAAACATCTTGTCCCGTTTGGATGTGCTTGATAGAATCAACAAATATACTACACCTATTACTAAAAGCATATTTAATTTGCCTGGGGATAGTTTGTTTGCCTTTATAGTAGGATTTATATCTGGTTATCCTATGGGGGCAAAAACTGCAGCATTACTTTTAGAAAATGGTAGGCTAAATAAATGTGAAGCTCAAAAAGTGTTGTGCTTTTGTAATAATTGTGGCCCACTTTTTATCATAGGGGTTGTATCGGTTGGCATGCTAGGTCATGTAGAACTTGGATATTTTATTTTATTTATACAAGTATTATCTGCTCTCACTCTAGGCATTTTACTAAAAGCTTATACAGAACCCTTAGATCACCATTCACGTTATTATTTTAGTGTATCAAAAAGAAATAAGGATTATTCATTTTCTAAAATATTTAACGAATCCGTCCAAAACAGTATGGATACCATTGTCTACATTGGTGGTTATATTATCTTTTTTTCAGTACTCACACATATCTTCAAAGACATATTTCCTATAAATCTATTGCTTAAAAATAATGTTATCTCTAAAAATCAAAGTCCTATTATCATAGGCGTGTTTACCTCTATTTTAGAAATGTCAAATGGTATCTACACTATGAGCATAGTACCAGTCTCTAAAGCTTTAGTTGCTACAATATCATTTGCTATTGGCTTTGGAGGGCTTTGCACTTATTTTCAGACCTCATATATCCTCACCCATTCAAATTTATCTTTAAATAAATATCTTTATTGTAAATGCCTTCAAGGTATTCTTTGCTTTATTAATACATTAGTCTTTTATCCAACGTACTATAATCTAAAAGTAGGTTGTAGTTTTAATGTAGATTATCAATGGGGATTATATTTGATTCTATTTTTAATATTTGGGTTTGTATCTATAAAATGTATGTCTTTGCCATCTTTTGATCCTTCAATAAGTACCTTAAATAGTAAAACTATAAAATCAAAAAAGTGAGGAGTTAGTTATCCTCACTTTTTAAATTATTTTCTTAGTTTATTTAACTCATCAATTAGGGATGTATTGAGTACTTTTATATAAGTTCCCTTCATACCTAAAGATCTAGATTCAATAACACCGGCACTTTCAAATTTTCTTAAGGCATTTACGATAACTGATCTTGTTATGCCCACTTTATCCGCTATTTTGCTAGCGATAAGCAGTCCTTCATATCCATCGAGTTTTTCAAATATATGAAAAATAGCTTCTAACTCTGAGTAAGAAAGTGTTGCAATAGCAGATTTAACTATACTTGTTTTTCTTTCTTCTTCATCTGATTGATCTTTTATTGAAGTTAATATTTCAACAGCAACAATAGTTGCTCCATATTCAGCAAGTATTAAATCATCTGTGGAAAAGTTTCCTTCACCTTTTTCTTTGTACATAACAAATGTACCTAATCTTTGTCCGCCTGCAATAATAGGAAGTATACATCCTATATAACCACTACTATTAGGAACATCGTTAAAAATAGTTTCCATAGAAATATTTTCTTTTAAATCCATAATTGTCATAAACTGATCATTTACCGTATAATCAATATGTTGATCTGCATTTACAAAATGATTTGGTAAATCAGAATTCATGCCTAATACCTTACTTTTTGTACCTACAATAAATACTTCCGCCTTTACTACATCACTAATCACTTCACATATGTCAGAAAAAATAACTTTATCTGACCCAAACCTTTGTAATAACCTATTTACTTTGCGCATCTTTTGTAATAAATCTTGAGACATTTTGTTTCCTCCTATGTTATTATACTATGACTTATATTCAAAAGTTTTTTGTATACTCTATTATGTTCAAAAAATCAAAAAATATACACTCTTAGTTTATAAAGAAAAACTTTTACAAAGCTTTCCTTATATTTACAAATAATAACACGAATAGACAAAAAATTCAATATAAAGACGAAATAATTTTAAAAATAATATCTAAAATAGATACTATTTCCATCCCACTTCTTATTTTTTATTCTCTTTTCCATAGTTACATGTGTTGCTTCTGCACACAATTTTTTTGTTTTTACTATTTCCTTTTTCAACGAGAACTTCTCCACATAGCGGACATTTTTCTCCTGTTGGTTTTTCCCAAGACATAAATTCGCAGCTATTATTGTTATTTTCACATCCATAATAACTTCTTCCTTTTTTTGTCTTCTTAATGAGTACTTTTCCGCCACATAGTGGGCAACTAATATCTGTCTCCTCATACCATGGTTTAGTAAAATTACACTCTGGGAAATTAGGGCAACCTAAAAATTTTCCATATTTTCCATATCTTATGACCATATGTGTGCCACATTTTTCACAAGGAATATCTGTTGTTTCAGTTAGATCAATATTTTGAACTTCTTTTTCAGCCTTAATTACAGCATTATTAAAGTATGGATAAAATGATCGCATAATTTCTTTCCATTCCACATTCCCTGAAGCGATTTCATCTAAAACTCTTTCTAAATTAGCTGTAAATTCCACATCCACTACTTCATCAAAATATTCATTCATAATATTGTTGACAACTTCACCTAGCTCAGTTGGATAGAGTATTTTGTTTTCTTTTACAACATAGTTTCTTGCAAGTATCGTTGTTATAGTTGGTGCATAAGTACTTGGCCTACCTACACCGTTTTCTTCTAACGTCTTTACTAAGGTTGCTTCTGAATACCTTGACGGTGGCTGTGTAAAGTGTTGATTTGGTACAAGATTAATACAAGCTAATTCATCATTTTCTTTTACATCAATTTTTAGGTCTTTCTTAGCTTTTTCATCTTCAAGATTATATACCTTCATAAAACCATCAAAAAGTTCTACAGAATAAGACGCATTAAATAAGTACTCACCACTTTTTACTTTTATTGAATATGTTTCATATTGTGCTGGTGCCATTTGACTTGCAATAAATCTATTCCAAATTATATTGTAAAGTCTATATTGGTCTTTTGATAAAAATTCCTTTACTTCTGTTGGATGGTAGCTTATATATGTTGGTCTGATAGCTTCATGAGCGTCTTGAATATTTACCTTTTTACTTTTTGAACTAATCTTTTTCTCCCCTAGATAGTTTTCCCCATAGTTTTCTTTAATATATGAATGAGCTTCTTCTTTAGCCCCATCTGCAATTCTAACAGAATCAGTACGAATGTAAGTAATGATACCTACTTCCTTTTTTCCTATTTTAACGCCTTCATAAAGCTGCTGAGCGATATTCATGGTTTTTTGAGTTGAAAAGCCAAGGTGCTTGGCCGCTTCTTGTTGCAAGGTGCTCGTTGTAAATGGAAGTACTGTGTTTTTTATTCTTTCACTTTTCTTTGTACTTAATACATAAAATTTATTATTTTTGCATTCGTTAATAATTTTATAAGCTTCTTCTTGATTTCTTATTTCTAATTTTTCTCCATTTTTAGAAGATAGCTTTGCTAAAAATGGTTTTCCTTTATCCAGCTTAAGATTGGTTTCTATACTCCAATATTCTTCTTGAATAAATTCTCTTATTTCTTTTTCTCTATCACAAATAAGTCTCAGTGTCACAGATTGTACACGCCCTGCACTTAATCCTTTGCGAATTTTTTTCCAGAGAATAGGGCTGATTTTGTAACCCACTATTCTATCAAGTATTCTTCTTGCTTGTTGGGCATCTACTAAATCCGTATTGATCGCACGTGGATACTTAAGTGCTTCTTTTATAGCCTTTTCTGTAATTTCATTAAAAGTAATGCGATATACTTTCTTCCCATCTAGTTTTAAGGCATGGTAAAGATGCCACGAAATAGCTTCTCCCTCTCTATCTGGGTCAGTTGCTAAATAAATACAATCACTATTTTTTACTTCTTTTCTAATCTTCTGAAGTACTTCTCCCTTACCTCGAATAGTAATATATTTAGGCTCATAGTCATTTTCGAAATCTACCCCCATCTGACTTTTTGGCAAATCTCTAACATGTCCTACAGATGCCTCTACTTTATAATTTTTACCTAAAAACCTGCTAATTGTATTTACTTTTGCAAGTGACTCTACAATTACTAATTTATTTGACATAATTACCTCCTAATCAAACTCTTACATACCTCTCTCCAGGTAATCTTCGTATTAGTCCTTTTAGTTCTAGTTTAACTAAAGCAGTATTTATCATCTCGTAAGATAATTTAAGCTCACTATATATTTCACTAAAATATTTTGGTTGCCAACTTACATAATCATATACTATACTTTCTTGTTGTGCAAGTTCAATATTTTTTTTATCATAACATATTATCTTATTATTATTTATTTTCATTATTACATGCATTGGTAAATCATCTATAATATCTTCAGTATTTATAACCAATTTTGCACCTTGTTGAATAAGCTTATTTGTTCCAATACTAAATCGACTCTCTACATTTCCTGGTACTGCATATATATCCTTATTATACTGCAGTGCGAGGTCAGCTGTAATGAGTGATCCACTCTTTTCTTCTGCTTCTGTTACTAATACACCAATACTTATACCACTAATAATCCTATTTCTTTTAGGAAATTGAAAAGGAAGAGGTGGTGTACCAATAGGATATTCTGAAATAATGCATCCTTTTTCGGCTATTTTTCTATATATCGGATAGTTGGTTCTTGGATAGCATATATCGATTCCTGTTCCTAATACTGCAATAGTTATTCCCTGTTCTAACGCTCCTTTATGAGCCGCCTCATCAATGCCAGTTGCCATTCCACTAATCACTGCTATCCCTGCCTCAGCTAATTCTTTTGCTATCCTTTTTGTTATATTAAATCCATATTCAGAGCATTTTCTTGCTCCCACAATAGCTATGGAAGGATGATTCAAATAGCTTATGTTCCCCATGGCAAATAGTGCAAGGGGTGGATCTGGTATTTGTTTTAGTTCATTAGGATAATCCTCATCAAATAAATCTAAAATGTGAACACCTAGTGCTTCACACTTTTTGATGAGTTTTTGGATCTCGTCAAGATTATTTTTTGAGCTATATATTTTTTCGAGCTGCTTCTCATTAAGTCCATACATTTGGTATTGTTTTTGCTGTGCATCATATACCGCTTTATATGTTTTAAAGTCATGAAGCATTTTTAATTTAATATATTCCTTAATCCCTAATTTATGCAACCACACACTATATATTTTATTCATTTTATCATCCTATTCTTTTTTATTTTACATAAAACTAATGTTTTTATTCACACCCAATAGAATTCACATGATTAATATTGAAGTAGTTTTCTAATTGATGATTAAAAACGCTAATATTTAGTAATAATTTAGAAAAGTGTTTTTAGAAAGGATATCCAATGTTTTGTAAATTAATCAGTTATTGCTTAAGTGGAATTAATACTATAAAAGTAGATGTAGAAGTTGATCTATCTGAAGGACTTCCATATTTTGATATTGTAGGTTTAGCAGATTCTTCAGTAAAAGAATCCAAGGAAAGAGTAAGAAGTGCGATAAGGAATAGTGGATTTGACTTCCCCATAAAACGCATTACAATCAATTTAGCTCCTGCTGATATGCGAAAAGAAGGGTGCATCTATGATCTTCCTATAGCTCTAGGTATTTTATGTTGTATGGGCATTATTAGAGAAGAAAAACTTAAAGATACTTTATTTATTGGAGAATTAGCCTTAGATGGGTCATTAAGACAAGTCCGTGCTATTTTGCCAATATTATGTGCCTCAGAGCAAGATAACATAAAAAAGTGTATTATTCCATATAGCAATTCTAGAGAAGCTGTTGCATTAGATACGACAAGTATTATTGGTGCCAATTCATTATCTGAAATTGTTTCTTATTTAAATAACAATGAAGCTCTAAAGCCCTTTGTGCAAACAGATACCACATATACTTGTGAATATCCTCTAGATTTTAAGGATGTGAAAGGACAGGAAAATGCAAAAAAAGGACTTATGATCTGTGCAGCAGGATTTCATCATGCACTCCTGATAGGGGCCCCTGGCTCAGGTAAAACAATGTTAGCAAAAAGAATCCCCTCCATACTATCTTCACTAACCCATGAAGAATCTATAGAAGTTACTAAAGTATATAGTATAGCAAACAAGCTTCCTGATTCCTCCATTATACGTACTAGACCATTTAGAGCCCCACACCACACCATATCCATTCATGGACTTACTGGGGGTGGTTCTCATCCAAAGCCTGGTGAAATCAGCCTTGCTCATCTTGGCGTATTATTCTTAGATGAACTTCTGGAATTTAATAAACAGACATTAGAAACCCTAAGGCAACCCATCGAAAATCATGAGGTTACCTTATCAAGAGCAAACTATACTGTAACTTATCCTGCACGCTTTTTATTTGTAGCCTCAACGAATCCTTGCCCTTGCGGCTATTACCCTGATACCAGAAAATGCTCCTGCAGTATTTCTGCTATTAGAAAATATCTAAGTAAACTCTCTGGTCCATTACTTGACCGAATCGATCTTCATATGGAAACACATCCTATACCTTTAACAAGTATGCACACAAATAATAGCCTATCTTCAAAAGATATGTATAAAAAAGTAAAAAATGCAGTGGAAATTCAAAAAGAAAGATATATTAATGATTCTATTTCGTATAATAGTGAACTTACTCCAGAGCTTATAAAAAGATACTGCAAACTTAGTCCATCTGGCGAAAAACTTATAAATACATGGTATGAGCAAACTTCCTCTAGTGCTCGGTTATATGATAAGATTATAAAGCTTTCACGTACTATAGCTGACCTTAATCAATCAGCGTTAATACAAGAGGAGCATGTAGCCGAAGCTATAAGTTTTAGAAGTTTAGATAGCAATTTTTGGGGATAAATAAATCCTGCCTCAAAAAAGGCAGGATTTATTTCTTTAATTTTTTTATATTTTCTAGTTCGATAATAAATTCATCAATATCTTTAAATTCTTTGTATACAGAGGCAAATCTAATATAAGATACCTCATCAATTTGTTTTAAATTTTGCATAATTGCTTCACCTATTTCTGTAGAGGTGATTTCTTTTCTATCCATATTCCCAAAATAATTTTCTATAAGATCAACCATATCTTCTATTTGCTGTATACTAATACTTCTTTTGTTACATGCTCTCAGAACTCCTTTTAACAGCTTTTCTCTATCAAATGGTTCTCTTGTCATATTCTTTTTTATGACCATAATAGGTATCATTTCTACTTTTTCGTATGTAGTAAACCTTTTCTCACAGTTTTCGCACTGACGTCTTCTTCTAATTGATTTATTGTCATCAGTAGGCCTTGAATTTAGTACTTTGGACATGACATACCCACAATAAGGACATTTCATTAACATATCCTCCTACGCTATAATATCTCTAAGATTAGCATATTACTATTTTAAAAGTCAATACTAACTTTCTTGTAAACACTCATTCTCATTGAGTTCTACAAGAATAATATCTTCTCCTACCTTTTTAATTTTTTCCCATGGGATAATGTACTCTAAGTTTCTTCCAAAAAGGCCCATGACTTTTCCTGGTCCTGGAACAATTATTTTGCAGATTTTTCCCTCTTTAAAATCTATCTCAAGATCACATATGTAGCCTAGTCTTGATCCATCAACAGTATTAATAATTTCTTTTTGTCTCATATCATAAATTCTCATCACCATTTATCCCCCCAATAAATATTATTATATATATTTTCTCATATGCTTTAATGCTGTTTTCTCAAGTCTTGAGACCTGTGCTTGGGAAATCCCGATTTCTGTTGCTACTTCCATTTGTGTTTTCCCTGCAAAAAACCTAAGCATGAGTATTTGTTTTTCTCTATGTGTCAGTCTTTTCATTGCTTCTTTTATGGCTATATTTTCAAGCCATACATCATCTTGATTTTTTTCATCCTTCACTTGATCCATAATATAAAGAGTATCACTTTCATCATGATATACAGGTTCAAATAAAGAAATAGGATCTTGTATTGCATCTAATGCAAAAACAACCTCCTCCTTTTTTATGCCTAATTCATCTGCTATTTCTTGTACATTGGGTTCTTTTGAATTTTTACGAATAAGTGTTTCTTTAGCTTGAAGTGCTTTATAAGCAGTGTCTCTTAATGATCGGCTAACACGAATTGAGTTGTTGTCTCTTAAATACCTTCTAATTTCACCTATAATCATAGGAACTGCATAAGTAGAAAATTTTACATTTTGCGTTACATCAAAATTATCTATAGACTTAATAAGTCCGATACATCCAACTTGAAATAGATCATCAACATGTTCTCCTCTATTATTAAACCTTTGTATGACACTTAAGACTAATCTTAAATTGCCATTAATATATTTTTCACGTGCGTAATGATCTCCTTCCTGAATTAGTTTAAAAAGTATTTCTTTTTGCTCATTAGTAAGAACAGGTAATTTTGCAGTATTAACTCCACATATTTCTACTTTGTTAATTGCCATGTAAATGCCTCCTAGTCACACGCGTTAAGCATAGTTCAAGTCTATAGATAAGCATCTCCATTATTGTATAATTTATTCATTACCCTAGCTCATTCTATTTATTTCCTTTTTTAATCTAGATATAATCTTCTTCTCTAGTCTTGATATATAAGACTGGGATATCCCAAGTAAATCAGCAACTTCTTTCTGTGTTTTTTCTTTCCCCTGGCTTGTAAATCCAAATCTTAGCTCCACAATTTCTCTTTCTCTATCGGTCAATTTCAATAGTGCTTGTTTTAGTAATGCTCTATCAACCTCTTCTTCTAAGTTCCTATAAATAATGTCAGGTTCTGTCCCAAGAATATCTGATAGCAAAAGTTCATTGCCATCCCAATCTACATTCAGTGGCTCATCAATAGATATTTCTGTCTTTATCTTATTTGTCCTTCTAAGAAACATAAGTATTTCATTCTCTATACATCGTGATGCATAGGTGGCAAGTTTAATTTTCTTACTTGGATTAAAAGTGTTAATTGATTTAATTAATCCTATTGTCCCTATAGATATTAAGTCTTCCATATGTATTCCCGTATTCTCAAATTTTCTTGCTATATAAACAACCAATCTTAAATTTCTTTCAATGAGTATCGTTTTAATGCTTGACGCTTCTTCTTGGTCATCATATAATTCAGCCAATTTATTAATAAGCTCTTTTTCTTCTTCTCTTGTGAGTGGAGGAGGCAGTATTTCACTTCCACCGATATAATGTACTTCATTTTTTAATCTGCATAATAGCATATACCTAAGATTTATATACAGTTTTTTAATCTTTAGTAATAAAGCTACCTTTTTCATTTATTATGCCTCCTATCAAATAATAAAATCTGGGTGAATGAGTGCGTGATATGTATTATCATTAAATATTCTTTGTTTAGAAATTGCTAGAACACAATCATTAAATGTTTTGCTAAACCCATACCTATGAACAGTAATACGTTCTACTTCTATACCAATTAAAATTCCTTCACTGCAGCCAATACTGCAAAAAGGAATAAGATATATGGAATCCTTCTCCTGCTCAGTTAAAAGGTCTGATATATTTTCCAGTGTATACTCATTGATCAGTCTCCTTTCTTTATCTGTAAGTATTTTTTTTAGTGATTCCCATGTAACGACAATAACTGCTCTATGCCCAACAGGTGTATATAAGCAATTTCCGGTATCTACAATGCTTTTAATCTCCGTTTCTTTATTATTATGAGTAACATGAAGTTGATATTCAAAATGGGGTAATATAAACAATTTCCTCATGAAGTTAAAAGATAGGCTTACTACAAACCCTATGGCAGAAGTAACTATAATTAAAAGGATAATATTTACTACCCCGCCTGTCCCTTCTGGATTAATCATATACCAAAAACTAAATGTAGCACCTCCTAAAATGAATGCTGTTATGTTGCATATTAAAAATATTCTCGCAAACTCACTGAGTTTAACAGGTTTAAAGAGATACAATATAGGAATTACTGGTATAATCAAAGAATAAAATGCAGTAGGGAATCCTTGTATTTGTGGAAATATTATGACCATACTATAGAATATAGCTGCTCCTATACCACCTAATATTAACTTGATTAAGGTAATTTTTTTATTAAGAATGAGAGATGCTATATAAAATACTAATACGTTCATATAAGAGTTAATCAATAAAAGTATATCTAAATATAATATATACACATACTTCACCTCTATTTTTCTTTCGTCATAGAATATAGACTATAGTGAAACCAATACTGTATGCATTCACTATACTATTATTCTAATAGAACTATCTTACAAATTTTGTAAAATTCAAGTAGCGTAAAAAAAAAAAGATACGACAATATCGTATCTTTTTTTCTTCTTTCTATTTAAAAATTATCTTGTTCTTCTTAAGAATTGTGGTATCTCTACTTGAATATCTTTCATGGAAAGCATTCTGTCATCTTTATTATTTGGTGTTTTCTGTTCGTTTTGTGCTGTTTTCTCGGTGTTAATCTTTTTTGCATCAGAAGAATTCATAGTGTTCACAGAATTCATAGATTTCATAGACACCTCTGCATCTTGAAAATCTGTTGCTATAACAGTAATAATTATGTCATCATCTAACTCTTCATTGATGGATGTACCAAAAATAATTTCTGCATCAGGATCTACTGCTTCTCGGATAAGCTTCATTCCTGTATCAGCTTCTAAAAGACCTAAAGATAATCCACCACACATATTAACTAATACACATCTTGCCCCATCAATTTTCGTGTCAAGAAGTGGACTACTGATAGCAAATCTTACAGCTTCCTCAGCTCTGTTTTCTCCAGTAGCACGTCCAATACCCATATGTGCAATGCCTTTTCCATTCATAATGGTTCTAACATCTGCAAAATCCAGATTGATAATACCTGGATTTGAAATAAGATCTGTGATACCCTGTACACCTTGTTGTAATATATCATCTGCTTTACTAAAGGCATCCAACATACTTGATTTTTTATCAATAACATTTAATATTCTATCATTTGGAATGACTACCAAAGTATCAACATTTTTCTTTAACTCTGCAATACCTTTTTCAGCATTTAACATACGTTTTCTGCCTTCAAAGCTAAACGGTTTTGTAACCACACCTACAGTAAGTATACCCATTTCTTTTGCTATTGATGCAATAACAGGTGCAGCCCCAGTTCCAGTACCACCACCCATACCTGCAGCAATAAATAACATATCTATTCCCTTAATTGCTTGAATAATTTCTTCTCTACTTTCTTCAGCTGAGCGTGTTCCTATTTCAGGATTTGCTCCTGCACCAAGTCCTTTTGTTATTTTTTCACCAATCTGTATCTTACATGGTGCATTTGACCTTGATAACGCTTGATGATCTGTATTTACTGTTATAAATTCAACACCTTGTAAACCTTTTGAAATCATTCTATCAACAGCATTATTTCCTCCACCGCCAACTCCAATGACTTTAATCTGTGCTCCTAGATATTCATTTTCACATATTTCGAGCAAAATCTACTCCCCCTTTATCTAAAATCATAAGACAATAACCTGTATTTTCATAAATTATGTAAGCGGCTTGAGCACAACTTGTCCTGAATCAACATTAGATAAATCTAAAGTGCCTACATACTGACCCTGTACTTTCATAAGCCATTGTATCTTCATATCTAAATCTTTTATAGTTCCAATTATAACATCTAAATTATCAACATACAAGTGAATTTGTTCCATATCCGAAATATCTATACTATCTATATGGTCTGTAAATTCATACTTCTTTAGCACTCTAATTATATCTACAGCACCGAGCATAGCCTCTTCATTTTTTATATTAAGTTTGCTACCTATTTTAAAAGAATCAAATAACAGACCTTCAATAGTTGGCATTTTTATAACTTTTTGTGTTGTTTCTTGTATGACTGATCCACTTATATCTATGCAAAGATATGTTCCAGAAAAAGGAACATATCCTATAGGTTCTACCTCTTCAATGTCAATAGTTATTTCATTAGGAAACTTGTAACGAATCTCTGCTTCTTTCACAAATGGGAGTTCACCAAGTGACTCAACAACTCTACTTTTTGTAACAGAAAAAACATTCATTCCTACTGATAGATTTGTCTTTTTTAAAATCTCCTCATCTGAATAAAAATAATTATTATTAATTGTAATCCTTTTTATATCGTATATAGGAAGCAATAATACAGCTATAAGCAATACTATTATAAAACTGAGTATATAAGCATATTTTTTTTTATCCCTAAAATTGTACTTTCTCAAGTCTATGACTCCTTTTCTTCTATTTCAGCACCTAACTGTTTTAAATCTAAAACAATATTCTCATATCCTCTTTTTATGTGAAATATATTATCTACTATGGTTGTTCCTTGTGCATATAGAGCTGCTAATACGAGTGCTGCACCGCCTCTAAGATCTTCTGCATAAATATGGGCCCCTGTTAAAACTGGTGACGGCTTAATAACTGCAATAGGACCATTGATACTAATGTCCGCACCCATTCTTACTAATTCATAAGCAGGCTTAAATCTTGCTTCAAATAATTTTTCTTTAATAATACTTGTATCTTTGCAGGTACACAGTAATGCCATCATTTGAGACTGCATATCTGTAGGAAAACCTGGATAAGGTTCAGTTGTTATATAAGTCCCATTTAGCTTTTTTGGAGCTGTTAAAATAACTTCATCTTCAGCGTCTTTTATAGTACATCCTATTTCTTCTAATTTTGCACATATAGACCTTATATGATCTGGAACAATATTTTTTAGATGTATCTTCCCTCTAGTAATTGCTGCAGCAGTTAAATAAGTTCCTGCTATTATGCGATCAGGTATTACTTTATATTCTGTAGCATGTAATGTTTTAACACCCTGTATATATATCGTGTTTGTACCAGCCCCTAATATTTTGGCTCCACAGCTATTTAAATAATTTTGCAAGTCCACAATTTCTGGTTCTCTTGCAGCATTATTTATAATTGTATCACCCGATGCAAGAGTGGCTGCTAACATAATATTTTCTGTTGCTCCTACACTTGGAAAATCCAAATGAATTCTAGCGCCTTGAAGGTTATTACTTTCACAAATAATAAAACCGTGTTCTTCAGTAATATTGATCCCCATTTTTTTAAATGCTGCTAAATGTAGATCGATAGGCCTCGCTCCTAAAGGGCACCCTCCAGGATAACTAATTTTTGCTTTTCTAAACCTTCCTATTATAGCTCCTAATAAAATAATAGAAGATCTCATCTTTCTTACTAATTCTTCTGAGATATCTGAGCTACTTATTGTACTCGTATCTATCATTAATGTTTTATTATTTCTTGATATTTTACAACCTAGCTGCATTAAAATTTCTGTCATAATATCTACATCTAATATTTTTGGACAATTATATAAATAAGTTTCATTTCCACTTAAAATAGTTGCAGCTATAATTGGTAACACTGCATTTTTACTTCCTTCAATGTGCAGCTCACCTTCTAGGCACTTACCACCTTGTATTACATAATGACTCATGTCATACACCTCCAGCAATAAGGTAAGCTCCTATAAAACTATTTTATTCTTAACAGTGGAAAAATGTTCCATATTATTATTTTACTCCCGTTTTTAAATTACCGAGTTTTGAAATATTAAGGAGAATACCAAGCCCTCCTAATAAAACAACCACAGCTGTACCACCATAACTAATAAGTGGAAGCTGCATACCAGTCGTAGGTATTGTATTCGTATTTACTGCAACATTAATAAGCACCTGGATGCCTATCATAGAAGAAATCCCAACAGCTACTAAAGTTCCAAAATAATCATAGGCATGAATGGCAATAATAAGTCCTCTTAATACTAAAATACTATAAACTAATAATACGACTATGGCTCCAACTAGCCCCAATTCTTCACAAATAACTGCAAAAATAATATCATTATGTGGCTCGGGTAAAAACCCAAGCTTTTGTACACCTTTTCCAAGCCCAACCCCAAATATACCGCCTGATCCTACTGCAAATAGTGATTGTATCGGTTGATATCCTTTGCCTTTTGGATCAAGCCAAGGATCTTGCCATACTCTTATTCTGTCAAGCCTATATTGTTTTAAAATCTTCCCCACAACAGGAATATCGATTTCTTGACTTCTATCTGTATTCATTGCTAAAAAGTACACTGAAACAACCATAACTACGCCTAATGCAATAAGTAGCAAATAATACCACACTTTAGGACTCGCAACAAATAAAATAGCTGTTCCTATTAAAAATATAACAATAGCAGAACTTAAATTTTCAATTGCAATAAGCCCTGTAGGAACTAAAACGATAAGCCATGCACGTATTAGATATTTTAATTTATGCATTTCTTTTCTATGTTTTACTATGTATGCTGAAAGCAGTATAACGACTGCAATTTTGGCAAGCTCTGAAGGCTGAAATCTAAATCCACCAATACTGATCCACCTTGTAGCTCCTTTTGTTGTCTCTCCTATAAATAATACTAAAGTTGATAAAGTTAACGATACTAAATAGCATAACCACGCAATTTTCATGTTGGAAAAAATTCTATAACTGATATTATAAGCAACAATAAGCATAACAACTATACCTAAAGCAACTGATGTAAGCTGTTTAAATCCAAAATAGGATGGTTTATTCATATTAACCATTGAATAATGATAACTAGCACTATAAACCATAATGATACCAAATGCTGCTAATAACAAAATCACAATAAGCAGTACAGTATCTACAGTCTTTTTATCTGCCCTACTTTTTTTGTCTTTGGTAAGATTTTTGCCTACTTGCGTTTGCACCTTTTGTCTCACCCTCTCAACTGATTAATTATTTCTTTGAAGAGATGTCCTCTTTGTTCATAGCTTTCAAACATATCCCAACTCGCACATGCTGGAGATAGCAAAACACACTCTCCTTCTTGTGCTTCATGATATGCTTTTTGAGTAGCGTCTTCCAAGCTATTAAATAGTTCTGTATGATAATACCCTAACTCATGGCATTCTTTTTCAATTTGATGTTTTGTTTCACCGATTATATAAATTTTCTGTACTTTACCCTCAAATAACTTAATCCAATCCACAAAAGAGCAGTGTTTATCCATACCACCGCCAATAAGTCTTATCGGCTTTTTCATAGCTAATACAGCTTTAATTGCTGAATCTGTATTTGTAGCTTTAGAATCATTAAAATAGTCCACACCCTTTATAGTTTTTACATATTCTATTCTATGTTCTACACCTCTAAATACTTCAAGCGTCTTTTCTATAATCTCTAACGAAATATTAAAACATCTTGTAATAGCTACTGCTGCCAACACATTTTCAATGTTATGTTTTCCTAAAATCTTTAACTGATCAACTGAGCATACTTTGTTTTCAATGCCCAATATATTTTCATAGATTGTATTATTTTTTACATATGCTCCACAAGGTACTGATTGTTCAGTATTAAAAGTAATAATCTTTCCTTGTATCCTTTGTTTTATAGATTCAAAATATGTATCATTTTCATTCAAAATAACATATTCGTCTGTCCCTTGATTTTTAAAGATCTGGCATTTAGCATCAATATAATTCTCCATCGTCTTATGTCTGTTGAGATGGTCTGGCGTAATATTTAAAATGGCACTTATTTTAGGGTGAAAACTGCAAATGGTTTCTAGCTGAAAACTACTCACTTCTGCCACAGCAACCCCATGATCTGGAATAGCACATACTTGCTCGCTAAAGGCCATGCCAATATTTCCTACAACATAAGTTTGGCAATTGGACGTCTTAACAATTTCTCCTACAAGTGTAGTTGTTGTGGTTTTCCCATTTGTTCCTGTAATAGCTAAAATTGGTGCCTTACAATATGTTGAGGCAAATTCTAACTCCCCTATTACTGTCTTTTTATGTTGATAAGCCTTTTGAATAAGTTCAATTTCTAGTGGTACTCCTGGACTTACCACAAATAAACTAAAATTTTCTGTATCAACTTCTTCTCCCAGATAAAACTTTATCCCTTCATTTTGCATCTTAAGAACTTCTTCTTGAGTATTCGCGTTAAAGTCCTTTAAAGCTTTTGCATCATAAACGTTTACTTTGGCTCCTTTTGAATGTGCAAGTTTTGCTGCTGCAATTCCACTTCTTGCCATCCCAATCACAAGTATTTCTTTATCTTTAATATTCATTTTAATCCTCCTTATCCATCACATTGCACTTAAGCCCACAAGACACATAATGGCTGTAATAATACAAAACACTGTAACAACTTTTGTTTCTGGCCAACCGCATAGCTCAAAGTGATGATGGATTGGTGCCATTTTAAATAATCGTTTTTTAGTCTTTTTAAAATAGAATACTTGAAGGATAACAGAAATATTTTCAATAATATAAATAATCCCTACAATGAGTATAAATAGAGGCATCTTCATAACAAAAGCAGTAGCTGCTACAAATCCACCTAAAGCTAATGATCCTGTATCTCCCATAAAAACCTTGGCTGGATAGCTATTAAATAGCAAAAAACCAAGCAAACTTCCCACTGCTGCTGCTCCAACAGGAACAACATTACTATGAAGTGCCCATGCTACAGCTGTAAAATATGTGGCAACAAGCACAGTTACCCCTGAAGCTAGCCCATCTAATCCATCAGTAAGATTGACTGCATTAACTAAGCCTAATACACCAATGACTAAAAAAGGTAAGAAAAACATTCCTAAATTGATAACTTTTCCACCTGTAAAAGGAAGAATAATTTGTGTATCAATTCCCAAGTAGTACCTTAATAAATAAGCAAAGAGTAAGGTAATAATTAGTTGTCCAAGTATCTTTTGCATCGCAGTTAGCCCTAGAGATCTTTTTTTAACTATCTTAATATAATCATCTAAAAAGCCTATAATTCCAAAACCCACAGTGACAAATAATATAACTTGTAGCTCTTTGTTTTGCATAATGAAGATACAACTTGTAAGAATCATACTTGCTAATATAATAATACCACCCATTGTTGGCGTCCCTGTTTTTTTCAGATGGGAATTGGGGCCATCATCTCTAACATTTTGCCCAAACTTTAATTTTCTAAGTAAAGGTATTCCAATAGGGCTAATAACTATATTAAGAAAAAATGCTATTAATGCCGCATAAAAAGCTTCATTTCTCATTTTAATTCACCTTTCCTATAGCATCCACTATTTTTTCAAACTGCATGCCACGGGATGCTTTTACAAGTACTGTATCTCCTTTGGTTAAATAGCTACTCAAATCATCTACGCATGCTTCTTTTGTTTCATAATATTTTATTTTTATATTTGATGGTATATTCATACATCCATTATATATATGCTTTGCCTGCTGTCCAACAGCACATAATATATGTATCCTAGCAGAAGCTACAAAAGTGCCTACTTGCTCATGAAGTATCTTAGCATAATCTCCTGTCTCTAATATATCTCCTAAAATTGCAATTTTCTTACCATCAGTATGATAACTTTCTAATGTTTTAACAGCCGCCTTCATGGATTCTAAGCTTGCATTATAGGTATCATCAATAACAACAATACCATTAGATAAATTGTTGATACTCATCCTCATTTTACTTGGTGCATAGGTCTTTAATCCCTCTATAATCTGCTCTTTTGTTAAGCCAAGGTAATCTGCTACTGCAATAGCTGCTAGTGCATTTAAAACCATATGTTCTCCTAGTGTTGGTATTTCTATATCATAGTTATCCTTCGGCGATACAATATGTGCATGGAGTTTATTTAAATGAACTTTTATGTCCTCTGCTCTATAAACAGCATCATGATTCATGCCATATTTTATTGTCTTAACTTTAAGGCTACCTACCTGAGACAACATGTCATTGTCTGAATTAAGAATAAGCACGCCTTCCTCGTTTAATCCATCAAGTATTTCAAGCTTTGCCTTTAAAATACCTTCTCTGTTTCCTAAATTTTCTATATGTGATGTCCCAACATTCGTGACAATGGCAATATTTGGCCTAGTCGCCATTGTGAGATTGTGTATTTCACCAAAGTGATTCATTCCCATTTCAATAACTGCTGCTTCATGATCTAAGTCAAGTTCAAAGAGTGTGAGGGGAACACCTATTTCATTATTGTAATTTCCTTGTGTCTTATGCACTTTATATTTGCTACTTAAAACAGTTGCTACAAGATCTTTTGTACTTGTCTTTCCTACACTGCCTGTTATTGCTATAATAGGCAAGTCAAAAAGACTCCTATAGTATTTTGCTAAATCAAGTAGTGCTTTTTTTGTGTCTTTAACATAGATCGTGTATAGCCTTTCATCTTGTATTTCTGCACATTCCGTTAATGTTGCCATACTCCCTTGGTCAAAAACTTCCTTTATATAGTGATGTCCATCAAACTTATCTCCTTTTAAAGGAATAAATAAACTTTGAGGCTGAATAGCTTTAGAATTAGTACATATATGCTTAACTATGTTATTGCCAAAATGTCCATGGTTTAAACACCTTCCATCTATAGCTTTGACAATATCCTCAAGATATAATTTCATTTTTGCTCCTCCTGTATTATCTGCTGCACTATTTCAGAGTCATCAAAGTGTATCGTCTTGTCTTTAAGGATTTGGTAATTTTCATGTCCTTTACCCGCAATAAGTACAACATCTCCTTTTGAAGCCTTCTTTAGTGCTGCTATAATAGCCTCTTTTCGATCTACTTCTTTATCATAAGGTTTTGTATGTTTTTGTATGCCGACTTCAACTTCATTGATAATTTCAATGGGGTCTTCTGATCGTGGGTTATCGGATGTAATAATAACATAATCAGAATACCTAGCTGCAATCTCTCCCATAATAGGTCTTTTCTTTCTATCTCTATCTCCACCACAACCAAAAACTGTAATAATTTTATTATCCACAAACTCAGTAATTGTCTCTAACACATTTTTAAGTCCATCTGGTGTGTGAGCATAATCTATAAGCACTGAATACTCTTTAGTTGAAGTAAAACTTTGAACCCTTCCTGGTACCCCTTTAATGTGTTCCAATGAAGTTATAATATGATCCATTGGTATGTTAAAAAAAGCTGCACCTGCTATAACAGCTAATGTATTATAGACGGTGAATTTTCCTGGGATAGGTACATAAACATTAAAGGCTCCTTGTTCGCAATTAAGCACATATGATGTTCCTTTTGCAGTTATGTTAATGTCTGTTGCATAATAATCTGCATCGTGATTGTCAATCCCGTATGTTTGAATTGTGCAAGTTGCATCTTTCATCATAATACTTGCATACTCGCTATCAATGTTAATGATTCCAGTCTTACATAACTGAAAAAGCTTTGACTTAGCTAACGCATATTCATCCATTGTAGAATGGAAATCTAAATGATCTTGTGTTAAATTAGTAAAGATTCCAAGATCAAAGGCACATTTTTCTACTCTACTTAGATTTAAAGCATGCGAAGATACCTCCATTAAGGCATAGGTTACATCATTTTCAACCATCTTTGAGAATAAGCTTTGCAGTTCTAAGGATTCAGGTGTTGTTCTCTCTGCTATGATCACTTCTTTTCCTATTCTATTTTCTATGGTTCCTATTATACCAATTTTTTGGTTATATTCTTCTAAAATCTGCCCTAACAAATAAGTAATGCTTGTTTTACCATTTGTTCCTGTCACACCTACAAGATTCAACTTAGCTGATGGATGATTATATCTATTTGCTGAAATACATGCAAGAGCATACCGTGAATCTGATACTTTAACTACAGTTATACACGGATTGTCAATCGCAACGTCTTTTTCAGCAATAATAACTTTAGCTCCATTTTCTATAGCAGTATTGATAAACTGGTGTCCATCTGTTTTAAAACCTGTTATCGCAACAAATAATCCATTTTTTGTTTTTATTCTTGAATCATATATAATTTGATCAATTTCTCTACTTAAATCACCTTGGATAAGCTCATAATTAAGTCCTTCTAATAATTTATTTATAAGCATATTAAGCCTCCTATCACTATTTCCTCACTATTATATCATGTGTTTAAAATAATAAAAAGTTTTCTATTCGGTGTAAAGGATAATTTTACTTTGTTTGTTTATGGTTTCGCCTACTAAAGGAAATTGTGATACAACTGTTTCGCCTGCTCCCTCTATTTTCAGTATTATCCCTTCTTTATGTGCATACATTTTTGCGTCTTTTACAGTCATACCTTCAAAAGCGGGCACCTTAATTGTTTTGATTTCATCGAGTTCCATTTCTTTTTCATTATAAATAGGTTTGATCTCTAAATAAGGAAGAGCGTTTGCAAATACTTCTTGCATAACAGGACCTGCAACTGTGCCTCCATAATAGACTCCTTGTGGTTCATCAATAATAACAAGTCCTAAAACAATAGGATCCTCTGCTGGAGCAAATGCCAAAAATGATGCTATGTATTTCCCAGAACCTCTCGGAAGCTTCTGTGAGGTTGCTGTCTTACCACCTATTCTATAGCCAGGGATATAAGCTTTATTTCCCGTCCCTTCTGATACTACACTTTCTAATATCTTCTTCATTCGCTCACTTGTTTGGGATTCTATTATTTGTTTACCTTTTGGATACTCAAATGTGCATACTGTATTGCCCTGGTCATCTATTACTTCCTTTGCAAAATGAGGCGTAATCATATGCCCGCCGTTAACTACTGCAGAAGCTCCTGCCACAAGTTGTATAGGCGTTATTTGAAAAGACTGACCAAAAGACATTGTGGCAAGTTCCACTGGCCCCATATTTTTTTCTTGATGCATAATACCTACTGCTTCCCCAGGCAAGTCAATATTCGTTTTCTTATCAAATCCAAACTGAAGCATATACTGATGAAATTTTTTTGTTCCTAGCCGTTCAGCTACATCCATAAATACTGGATTGCAAGAGTTTTGCACGCCCTGTACAAAATTTTGTTGACCGTGAGATCTAGGACTTCTCCAGCATTTGATCGTTCTACCTCCTACAACCCTATGACCACCACAGTTAAATGTATCTGCCTCTGTTACAACATTTTCTTCCAATCCCATAGCAGATGTGAAAATTTTAAAAGTTGACCCTGGTTCATAGGTATCATTAATAACAAAATTTCTCCACATTTGATTCAGCATATTCTGCTTTTCTTTTTCAGTGTATAAACTCCACGTATTAAGAAGTTCTTCATTATTAATAGTAAAAGGCTCATTTAAGTCAAAGTCTGGTTTATTAGCAAGTGCATATATCTCTCCATTTTGCGGATTAATAAGAATAAAGGCACCTCTTTTAGCTCCCTTTACCTTAACAATTTTTTCAAGTGCTTGTTCGGCATACTGCTGAAGCGTAAGATCAATTGTAGTAACAAGATGATTACCATCAATTGGAGCTATTCTAATTTCTGAAACTTCTTCTCTTCTTTCTCCTTTACCATTGGTCTCCATAAGAATTTTTCCTGGTGTTCCTTCTAAGTATTTGTCATACTTAACCTCAAGCCCAACAATACCTTGATTATCTTTCCCTACAAAGCCGATAACATGGGATGCTAAATTTTTATATGGATAATATCTTTGCGAATCTTCATCTACTTTAATTCCTGGCAAATTCATATTACGGATCTCATCCGCCAGGTGCTTATCTACCTTTGTTTTTATTCTTTCAAAAGCAACCTTTTTGGTTACTTTCTTGTATATTACATCATAAGGTTCTCCTAGCTTTTCTGAAAGAATTTTTGCAACATTTTCTGGATCATTTATTTGTGCATTGACAACACCTATTGTTGCCACAGATGCACTTTGTGCAAGCGTTACAAGATTTCTGTCATAAATTCGTCCTCTCGTTGGCATAATCAAACGATCCCTTGTGTGCTGCTCAAGGGCTTTATCTTGAAGCTTAGCTCCCTCAGCTACCTGCACATAGCTTAATCTAGCAATAATGCATAATACCCCCACTACAAAAAATATAACTAATTGAAATACTCTTTTTTTAACAAGAGTAGCTATTTTTTTATGCATCAAAAAGCCTCCTCTTTTAAAGTTGTCTTACATAAATTGTATTTTAAAAGAGAAGGCAATATGCCGATTATTCTATTGTTTGGACAATTATTTCACTACCTTTTTCAATTTTATATTTTGGAGCAGGAACTTGAGATTGTATTTCCCCTCCTCCATATCCGTTAATAATAAAGGTTTCTTGCACAAGTTCTTTTGCTTCCTCAATCGTTAAGCCACTTAAATCTGGAACTTCTTCTATTGCCTCTAAATTGTCGGTTGTCATATATAATTTAATGAGTGAACCTTGGGGTAACTTTGTGCCTGGTGCTGGATGCTGACTTTTTACCATTTTACCTATTCCAATGGTTTCATAGGTTAGTCTTGATGATTCAATAGTGGCTATAGCAGTATAAAGATCCATAGATTTATAATCTTTTATTTCAATATTATCAGTTTCTTCACTCTTAATATTTGCATTAGGCTCAATCTCTAAATAGGGAAGAATTTTTTCCATCATTTCTTTAAAAGCTTTACCTGGTGCACCTGTCCCTTCTGGTATTTCATCAAATACGACTAGTGCCACAACCTGTGGATCCTCAACTGGTGCATAGCCAATAAAAGATAATATATGTTTTCCTTCTGAACGTGGATGTTTTTGTGCTGTTCCTGTTTTACCTGCTATAGAGTAGCCATCAATTGCTGCTGTTGTTCCTGTACCAAATTTAACAACGGATTGTAAGTATCTCCGAACGATATCTGATGTTTCATTTGAGATTACTTGTCTTTTTATAGTAGGTCTTTTTTCATATACTATGGTGCCCTTTTCATCAACTATCTGTGATACCATATAAGGTTTTAGCAAATAGCCTCCATTAATAACTGATGAAAATCCTGTAATAAGTTGAAGCGGCGTACATGTAAAATTCTGACCTATTGAGTTCGTTGCTTTGTCCACTACACTTCCCTTTTCGTGGAGCAATCCTTCAGCTTCTCCTGGTAAATCAATGCCTGTTTTTTCTCCAAAGCCATATTTTTTTAGATAACTACTAAATAACGAATTGGAAATCTTTTCTCCTATTTTAATGAGCGATACGTTACATGAATTTGCTAGTGCTTCTTCAACTGTCTGCATCCCATGTCCACTTGTTTTCCAACAATTTATTGATGTTCCAGCTATATTTATTGATCCGTTACACTCAAAAGTATCTTGTGTAGATATAACGCCTTCCTCGAGAGCCTCAGCAACAAGTAGGGGCTTAAACGTAGAGCCTGGTTCATATGGTATTTGTGTATTGAAACTCTTCCATGCTTGGTATCTAAGCTCTTCCTGCTCTTTTTGGGTCATTTTTTCCCACACATCACTACCTAACTGTTCTTCTAGACTAAAATAGTTGGTAGGATTAAAGGTAGGGTAAGAAAACATACTATATATTTCTCCAGTTTTAGGGTTCATTATAATTGCTGCCGCATTAATGGGATTTTGCTCTTCTATATATTTTTTCATCGTCTGCTCTACATACTGCTGTATCACTTCATCTAAAGTTAAAATAATGGTATCTCCATCTTCTGGGGATACAATCTCAGTTGTAACAATTCCTTCTTCTTGAAGCTGCGAAAAAACTCTTCCTGGCTTGCCCTCTAGATAACTATTATAGTATTGTTCAATACCATATTGCCCCTCATTATTTTTATTAAAGAAGCCTATAACTTGAGAAGCAAATTCTCCTTTAGGGTAACTTCTAACAAAGGATTCTTCAAAATAAATCCCTTTCAGATTTTTTTCTTTTATAGCCAACATTTTTTCACTTGTTAACTGTTTGATAAATACTAAATACCGAGAGCCTGTATTATTTTTTACAAGAGCTTGAATGTCCTGTATGTTCTTCTTAGAATAGTCACTTAATAACTTGTAAGTATTATTTTGACTCTCTGCTCCCATTTCTGAGATAGCCTTTGGATCAAGAATCAAATCATAGGTAATGGTACTTGTACTAATGACTTTACCATTTCTATCATGAATACTTCCTCTTTGTGGCTTAATATCTCTTTGGGTATCCGTCATCGTTTTTAATACTTCTTTTTCATATTCTGCACCTTTTGTCACTTTAATATAGCCTACTTTAATAATAAGAGCTATCATCGCAAGACAAAATAAGATATTCATAATAAATATGCGCCTAATAAGGCGCTTTTTAAATTGTATATTATCTTTCTTAGTATTTGTCTTTTTATCCATTACACATTCCTCATTCTTGATATACTGTATAGCTATTTTCAGGCAGTTCAATATAAACTACTTGATGTGGAAGAGGTTCTCTCATATGTAATTGTGTGCTGGCTACCTGTTGAATATGCTCAAGATTTAACTTAGCAGCTATAACTGACTCTATTTCATTAATATTACTCTTAGCTTCGCGCACATCATTTTTAAGCTGTTTAAGCTCACTCTGCTTCATGTTTAATGATGCATACATAGAAACATACACGAAAACAGAGGAAAATAATACAGTTGCACACAAAAACAACTTAAATGCAAATGCAAAATCATTTGCTTTTTTTGGCATTACCTTTGTTCTTTTTTCGCCTTCTCTTTCTGGCATAGGTACTGCTACATAATAATCTCTTGCTGCAGTATCATATTGGTATTGGTAATTTTTTCTTAGATTATCAGCCAAAATCTTTCCTCCTTTTCATAATACTGTTTCCATTGTATACTTAAAGCTTTTCTAAAATCCTAAGCTTAGCACTTTTAGATCTTGAATTTCCCTCTATTTCCTTCTCAGAAGGTAAAATAGGTTTTTTAGTTATAATCTTAACTTTTTTTACTTGTCCACAAATACATACTGGAAAATCTTTCGCACATGTGCAAGGATTTTCAAGTCGTTTAAAAGTATTCTTAACAATCCTATCTTCTAATGAATGAAAAGTAATAATACATAATCTTCCTTTTGGCTGTAATAAATCAACGATATCTAAAATAGTCGGCTTAATAATATCAAGCTCACTATTAACTGCTATTCTTATAGCTTGAAAGGTTCTTTTTGCTGGATGTGAAGCTTCTTGCCTTGCTGCTCTTGGAATAGCTGCTTTTATAGTGTCTACTAGTTCAAAGGTTGTTTTTATAGGTTCTTTTTCTCTTCTTTGAACAATAAACTGTGCAATACGTTTTGCCCACTTTTCTTCACCATAGTCTCTTATGATTGTGTATAATTCATCTTCTTTAGCACCGTTGATTAAATCATACGCACTATATTCTTTATCTTGATTCATTCTCATATCTAGCCTAGCGTCATGCATATATGAAAAGCCCCTAGATGGCTCATCAAGCTGATGTGAGGATACACCTAAATCTAATAAAACACCATCTACCTTCTCAATATTAAGGTCATTTAATATATTTTTAATGTTTCTAAAGTTGTTGTTGATCATTGACACCTTTGGATTAACGCTATTAAGTCGCTTACTAGATGCCAAAAGTGCATTTTTATCTTGATCAATCCCTATTAAATGGCCTTGGGCATTCAAATAGTTGCATATAACACTTGAATGACCCCCTCCACCTAATGTACCATCTACATAAGTTCCATTTTCCTTTATATCAAGTCCTTCTATACACTCTGATAACAAAACTGGTATATGATGAAAATCCATTTTATCACACCCTTATATGCCAAGTTCCTCCATTTGCATCGCAATAGCGTTTGCATCGAACTCTTCATCATTATATTCATCCCATTTATGGCTACTCCAAATTTCTATTCTATTACCCATACCAATAAATACTATGTCTTTTTCTATCTCAGAATATACGCGCAAATTATTTGGTATCAATATTCTTCCTTGTTTATCTGTATTACATTCAATAGCTCCTGCGAGGAAAAATCTAGAAAATTTTCTAGCATTGGTATTTGTAAGTGGAAGTTGTTTCAGTTTTTGTTCAAATGCAGTCCATTCAGAGTAAGGATAGATAAATAAACAGCCATCTAGACCTTTTGTGAGCACAAATAATTCACCTAATTTTTCTCTGTATTTGGATGGAACGATAACTCTGCTCTTTTCATCTAAACTATGTTTATATTCTCCAATGAACATGTCCCCACTCTCCACCCCTTTACTCCACTTTTCCCCATCTGCTACCACTTTCTTATATTCTAGTGCTTTATGAACAATTTTTCAAGTAAAAAATGATAATTTTGCGTGATTATAATAAAAAAATTTCTAGAAATTTTTATTTACGCAGAAATAATTTAAAGACTTAACTGATTGAACCACTTAACATCATTACTCCAAGATAAATCACATGATAACTACTTAAAATAAAAATATACATTATATACAGATACTAAATTTGTTTTTTATAGATTTCGCTATCTAAACTCGTTAATAAATAATATGCTTGTCCAATAAGCATAAAAAACAGGTATTATCTTAATCTTTTAAGATAATACCTGTTTTTTATGTAAGACCTATGCCTTCTAACGAACACTTTTTTATAAATATAAAACTAGTAACTTGCGACATCCTTGTAATATTTAACGATTTCCTTATCCAAGGCAATACTTAGTTTGTAAATTTCATTATAGTCTTCTTCTGTCCGATTCCACTTATCTACTAGTCTATTTAAGTTTTGCTGAAGTAAATAAATGCTTGTCTCCATTTTTTTCATAACTAATCCCTCCAAATAAAACCAAAATAAAAACCATTCTCTCTCTATAATCTTAGTATAAGCTATGTTCTGGAATAAATCAACAATTAGTTTCTTTTTTTTGTCAATTCAGTTAATACGTGTATTTTTTCGACAGAGTAAAAAACCACTTATTCCTAAAACAACAGATATAATTGCAACGACTTGTGAAATTGCAATATTTGTCCCCATAATAATCAGCTGATCGGTTCTTAACCCTTCAATCACAAACCTCCCCATTCCATAAAAGAGGATATAAAGGGAAAATATTTCTCCATAACTTTTTCTATATCGTCTATAAATCAAAAGAATAAAAAGAATTATAAGATTCCATGAAGACTCATACAAAAATGTTGGGTGTACTTGAATATACTCGTATCCATTAACATTTATAACATTTTCAAGTATCGTTTTTGTCAAATGTGCTTTATTTTGAGCTTCGCTTTTAAGTAGTCGCATAGCAAATAGATTGTTTGTATAATCTCCAAAGGCTTCTCTATTAAAAAAATTACCATATCTTCCAATTATTTGACCAGCTAATAGACCATAAGTGCTTACATCAGCGAATTGAAAGAAGTTCACTTTTTTTATACGTGTATAAACTACTGCTACAATAATGGATGTAATAATCCCTCCATAAATAGCTAATCCGCCACCTCTTATATTTAATATACTAAGTAGATCCTTATCAAACTGATCCCATTCAAATATAACATAGTATATTCTTGCACCGATTACTGCGAGAACTATATCATACATTAGAAAGTCAGTAACTATTTCAGGATTCATATTTTCTTTTTTTGCTATATAAGATGCTATAAGTAGCCCAAGTATAATACCCATGGTAATGATAATGCCATACCAATATATATCAATATTAAAAATATTAAATGCCACCGAATTGATATTAAAATCCAAATTTAAGTTTGGAAAATAAACATTTCCTATATTATTTATTGTTTCATTCATCATGATCCTCCTTTTGTGCTATCATTATAAGTGATTTGTAAATAGATGTAAATATACACCCAAATTAATATAATAAGAATAAATACTTTCATTTAGATTTATAATAATAGAGTAAAGCTGTATAACAAAAAAGGAGATATGACTATGAAACCACAATCTATTAGACACTACAGGGTTGTTCAAAGGACTAAAGATATAACTGCTAATCACCCTATTAATAATATGCCCATACTTTGTGATGAGCTTAAAAAATTAGCTTGCTTAGGAATAATAATGTATATTATGTCCGTTACTCTAAGCTTTATTACAGGTTATATATTAGGTAATAATCGCTAATCTTTCTATTTTATCATTGAAACATATGCCTATTTCTTATATAATTAAAAATTAGTTTGAAGTACTATAGAATTCACATTATATGATCTTGTCATGCTCTATGTGAATTCTATAATTATTTATATAATGGAGGATGAAATAAATGAAATTAGGCATAGTCGGACTACCTAATGTGGGGAAAAGCACCCTTTTTAATGCACTAACGCAAGCTGGAGCTGAATCTGCAAACTATCCTTTTTGCACTATAGAACCTAATGTAGGTATTGTTGCAGTTCCTGATCATAGATTAGATGTACTAGAAGAGATGTACAATTCAGAAAAAGTTGTTCCTGCAACAATTGAATTTGTGGACATTGCAGGTCTTATAAAAGGAGCCAGCAAGGGAGAAGGATTAGGTAATCAATTTCTTTCTCACATTAGGGAAGTTGATGCAATTGTTCAAGTGGTAAGATGTTTTGAAAATGATAATATAATTCATGTTGATAAAACAATAGATCCTATAAGAGATATTGAAACCATCAATCTTGAACTCATTCTTGCTGATATGGAAGTTTTAGAAAGAAGACTATCAAAAACTCAAAAATCTGCTAAGGCAGATAAATCTCTAGTCTCTGAATTAGAAGTGCTTGAGAAAATCTACAAAACTCTAGAAGAAGGCAAACCAGCAAGAACACTTCTTGACTCAAACGAAGAGGAAAACGCATTTATTCATTCCCTTAATCTTATAACTTCTAAGCCTGTTTTATATGCATGTAACATATCTGAAGAAGATCTTATTTCTGGTGCAGATAATTCCTATGTAAAGTTAGTTGAAAATTTTGCAGAATTAGAGGGCTCAGCAGCTTTTGTTATCTGTGCACAAATTGAACAAGAACTATCTGAGTTAACTAAGGAAGAACGAGTTGTTTTCCTAAACGACCTAGGCATTGAAAGTACAGGCTTTGAAAAACTTGTTAAGGCAAGCTATAAGCTTTTAGGACTCATTAGTTACTTAACAGCTGGTCCAAAAGAAGTAAGAGCATGGACAATTAAAAATGGTACTAAAGCACCAGGTGCTGCTGGTAAAATTCATTCTGACTTTGAAAGAGGCTTTATAAGAGCAGAAATTGTGGATTACAACGATCTTATTAATTCTGGTACTTATACTGCTGCTAAAGAAAAAGGATTAGTTCGATTAGAAGGAAAAGATTATGTTGTAAAAGATGGTGATATTATACTCTTTAGATTTAATGTATAGTATAGAATTAACATTTAAGATATTAGGTTATCCTTTTGCATTCATTTAGTATTAGAGTAGGCTATACACCCTCATGTGTGCGTGTATAGCCTACTCTTGATATGTGCCTTTTATGGTTCGTATTTTCTTAGTGTCTCTTTAAATACATGTCTATATAAGAAAAATTATATTGTTCCATTAAGTTTCCATTTATTTATTATTCCTTGTGTTCTATATTTATGTTTAAAAACATAAGGCTTTAGACCTATATTGAGTACCAAGCTATGCAAAATTGAAAAAAATAAAAAATTTTTCTTCTTGTATTTAATAGCCCTATATAATTTTTCTATTTTATTATCTAACTCCTTGGATTTTCTTTTATTTTCAAAAGGCTCCCTATTAAATAATACTTTTAATAAATAACTCCCACATAAAATTCCTCCCGAGAGCAAGTACATTCTGTTTAATAAACTGATTACTTTCCTTCCTTCAACATTTTCATAGGTACTTACAGCAAAAGTGTATTTATCCTTAAAGAGCTGCTCCATAACAATATGCCCTCTGTCAATAAATGTTTTAAGCTGACCTGTTATGTTTGATGCATAAGTTGGACTACCTATGATGATCCCATCTGCTAAGGCAAGTTCCTGTGAAATACCTTCAATACCATCTTCTTTAATCATGCATTCACCTAAAGAAAAGCATTTCATACAGCCACAGCAATAATTCATTTTGTAATCATTCAAATCAAAATAGTTTACTTGAACATCTTCTTTTTTCTCTAGATGACTCCCTATTTTTCTAAGAACTTTCCCAGTTGCACCATTTTTTCTAGGACTTCCATTAATAATACATATTTTCATATAATCCTCTCCTTTGCTTGTTACTGTTTGAATAAACAAACAATAACAGACTAAAAAATATCTCAATCACTGATATAGCTGTTTATCAAATCAACCAAAATAGAATATGATCGGCCAATATCAAAGTCTGGATCAGCAATTTTTTGAAGAGCCAATCCATCAAGGCAGACAATAATTATTGCTACTAGATCATCTCTTCTTTCATGCTTAACTTTAGGATATACTTTGCTTAAAATTGAAGCCACATTATTTCTTCCTTCTGCTAGTAACTGTTTCACTTCATGCATAAAAACAGGATTGCGCATTCCTAATGCAAAAAGCTCATACCTGAGCCGATACCATTGTGAATAGTTTCTAACTTTTTCCTCTAATCCTTTTGTCATTACATGGAATATCTGATCAGAAGGTATTGTATTTACTTCCTCTAAAAATGCTCCATATCTTTTCATTTCTTTTCTCAGAACTTCAATGAATAAGTCATCTTTTTTATGAAAATAGTAATTAATGAGCCCTTGAGCTACTCCTGCTTCCTTAGCAATCTCCTTGGTAGAAGCTCTTTCATATCCCTCTCTTGCTAAAATCTCATAAGCTGCATCTACTATTTTTTCTTTTGTGTCTTTTATATTATTTTTCATCAAGCCACCTCTTTGTTTGAACGTTCAACCTATTAATAATGTAGCATCATTATATATTACTGTCAATATTTGTGATTCCTACATTATCTGTTAAGTCTTAGGTATGCAAATTAATGTGATAAAAGATGAAATGCTTAGCATTTTACATTAATAGATTTATATGCTTTAGTATGCTCTTTATCTTTTACTTCCCATGGTAGTGACCTATATTCACTTGTACTCTTAAATTCTTTTGTAACATTATCATAGGCCTTTATAACCAATGCTTTATCTGGATCTTTTTTATGAATCGTAGCTATAGCCTGATTATACACCTCTTCTACTTCTTTCTTGGATTTACATTGGTTGAGTCTCTTCTCTAGAAGTTCTCGTTGCATTTGAATCCTTTTAATTCGTGTATACAGAGAGGGATTAGTTCTCTGAAGATAATTCATCTCATTTTGTGATAATTTTTCACCTAGTCTAATTTTTTCGTTAATCTTTGCTTCATATCGTGCTTTTTCTTCTTCTGATTTAAACCCGCACCTATTAGCTTGTTCTTGTATCTTCTTAAAAGCTTCTTGAACAATATCTTTTTTTGTTTTTATCTGAGCCTCATTTTTATTCTTTGCTCCTGTTAGCTTACTATCTTTATCTTGTAAACTATACACACTATTCTTAAACATAACTTTCATCTCTCTCACCCTTTCTTAGATACTGTTCTTCATATACAATATATCGGTGATAAAGACTTTCTTCATAAGATAACAAAAAAACCTTCTATGATATTTTAATGTTATCATAGAAGGTAATATTTATTTGTTCATTTTATGGTATTTTTCATCAGAAGAAACTTCATCTTCCTTTTGATCTATATCTTTTTCCTTATCTTTCTCTCCTGTAAACTTGCTTACAAAGTCAGGAACTTTAGACATAATTCCTGGTACCATATCAATAATTTTACTTAAGCTATCTTGAGCTCTTATATTAATAAGCTGAGTTGTTCCATTTTGAATCACGAGCATTGCACTTGGTGATATTTTAGCACCTAAACCACATCCTCCAGCATCAAACCCTCCGTCATTTGCTTTTTCTTTCTCTTTAGACTTAGAAATAGCTGATGAACCTGATCCCATTCCAAAACTGACATCAACAAGTGGTACAAGTATGGTGCCATCTATGTGTATAGGCTCACCAACTACAGTTTTTGTCGTAAGAAATCGTTCTAATTTTTCAACAAGTGTTTCAAAATTGTCCTTTGACCTAGTATCCATATTATTCTTCCTTTCGTGCATTCATAATAAATTTAATATATTGACGTGAATCTTTATTCCATATAAACACTATTAATTTTTTTAGTATCCTAAATAGGTTTAATTTGCCCATCAATTCTAAGTTTACTGTAAAGCATGGATTAACATAATCACCTTCAATAACACCATATTTACAGTATAAAGGATAAAAAGCTAATATTTTGCTCATCAGCATGCCTGTCTCAGCTGCATCTTCACTTCCAATAACTACTTGGAATCTAAATATATAGGGTTTAAATATGTTCATTACATCTAAGAGTAATCTAGTTGCAGCTTTGAAAAAACTCATAAAATATTCATTTCTTATATATTTCATAAGAGCTTCTAAGTTGCCTCTCTCTTTTGTTAACGACTCCTTTATTTTTTTACTGCTCTTTTCTAAAGACTCATTTTTAGGTTGTTTATTGTAAATCTCTCTTGATTTTATATTTTTCTCTTCTTTACTTGTTTGTTTTTTATCTGCCTGATTTTTATTTAATTTTATTTTAGTATTTTCTTTTTTAGATTTTGTTTCACGTTTCTTTTTTAACTTCGGCTCTTTGGTTTTTCTCCTCTTTAATTGTGTTCCAAATAAATAAATATGTGTACTCGTATTATTATTTTGCCTCTTAACTACTATTTTTATTAAAAAAAATAAATTTATATGAGCGATATACTGCGGATCATCATCATTGTTAATAAACACTTCATATCTAATCGGCGAAAAAATTACAAATAAGAAGATCCATAGTATCAACAAAAATATAGCTATTAGAGCAAAAAGAATAATTTTTATTATCAATCCTAGGATAGCCATATTGCACCTCTTGTTATCTCATAAGCATATCATAAGTTTTTGTTTTTCTATTATACAATTCATCAATTAATTGCACCACATAACCTATCGCCTTTTCTTTAGTTTTTGCTATAGCAACAATGTAACAATTGTTATAGTGATGGTCGATATAATTGGATTGGATAATATGGAATAATTCTCCTTCTTTATAGGAGGTACATACTATATACAGTCTCTTCTTAGCTTTATATCCTAATTTTAATTGAAGTAAGCTAACGAATTTAATAGTGATAGCTTCATCTACCAAAATATCCTTTGATACCTTCATTAGTATATTTTACTCCTAGTCTTTTATATTAATCATTTTCTAGGTTATATTATATCATATATTCATAATTATAGTAAAATAAATATTTATCTATTGACTATATGATTATTGCCCTGATAATCCATCCCTATACTTCCCCATCTCGTCTTTTTTATTATCTATTTAAGTATAGAAAATTTTATAATTAGTAGAATAACAAAAAAATTCCTATTGCTTGATTTATAGCACTAGACATTTCAAGAATTCATCAAGCTATATTATTTTATATGGTTAAGTTCTATTTAATTAGAATTGACTACATTTTTCTTTTTAGAACCCATGAAATAGGGTACTAATGTAATTATCAATAATGTTGGCAAGACTATAATAATACTTAAAGAAACAAAAAATGCTAAGCCCTCATTAGAATGGTAAAAATATGGCCATATATAGTCATCTGACTACCGCTCTTAGACCATACAGTATTCCACTCTTTCATTTTCCATACGCCATTATTATTTTCAAATGATAGTATATTCCCGCTTTCCTCCACTTTCACATAATAGACCTCTGCCAAATCATTGGAATAATCAATTACTTTTAAGAAATCAATCTCATCAATCATGTTGGTGCTTTTTTGTAATCCTATAAATTCATTTCCATATTTCCAAGTTAAAAGTTCATATTTTGCATAAGGATAAAACCAAATCATAAATAAGCAAAAAGCTACTAATCCGAATAATATCCTAGTTTTTTTCACAAGCAATATCTCCTTCCCTAAAATAAATTATCTAAAACGTTCATTCAACTCTTGCTAAGTCTAATTACTTATTCCATTTATATCCTAATTGATAAATATGTTATCATATTATTATACTAGTTTCAATTTTCTATCAGTTCTAAAAAAAATGACGATCTCAAATGTTGATTTCCATCACCTTTATAAAATATACTATTATTTTCCACATAATCTTTTTCATCTTTTCTTTAGTCTTTTCATACTATGAACAATATTTTCTTTATTATTATAGGATATACATAATTATTTATATGTATTGTTGTCCATATGTTTATCTCTACAGTATTATTAATAAAATGCTTGATAGCATATATTTTTATTGTCGTTATTTATTGAATTATATTATAAAAATAGTTATAATCTTATAAAGTACTATTATCAATTATATTGAGGAGAAGTCTATGAAAAGTAGTCGAAATCATTTAAGAGTAATTTTTAGCATGATCTTAGGTTTGGCATTAACTGGAATATGTATATGGGGAAGCTTTTTTGCATTCACATCATTATATAAATATACTTATGGTGCAATTGAAGGTGATTACTTAAGGAGAAAAAATCCTAACATATCTGAAACATCTGTAAAAATTCTTGCTAATACTACAATAGAAGAAATATCAAAAGTTCTTTATGAAAATGAGCTTATTTCAAATTCTTATTGGTTCATGTTTGAAGCTAAAATATATAAATATCCTGATACTTTAAAACCAGGTACTTATTCCATTAGTAGTAATATGTCTAATACAGAGATTCTGGACCTATTAACTGCTGATAAGTCTTCTGAAAAAACTCTTAAATTTACAATTCCAGAAGGTTTTACTATTGAACAGATTGCTCAAAGATTAGAAGATGAAAAAATTGTATCTCAAGGAGACTTTTTAAAAGCAATAAGTGAACGTTCTTATGATTATGAATTCTTGAAAAATGTTCCACAAGATACAAAATATCCTTTAGAAGGTTATCTATTCCCTGATACTTATACTGTCAGAGAGGGCGTAACGCCGGAAGAAATTATTATTATGATGCTCAATAGATTTGAAAAAGTAACAAACCAATATATCCAGCAGGATGACGCTTCCCTCTATAGCTTTCACGAAGTCATTGCTATTGCATCTATTATCGAACAAGAAGCTCAAGCTAGTGAAGAAAGACCTATTATATCAGGTGTAATTTATAACAGGTTAAGAGAAGATATGAAATTGCAGATGTGTTCTACCATACAATACGTACTACAAAAACGAAAATCTGCACTCTCTTATGATGATTTGGAAATAGAATCTCCATACAATACATATCTATATGCTGGACTCCCCGTTGGACCAATTTGCTCACCTGGTGAAGAATCAATTAAAGCTGCTTTTATGCCTGAACAAAATGACTTCTTCTTCTTTGTCTTAAAAGGTGATGATACTGGTACACATTCATTTAGTAAAACAGCAAGTGAACATGCTTATAATAAAAACAGGTACCAACAAACAGTTGATAAAAACTTTATTGAATAAATCCCCTTACTATGGGGGATTTTTTTAAGTAAGTTAATTCGTTAAGAAAGGGATCTTAAATGAGTGAGATAAATTATGATTATATCGTTGAATATATTCGGGCATTACATACCCCGTCTAAGGATATACTTTTTGAGATTGAAAAAAAAACAACCACTGGTGAAGAAACCTGGCCTATCATAAGACCTGAAGTTGCTGATTTTTTAAAGGTTATTCTATCAATTATTAGTCCAAGTGAAATATTAGAAATAGGCACTTGTGTTGGTTACTCTTCTATTTTGATGAGTTCATATTTAAAAGAAGACGGTCATATTACTACAATAGAAAGATTTTCTCACATGTCTGATCAGGCCAAAAAAAATATTTCCAATGCTGGTCTTGAAAATACTATTGAAATTATAGAAGGTGATGCCTGTGATATTTTACCACATCTACCTAGTGACAAATATGATATAATCTTCATGGATTGTGCTAAAGGTCAATATATTAGGTTTTTACCCGACTGTATTCGTCTATTAAAACCCAATGGTCTGCTTATCACGGATAATGTTCTTCATAAAGGCAGCGTCGCTCGTTCAAGATATCTTATTGACCGAAGACAGCGTACAACCCACTCTAGGCTAAGAGACTTTTTGTGGCAAATTACCCATCATGATCGCTTAAGGTCTAGTATTATTCCCATAGGCGATGGCGTTTCACTTAGCTATAAAATAGGAGGAAATACAAATGAAAATAAATGACTATAGAAAACCTGAATTGCTAGCTCCTGCGGGTAGCCTAGAAACTCTAAAAATAGCTGTACTTTATGGTGCTGATGCCGTATATATCGGTGGCGATCACTATGGTTTAAGAGCAAAGGCTAAGAACTTCTCTCTTGAAGATATGGCACTTGGCATTGCGTTCGCACATGCTCACAAAGTCAAAGTATATGTTACAGCAAATATTTTTGCCCATAATGATGATTTCAATGGAATGAAAGATTACTTTTTTGCCCTTCAAGATATGGGTGTTGATGCAATAATAGTAGCTGACCCAGGCGTTTTTAGTGTTGCTAGGCAGACAATCCCAGACATGGAGATTCACTTATCTACGCAAGCAAATAATACAAACTACCATAGTGCAAATTTTTGGATTAATCAAGGTGTCAAGCGTATTGTAGTGGCTAGGGAGCTTTCCTTACCAGAGATAAGGGAAATCTATGATCATATCCCAGAGACTATAGACCTTGAAGCCTTTGTCCACGGTGCTATGTGTATGTCATATTCTGGTCGATGCTTACTCAGTAACTTTATGGCAAATCGTGATGCTAACCGCGGGGAATGTGCTCAGCCATGTAGATGGAGTTATCATGTTGTAGAAGAAAAAAGGCCTGGTGAATATATGCCTCTTGAAGAGACCGAAAGAGGTACTTTCATCTATAACTCTCGTGATTTATGTATGATAGAATATATCCCTTTACTTATTGAAAGTGGTATTTATAGTTTTAAAATAGAGGGCAGGATGAAAACGCCTTTATATGTTGCAACAGTTGTAAAAGCATACAGGGATGCAATAGATACATTTATGAGAGATCCTAAAGAATACGAGATGAAAAAAGGTCTCTTTTTGGAAGAAGTGAGTAAGGCAAGTCATAGAGAATTTACAACAGGCTTTTACTTTCATAAGCCAACTTCTGAAGACCAAACCTATACACATAATTCTTATGTAAGAAATTATGACTTTTCTGGTATGGTTATAGACTATAATCAAGAGACACATATCGTAACTATTGAACAAAGGCGAAAATTTTCTGTAGGGGATACTGTTGAAATATTAACGCCAAAAGGACCTTGTATTAGATGTACGATTGATGCTCTGTGGGATAAAGATGGCAATAGTATAAACGCTGCTCCCCATCCACAACAAATTGTTCAATTTAAAGTGGATCAAGAAATCCCTGTTCCATCTATCCTTAGAAAAGAAGATTGTTAATCTGATCGTATCTAAATAGTATTTAAGGCACATCGATATAAAATGAGAGGATACTCATTTTATATCGATGTGCCTTATTTTATCCCAATTTTTTTAATTTATGGTATTAACTTTAATATTTATTATATATCCTATAGAGAAAAACAACTGCTTCTGCCCTAGTTGCTATTCCATAAGGATTGATCGTATCTTTGTATCCTTCAATAAGTCCTTCTCCAACTAATGTCGCCATACTATTTTGTGCATACTCTGATATATTTGCCTTATCTTTAAATCTATCTAGTATTGTATTGTCATAAAACTTGTCAAGTCCTTTGTATTGTTTTAATGCTCTAGCTGTTAATGTCATCATATCTTGTCTCGTGATGCTCTCACTCGGATTAAACTTATTTTTTTCGTTGCCAAAAGTAATGCCTAATTTTTTAGCAATACCTACCGTTTCATAATAATCATCTTCAGGTAATACATCATCAAAATTACTTTCAAATTCCGCAGACAATCCTAGTGTCTTTATTAAATATGTTATATAATCTGCTCTAGTGATGTTTTCGTGTGGTGCAAAAGTATTGTTTTTGTGAGCCTTTATAAATCCCTTAGAAGCCATCACCTCAATAGGTTTTTTTGCCCATTCTACACTATCAATATCTTCAAAAGTCTTATATACCCAAGCTACAGCGTATTGGCTGAAAGAATTAGTTAAAAAGCTTACCTTATTCTCTTTTAGATCATATCTGGAATCAGGTACTAATTTGCCATTACCTCTATTATCTATCTGCCATATGCCAATATATTCATCGTTCGAAATTTCCTTGGATGAAGGTATGTATGGAATGGACACTAATATTGGAAACTTAGGATCAGTCCTATCTACTTGTTCATTGTCTATCGTCAGTGAAATGTGCACCAAAGAATTACTTTCTATACCTTTCTTCGTTTCAGAAGATAACAGAGATTTATCCCCTTTGTCTATACTCATACGAATTTGTTTTTCTTCCTTACCTATAACTTGTAGAAAGGTATTAGGCGTAACGATAATCTCACCTTCTGGTGTGGAGAAAATTATTTTTTTTTCACTTTGCTCTGCTTGAAATACAGAAGATGTAAGTATCAAGGTATATCTGTTTATCTTCGCAATTGAAGGTACTATGATCCGTATGCTTTCACTATGCCCGAAATTATTCTTAATAATATCAATGATATCTATTACTGCATTACCAGTACTTTCATCAATAGCTACCTCTTGTGTAAAAGTCCTTCCATTTTCTCCAATAATGGATGCTTTATATTTAGCTCTTTCTTCGCTTGATTTAGTTGTCTTATCATTTGTTGAAGAACTGCTTCCTCCATTATCTAACAGCATCCAACGTGCTCTAAGTGTTACATCGTTATAGATAGTAAAGGTATCCCCTGGCAAGTAGCTTGTATTTCCATTAATCCAACCTGTAAACTTATAGCCTCTTTTTACTAGTCTACCCGTATTATCAAGCACAGTTACAATATCCCCTTCATTATAGGCATTAGCATCCACAGGAACACTACCAACTGAATTGCCATTGCCTTGATAAGTCACTGTATAACCCTTTGGAGGTACATCACTAATAATACTAATATCCGTTTCACCATATGCTAAGGAACCATCTTGTGATGTTGCTCTAACTGTAACTATCCCTACAGAAGTTGCTAATAGCAATCCTTCTTCATCAATGCTCGCTGCATTTCCTTGAATGATATGCCACGTAACAGCTTTATTTGAAGCATTATTGGGTTCTACTATTGCTACCATCTGCAATGTACTTCCAACAGTCACACTATCCCTTCCTTCTATACCTATTATAGTAATAGATGATACAGGAATATCAGGCTCAGCTTCCGCTTCTTCCACTGTAACTAAAATGCTAACTGATAAAGCTACATCATCTGGATTTGCTATGTCATCAGGCAAGACCACTGTGCCTTGAATTACAAATGATTGACTATTTTTATCAGATGGATCATATATACACTTATCTAATTGCCATATAACTTCTGCTGTTTTTTTCACATTTCCGCTGATGGTCAAAATCACTGTATTCGGCAATCCCAATCCCTGCACAGTTTTTTCAGCTCCATTTTTTACACCAGTAATGGGATCTAGTGGCAGTACATTAATGAGCTTAATTACTTGGACATTAAGATCAGCCCAATATCCATCAAAATAACCCGTAGCTTTAGGGGCAATGTAAATCTCTAAATCAGAGGAACACCCACTAAAGGTATTTCCCTCAATATTAGGAGCAGTTAATGGCTCCATTAATACCTCACTAAGATTAGAACAATCTTGAAATGCACCACTAGCAATATTAGTGACTCCCGCTGGAATTGTTATTGATGTAAGGTTTATACAATTGTAAAATGCATATTCTCCTATAAAGCTTACATTCTCTGGAATATTTATAGATGTAAGACCTGTGCAGTTATAGAATGCATTTTTACCTATTGCATCTAAATAGGATCCCTCTGAAAACTCTAAGGTTGCTAAGCTTTCGCAATCATAAAATGCATATTCTCCAATATCAATAGCACTTTGGGGGATGTGAATCGAAGCAAGGCTTGTACATCCATTAAAAGCACTGTCTCCAATACTTTCAAGACTATCTGGAAGCATGATTGATGTAAGATTCGTACATAAATAAAATGCCCCTTCATCAATATGAGTCACACCATTTGGAAGCGTTATAGATGTAAGACCTGTGCAGTTATAAAATACATTTTTACCTATTGTTTCTATCTGTGATGGTTCCTCAAAAACCACGGTTGTTAGTTTCTCACATCCATAAAATACATTCTCACCTAAATAGGTAAGATTTTCTGGTATTTCTATCGATGTAAGACTTGTGCAATTATAAAATGCATATTGACCTATGCTTATAACATCCTGTGGGATTGTTACTGACTCAAGATTCGTACAGCCATAGAATGCATTATCCCCTACACTGGTAACACCATCTGGGATCACAATTGAGGTTATAGCTTTGCAACCATAAAATACATTATTTCCTATTGACTCCAGATTTGATGCAGGTGAAAATGTAACTGTATTTAGACTATCGCAATTATAAAATATGTATTCACCTAAGCTCGTTACACTTTGTGGAATAATTATGGACTCAAGACTTTTGCAGCCATTAAATGCACTATCCCCTATGCTGTCGACACCTTCTGAAATATCAACTGACTCAAGATTCTCGCAGAGATAAAATGCGTGTTCTCCTATCTTGCTAACACTTTCTGGAATACTTATTGATGTAAGACTTGTACAATTATAAAATACATAGTCCCCTATACGCGTAACCGTATAGACTATACCATCATATTCAATCGTAGATGGTATAACATAGGCACTTTGTGTATAAGAACCTGATGTAACTGCTACAGTACCAGAACCAGTATCCTCATCTTCGGTAAGAACACTCATTCTCAGGCCACTTTCTTCATCGTTAACTATCGTGCCAACTGATCCATAGGTTTGAAGAGGTAGTAATACTAAAATGAATACAATACTAAACATGAATAAAAAGTTTTTCAATATTATTTTGGTTTTCACTTCACTCCTCCTTACATTGATTAATATTTTTCTCATAACACTTATTAATATATATTTTATCATATTTTTGTTTAAATTTTCTACATAATTCTTCTTATATTGCAATTTCTCATTCTTCTTATATCTCATCATTAGGGTATATACCCTTAGAAAATCAGTGTGATAAAAAACCTGCAACATAGCAAATTGATTTACAAGCTTCCACATACTTATCATCATCAATGTCTAGTTCACAGTTATACATTTTTAGAATACTTCTATTGAAATTTTATTGTCCATCAGTCACTCCTAAAATATTACTATTAAAAACAATTAAAACATTATTCTGACGACACTATCTTATAAATTTAGCAAATGGGTTCCTAATCTTGCTATATCTGTTACTTTATTATATATATTATGTCTTTCCAACAGTATACCAGCTTATAAATTCTATTATTTAATAAGTATTTTTTAAATCCTTGTACTGAATCTAAAGAATATCCTATAGACTCATAAAACCTATGAGCATCTTTTCTTTGTATACCAGAGACAAATATTGTATAGTAACAATTTCTTTCTCTTCCTATATTTTCGATCTCATATATTAATGCCTTACCAATCTTTTTCCCTCTCATTGTGCTTTTTACACCACATTCTCAATGACCATAAAAGGTCTACACGCACCATCTAAATCTTTACAAATAATGGCCATTAGTGTTCCAACAAGCTCATTGTTATATTTAGCACCTAGCAAAATATAGTCTTCATTTGATTCTATCACTTGAAATTATCCAGCATCTTTTCTTTATTTGTCTTTATTTCTGAAAGTTCTTCTAGCAACAATGAAGGTTCTTCTAAATCATCTATGCAAATATTTTCAATAGTTATCAATAATACTCCTCCTAACGTACTTCTTAAATCTCAACTATTCCTTCTCCCAAGACTCAGAATCTAGTAAAGAAACATTTTTGTAAGCTTGTCAGATATTTTCTCTGATTGCTCATTATTAAACAAATAGTAACATTCCAAATACATTTATAAAATTACTTATTATTAATTTAAATACATTTTAAATGTACATACACAATTTAAGGTGCATCTTCATAAAATGAGTATGAACCCGTTTTTATGGAGGTGTGCCTTAATATGTTCCCTCTTTTCTGTTTTTCGTATTATAGTAGCATCTCTTCATTTCCGCAACCCTTATCCCCTGAAGAAGAAAAATACTATTTAGAACTATACCAAGCTGGAGATGAGAATGCTAAAGATGTATTAATAGAAAGAAATTTAAGGTTAGTGGCACACATAGTTAAAAAATATACTAATTTAAATAACGATATGGATGATCTAATATCCATTGGTACTATTGGTCTAATCAAAGGCATAACTTCATTCGATCCTAATAAATGTACTCGTTTAGCCACTTATGCTGCCAGGTGTATAGAAAACGAAATATTAATGAGTATTCGTTCTAATAGAAAGCAAAAAAATGAAACTTCACTTCACGCCCCAATAGGTATTGATAAGGAAGGAAACGAAATAAGTCTTTTGGATATTTTATGCACTGATAATGATACAATATTCGAACAGGTTGATTTTGACATTGAAAGCAGCAAATTATATAGCAAAATACAAGTGACCCTAAGAGCTAGAGAAAAGAAAATCCTCCAGCTAAGATATGGTCTTAATAACTGTGAAGAAAAAACACAAAGAGAAATTGCTGAAGAAATGGGGATATCTAGATCTTATGTTTCAAGAATTGAAAAAAAAGCTTTAAAAAAACTATATAAAGAACTAAATAAAGAATAATATAAAGAATAAAAAATGCTCCATATTGAGATACCCACTAAATACAGGTCATTCCCAATAAGGAGCATTTTAGTTCATCCTGTTTATTATACTTCCATAATAATTGGCAAAATCATCGGACTACGCTTTGTTTTTTGCCAAACAAATTCTCTTAGATCATCTTTAACAATCGTTTTAATTTGTGACCATTCTAAAATACGTTTTTGTTCGCATTTGTCTAAGGCTTTTCTAACCACTGTTTTTGCATCATCCATTAGATTTTCTGACTCTCTAACATAAACAAACCCTCTTGAAATAATATCTGGACCAGCTATAACAAGTCCTGATGCCTTTTCAAGTGTCATAACAATGATCAATAATCCATCTTGTGAAAGATGTTTACGATCTCTTAATACAATATTGCCAACGTCTCCTACGCCTAGTCCATCTACAAGTATTTGTCCATTTGGTACATTACCTGCTAATTTACAACTATCTGAAGTAAGTTCAACCACATCGCCATTAGATACAATTTGAACATTACTTCTAGGCATACCCATTTCTACAGCAAGTTCAGCATGCTTATGCAAATGCCTATACTCTCCATGTGCTGGAATAAAATACTTTGGTTTTACAAGGGCATGCATCAGCTTTAACTCTTCTCTTGCTGCATGACCAGATACATGAGTATCTTCCTTGACAACTGTAGCACCTTTTTTAAACAATTCATTGATAACCTTTGAAACGGTTTTTTCATTTCCTTGTATAGGGGTTGAGCTGAGTATTACCACATCCCCTGATTTAATATCAATCTGTCTATGTTCAGATATAGCCACACGTGATAATGCCGCCATAGGTTCCCCTTGACTTCCTGTCATAATAATAACAACTTGTTCGTCATTATATCGTTTAACATCGTTAATATCAATCAAGGTGTCTTTAGGTATATCTAAATAACCAAGCTCACTTGCGGTCTTTACTACATTTACCATACTTCTTCCAACTACAGATACCTTCCTGTTATATTTGTAAGAAGCATCAATAATCTGCTGAACACGATCCACATTTGAAGCAAAAGTTGCTACCATGATTCGTCTATCTTTATACTGATTAAATATATCTTCAAACCTTGTACCAACCATTTTTTCAGTTTGTGTATAGCCAGGCCTTTCTATATTTGTACTATCTGCAAGTAGAGCAAGTACTTTCTTTTTGCCAAGCTCTGCTAATCTGTGTAAATCAATCCTTTCACCTCTTATAGGTGTATAGTCAACTTTAAAGTCTCCTGTATGAACAACAACACCTACTGGCGTAGTAATTGCTAATATAACCGCATCTGCAATACTATGATTGGATCTTATAAACTCTACTTTAAAATGCTTTCCAAGAGAAATAGTTTCCCCTTGCATCACATTAAAGCGCTGCGTCGTTTTAAGAAGATTATGCTCTTTAAGTTTATTTTCTACCAGTGCAATAGTTAATTTCGTACCATAAACAGGTACATTAAGCTCTGGAAGAATATATGGCAAACCTCCTATATGATCTTCATGTCCATGGGTTAATACAATTCCTTTAACTCTATCTATCTTTTTTAATAAATAAGTGATATCTGGAATAACTAGGTCAATCCCTAACATTTCGTCTTCAGGAAAAGCTAGTCCACAGTCCACAACAATAATTTCATCTTCAAATTCAAACGCTGTAATATTTTTCCCTATTTCTCCCATTCCTCCTAGTGGGATAATGCGTAATTTACTTTTTGTTTTTCTGGGTACCAAAATCACACCTCCAATTTCATTTAATATTTTTGGCACATTTTTCACAACATCCGTAAAATAAAACATTGTGATTATTTACTTTAAACTTATATTTTTGTTCTATTTCATTTTCTATTTCTGTAAGCAAATCATCTGCTACTTCAAACACCTTATTACACTTTTCACATATTAAATGATGATGGTGATGATTCTCTCCATTCACATTAAGTTCGAATCTACTAAATCCATCATCAAAATTGATTCTATCTATGATTCTCATTTCTTCAAAGAGCTGCATGGTTCTATATACTGTAGCAAGTCCAATTTCTGGGTGTTTTTTCTTAGCCTCTGAATAAATTTCTTCAGTAGTCAAGTGCTTATTTTGATTTTCGAGAATAATATCCAAAACCCATCTACGCTGCATGGTAAGCTTACAGCCCATTTTTTTTAATCGTTCTTCAAATAGTGAATTAATCAATAAATTCGCCTCTCTTACCTCATAAGATATCTATATGAATTTTTATTAGATGAATTTTGCTAAACTTCTATATCATAATCCTCGCTACTCATAAAATGCACAGCTATCCTTTTAAATTCTTCATCATCTTCAATAAGTGCATAAGTAGTTTCATCATTGTCTTGCTCTATTTCTTTTAATATAGCAGCTATTTCTTCTTCATCTACTACCAATATATATTTTTGTCCATCAATTATTGCCTCGTCAACTACTTCAAATAAAATTGGCTGGTCATTGCTCTCGTCATAAAAAGTTATTTTTTCCATATACTTCCCCTTTTAATTTTGGGCATCTAGATAGTTTTGCAATATAAGTGCAGCTGCAATCTTATCTATTACCTTCTTCCTTTTTTGTCTGCTAATGTCCGCACTAATTAACATGTTTTCTGCAGCTACAGTAGTCAGTCGTTCATCCCAAAGAACTACTGGAACTTCTACTTTCTTTTCTAGTTTTTCTTTGAATTGTATTGTTTTTTCACCTCTTTCACCAATAGTATTATTCATATTTTTAGGAAGGCCAAGAACGATCTTCTGAATTTGATACTGTTTGCATAATTCAGATATTCTATTTATAGTATCTTTTAAACTATTCTCGTCATTCCTTCTTATGATCTCTAATCCTTGTGCTGTCCATCCCAGTGGATCACTTACAGCAACTCCTGTTGTTTTTGTTCCATAATCTAAGCCTAGTATCCTCAATATTATCCCCCTATATATTGAATTCACATTATGAACTTTCAGTTACGCTCTGTGAATTCATTGGCAGAAACAACATTTAATAACTAAATAAGTTAAATAGCTTAGTTGTTTCTCTAATTCAAGTAAAAAGCTGCAGAATGATGTATCTACAGCCAACGTTTACTATTGTTTTAAATAACAGGCAACAAGCTCTTCTAAAATTTCATCTCTTTCAAGCTTTCTTATTTTGTTTCTCGCACCGTTATAACTTGTAATATATGTTGGGTCTCCAGACATAATATAGCCAACTATCTGATTGATGGGGTTATATCCCTTTTCTTTTAAGGCAATATAAACATCTGTCAGTATTTCTTTCGTTGAACTTTTTTCAATATTATCTAAATGAAATTGCATAGTTTCATTCATACCACTCATTTTTCTCACCTTCCAATACTCACGCTAATCTTTTAAATATATGATAATACAATATAAAATTATATGCAATTACTAAATAAAATTATTAGTCAATAATATGTCCTATTAAATTATTATTTTCAACTTTATCTACTATAACCTGGCAAATCTTATTTTCTAAATGATCTGTGCAAGCTGTTTGAAATTTCAAGTAGTTACTTGTATATCCTGTAAGCATATCTGATTCATACATTTCAAATAGTACATGTAGTTTTTTCCCTATGTGCTTATTTAAAAATGCTTTTCTTAATTTTTTTTCTAGGCTTGATAGTTTTTTAGCTCGCATTGTCTTTATAGTAGGCGTTATTTGATCTTTCATTCTTGCTGCAGGGGTTCCCTCTCTAGGTGAAAATGGGAAAATATGAATCTGTGAGAATGCTATCTCCTGCACAAATGACAAGGTTTCATTAAATTCACTGTCTGTTTCACCTGGGAATCCTACAATAATATCTGTAGTAATAGCAACATCTTCCCATATGCTTCTTAATCGATTAACACTTTGCCTATATTCATCTAAGTTATACTTTCTATTCATTCGCTTTAAAACGCTATCACTACCACTTTGAAGGGACAAATGAAAATGATGGCACAATTTGGGCATGCTTTTTATGGTTTCTACAAAATATTTAGTAATCAGGTTGGGCTCTATTGAACTCATTCTAATGCGTTCGATACCTTCAATATCATGAATACGTCTTATTACATCTATAAGACTAATATTATTTAAATCTTTACCATAAGAAGCCACATGTATTCCTGTAAGTACAATTTCTTTAAAGCCAGAATCCGCTAGTCTATTTGCCTCGTCAATAATGTTATCAATTTTTCTGCTTCTAATACGGCCACGTACATAGGGGATGATACAATAAGCACAATAATTGTTACAGCCTTCTTGTATTTTAAGATATACTCTTGTTCTTTCACTCATTGTAGATACTTGTAATTCTTCAAACTCATATACATCCATAATATCTGTTACGATATTAGTATATTGCTTTTTTTGCTTATTATACTCTTCAACAAGTTCTATTATTTTATTTCTATGATCTGTACCAACTACAATATTAACTTCTTCAATTTGTTCCTTCAGATTATCTTTTGCTGCTTGTGCATAACAGCCCATTGCTACTAAAATACTATTTGGATTGATTTTTTTTGTTTTTCTTAACATTTGTCTGCATTTTCTATCACTTAAATGGGTTACAGTACAAGTATTTACAACATATACATCTGCATATTCATGGAATTCTACTATCTCATATCCACTTTTTATAAAAGATTCCATAACTGCTTCTGTATCATATTGATTCACTTTGCATCCAAGCGTATAAAAAGCCGCTTTATTCAAATATTACACCTCTTTCGTATTGACAATAATTAGGAGTAACTATATGATATATATCATAAAACATTTGGTAAGGAAGGATAATATGAAATCTGTTAATATCTCATTAAACTCAATTGAAAAGGTTAAAACTTTTGTTAATATCATTAGTCAATATGATGGTGACTTTGATTTGTCATCAGGGCGTTATATCATTGATGCAAAATCTATTATGGGCATATTTAGTCTAGACTTAAGTACTACACTTAGACTTGACATCCATAATGATGATAATTCACAAGAACTAATTGATAACTTAAAAGATTTTATTGTTGCGTAGTTCGTATAAGCCCATATCACTATATGGGCTTATACAGAATTTTGATTTTAAACTTTAAGTTATACCCCTTATATTTAGTACTATGTTCATTTTACACTTTAGTTATTTCTGCATTTGAAATAGCTTCTTCAATCATATCTTCTAATGTATCTTCTAGTACTCTTTCTGATCGCATAATACTATCTATTCTTGGTTTCGTTTCTGGATGTTTTGGAACAAATATTGTACAACAGTCCTCATAAGGTAAGATAGATGTTTCAAAAGTATCTATTTTCTTTGCTAGTTGAACAATTTCTTCTTTATCAAATCCAATAAGTGGTCTAAAAACAGGCATATTCGTTACATTATCTGTTACGACTAAGCTTTGCATGGTTTGACTTGCTACTTGTCCTATGCTTTCACCTGTAATTAATGCCATGCTACCATTTGCTTTTGCTATTTTATCTGCTATACGCATCATGATACGGCGCATAATTAGAGTGATTTGCTCATGAGGGCACTTTTGATAAATTTGCATTTGGATATCTGTAAATGGAACTATATACACATTAAAACTTCCTGTATATAAAGCTATTTTTTTTGCTAAATCAATCACCTTTTCTTTAGCTCTTTCACTTGTATAAGGCGGACTATGGAAATATACTGCGTCTATGATTACGCCTCTTTTTGCTATCATCCACCCTGCTACAGGGCTATCTATGCCTCCTGACAAAAGTAAAGTTGCCTTCCCATTCGTTCCATAAGGCATACCACCTGTTCCCTTATAGATGGTTGAATATACATAAGTCCCTTTTCTAAGTTCTATTGAAAGGAGTATCTCTGGATTATGAACATCCACGAAGACTTTATCACCGAGTTCATCTAAAATATATTCTCCAATTTGAGCACTAATTTCCATAGAGTTTAATGGAAATTTCTTATCCGAACGTCTCGCTTGTACCTTAAAAGATACTGTTTTATCTTTACACAGCGTCTTCATATGCTCTAAAGAAAGTTTTTTAATAGCTTCCATCGAAACTTCTTCTTCCATTGTCCCCTCAGCAACAGCAACTATTCCAAATATTTTAGTTAGCTTCTGTATAATTAATTCTTTATGCAATATATCACAATCTGGATGAATCATTATTCTTCCTTGATCTTTAAAAACATGGAAACTACCGATATCCTTAAGATTATTTTTTATTGTATCTACTAAATGATTTTCAAATATAAAACGATTTTTCCCTTTGATACCAATCTCCCCATATTTTACTAAAAAAACATTTCTCACTTTCTGCCTCCTTCTTTAAATTTTCGAAGCAATACAATTTGCTTATTTATAACATCAATCACAGTATTTAAATCTTGCTCTGTAATATCTATTCCAAAAGAAAATCTTAAAGCGTTATCACGATCATCACCTTTGTTACCTATAGCTTCTAGTACACCTAATTCATGTGCTTTGTTGGACGAGCAAGCTGAACCAGAAGATACATAAATGTTGTTATGTTCTAATGCATGAAGCAATACTTCTGCTTTTATGTCCTTAAATCCTATATTGACAATATGAGGAGCACCTTCTGCACTCTTAGGTCCATTAATGTGCAGATCTTCTATTTCATGAAACAAATGATGAATAAAGTAATCTTTACATGCTCGGTAGTGATGCGTCAATTCATTAAAGTGTGTAAATACATAGTCACACGCCTCTGCCATACCAGCTATAGCAGGAACATTTTCAGTTCCAGAACGAATATTTTTTTGCTGTCCTCCTCCATGGATTAAGCTTTTCATCAAAACATCCTTGTTTTTATAGAGTATACCTATTCCTTTGGGCCCATAAAATTTATGACCACTTAAAGACAATAAATCTATTTTTGCTCTTTTGACATGAATGGGTATTTTGCTAAAGGATTGAACAGCATCTACATGGAATATGGTTTTACTATTCCTATCTTTAATATTATATCCTATTTTTTCAATATCTTGCACAGTTCCTATTTCATTATTCACATGCATGATACTCACTAATATTGTGTGCTTATCAATCTGGTCATACAGTATTTCTTCATTAATATATCCTTCTTTATTAACAGGAATAACAACGATCTCAAACCCATTATTTTCCAGATAAGAAAACACATCCTTTACTGAAGCATGTTCTATAGCTGATGTAATAATTTTTTTCCCATTTCTTTGGTAAGCATAGGCGCCCCCCAATATAGCTGTATTATTACTTTCCGTGCCTCCAGAAGTAAAGTAGATCTCTTCTTCAAAAGCTCCTAGATGCTTTGCAAATAATTCTTTTGCTTGTTTTAAAATTTTTTCTGCTTCTATTCCTTTTTTATGCAATGAGGATGGATTGCCATAAGTATCTTTCATAACACGTGCTACCCTATCTATTACACTATCTAAAGGTCTAGTCGTAGCAGCGTTGTCTAGATATATATCCATTTTTTTCTTCCTTCCTATACAATCCCTACATAAAAAATGGAGGCAATAACTTCCTCCACTTTGCTATCTATTAATGACATTATTAATCGCTTGAAGTACTCTATTTTTCTCAAATGGCTTTACTATGAAATCCTTTGCTCCTGCTTTTACGGCTTCTACAACTTTAGATTGGTGTCCCATAGCAGAACACATAATTATTTTTGAATTTGGACTTACTTGTAGTATTTGCTCTATTGCCTTAATCCCATCCATCTCAGGCATTGTAATATCTAAAGTAATAATATCTGGCTGAAGTCTCTGTGCCATTTCAATAGCTTGATTTCCATTTCCTGCTTCGCCTACAACATTATAACCAGCCTCTTCTAACATTTTCTTTAATATTGTTCTCATAAATATGGCGTCATCTACCACTAAAAAACTTAAGTTTTCCATGTTTACATTTCACCCGCTTCATACATAATATTTGAAAGAACAACTAGTCCTGCTGTTTCACTTCTTAAAATCCTTTTTCCTAATGTAACTGGCTTAATATTATATGATACAGCTAACTGAATTTCTTCTTCTGTTAACCCACCTTCAGGTCCAATAAAGATGCCCAAGGATGAATAGCTGTTTTCTGTTAAAAAATATTTCAAAGTAGTGCTATTTTCCTTTTCATAGGGTATACAAGACTTCCCTAAATTTTCACTTGCATATTTAATTGCCTTTTCATAACTTAATGGCATGTCCACTATGGGTACAATACCTCTTCCACTTTGTTTTGCTGCACTCTCAGCAATTTTATTCCATCTGCCTATTTTTGTCTCAATTCTCTTTTTATCATCTAATTTTACAACGCATCGTTCGGTAAAAATAGGTATAATCTTTGATACGCCAATTTCTACACTTTTTTGTATCATAAAATCCATTTTTTCACCTTTGATAAAAGATTGAAACACGCAAGTATAGACTAGAGGTTCGTTTTGAGATACAGTAGTATTTTTTATAGTACATTTTATACGATCAACACTTATATTATTAATTATACACTCATAATCATGCCCTTGTCTATCATTAATTGTAATTTCGTCCCCTAAGTTCATCCTCATTACATTTTTTATATGATTAACATCATCACCGATTATCTCAATATCTTGATCTATAATTTGCGATTGATCAACAAAAAATTTAGGCATATCTATTTTCCTTCTTATCTTTTATTGTATAATACAAATGCTTAATTAAATCTCATACTAAATATCTATAATATGAATTCTTAATGAATTATATACTAAGCTCAATAAATGTAAATTTTGAATGTGTTCACATAGTGTCATTATTTAGCATATGAACTCTCAATGAATTCACATACTGAGTATTTATAATGTGAATTCTCGATGAATTTACATACTAATCTATCTAAATGTGAATTCTATAGCTACCCAATCATTCATTTCATTGATCTTCTCTAGTAAAAATCCACTTTGGGTGAGAGCCTGTACTACTTCTTCTTGTCTTTCACCTATTATACCAGAAACGATTAAACATCCATTAGGCTTTAAAAAGTTGCTCAATATGTCCTTCATTGCAATAATAACATCCGCTACAATATTTGCAACAACTATATCATATTGATGATAACCGATATTATTCTGAAGATCTATACTCTCTAAAATATTACCACAATATATATCAAATTGCTCTTTTTTAACATTGTTTTTCTTGAAATTCTCTAATGTAATATTTGTACAATTTTCATCTATGTCAATACTTGTTACCTTCTTTGCACCTAATAATAATGACGCCACCGAAAGAATCCCACTTCCACAACCTAGGTCCAAAATATTGTCTTGTTCATGGACACGTTCTTCAAGTGCCATAATACAAAGTTTTGTTGTTTCATGTTGACCTGTCCCAAAGCTTGAGCTAGGGTCAATCTCCAATATCAATCTATCAGTAATTTCATGATATTCGTCCCATGAAGGCTTAATAATAAATTTGTTACCTAGTTGAAATGGCTTAAAGTACTGTTTCCAATTGTTTGCCCAATCATCTTCATTTATGTCTTTAGTTTCTATACTTAATCTTCCATACTTTTGATCTTGATCTATACTCTTTAGCTTAGAAACTTCATTCTTTACAGAGATAAAAGTTTCTCTTCCTTGGAGATTATCAGGTAAATAGACCGTAATATTGGTTTCACAATCCTTTAACTTTAATACTGAGTCATCGATATAATCCCAAATAGCGGATGTATCATTTAAGAAATCATCCAAGTCTTTTGAATCCTCTACCACAAATCCATTTATACCTATCTGCATCAATAGGCCTGTAACCGCTTCTACTCCTTCTGAAGTCGTATATATTTTTACTTCGATCCAATTCATCATTATTTCTCCTAGTCTAAAGAATAAAAATAACACACATAGCCAAAAAGGTGCTTGAATACCTTCATTTATACTATATAAATCCATTAAAGAGAAACAACTTATGAGTGATCAATACACTAAGTGTTTGTGTTGTTTCTCTATATCTTCTTTCACAATTTATCTAAGGGTAGAATATTCTCTTACTATATTTACTTTTTCCCTTTTAGTTTTTCCCAAAAACTTTTATTGTCCTCTGAATGGTTCGTAGAATCTGCTTCAAATTCATTTAATAACTGCTTTTGTTTTTCAGTAAGTTGAGTAGGAACCTTTACAAAGACCTCTACATACTGGTCTCCTCTGTATTTTTTGTTTCTTAAACTTGGTATTCCCTTCCCTTGAAGTCTAAATACAGTACCAGTTTGTGTACCTTCTTTAATACTAAATTTTACATTACCATCTAAAGTAGGAATAGATAACTCTGCACCTAATGCTGCTTGAACAAAACTGATTGGCATTCTCAAATGTACATCATTACCTCTTCGTTCAAATTTATCATGAGCTTTTACATAGATTGTAATAAGCAAATCTCCACTTGGTGCACCAACGTCTCCAGCATCTCCTTTACCTTGTATTCTTAAAGTCTGCCCATGATCAATACCTGCTGGTATCGTTACAGTCACCTTTTTGCTTGTTCTTACTTTCCCTTGGCCTTTGCATGCTTGACAAGGTTCACTAACTATTTTTCCTTCACCTCTACATGCATCGCAAGTCTGAACGCTTTGCATAGCTCCTAGGATAGTTCTTTGTGTTATACGTACCTGACCTGTTCCGCCACATTTAGTACATGTTGTTGATTTTGTACCTGGCTTAGCCTTAGTACCATTACAAGTACTACATAATTCAGCAGTATTCACTGTTATATCCTTTTCTGTACCAAAAGCCGCTTCTTCAAAGGTTACCTCTAGAGTTTGACGAATATCTGCTCCTGGTATAGGTCCTCTTGGTCTTCTCCTTCCAGTACCAAAAATATCTCCAAATACACTGCCAAATATATCGTTCATATCAAAGTCTGCACTAAATCCGCCACCACCTGACTGATCAAATGCACTATGTCCAAATCTATCATATGCTGAACGTTTTTGCTCATCACTTAGTACTTCATATGCTTCTGTAACTTCTTTAAATTTAGCTTCTGCTTCTTTATTATTTGGGTTTGCATCTGGATGATATTTTTTTGCAAGATTTCTATATGCTCTTTTTATATCTGCATCTTGAGCATCTCTAGATATTCCTAATACTTCATAATAATCTCTTTTGGTTGACACTTATTTCACCACCAATATAAATATATATTATCTAGCAGAAACAGTCAAAGAGCTTTCTCTTTGACCGTTTCTAAAACCTTATTCTTCTTTGAAATCAGCGTCTATAACATCATCATCATTTGAAGATGCACCTTGTGCATTTACATCTTGTGCATTTGCACCTGCTTGGCTATAAACTTTCTGAGAAATCTCATAGAATACATTTGTTAAGTCTTCTTTAGCTTTCCTTAATTCTTCAATATTTGCTTCAGTAATTGTGTCAATACTAATCTTAGCATTTAATTCTTTTAAGTTGTTAAGACTAGATTCAACTTTAGATTTATCTGATGGTTCTAGCTTATCAGCCATATCTTTGAGTAATTTATCTGTTTGGAAGATCATACTCTCAGCTTCATTTTTTACATCTATTGCTTCTTTACGTTTCTTATCTTCCTCAGCATATTTTTCTGCTTCCTGTACTGCTTTATTGATCTCATCATCACTTAAGTTTGTACTTGCAGTAATTGTTATATGTTGTTCTTTTTGTGTTCCTAAATCTTTAGCTGATACCTTTACAATACCATTTGCATCAATGTCAAATGTTACTTCAATTTGTGGTACACCACGAGGTGCTGGCATAATACCATCTAATTTAAAGTTTCCAAGAGTCTTATTGTCTTTAGCCATTGGTCTTTCGCCTTGAGTTACATGAACATCAACTGCTGGTTGATTATCTGAAGCTGTTGAAAAGATTTGACTTTTCTTAGTTGGAATAGTAGTGTTTCTAGGGATTAATACAGTTGATACCCCACCATATGTTTCTATTCCTAATGAAAGAGGTGTTACATCGAGAAGAAGAATATCTCCTGCACCAGCATCTCCTGATAATTTTCCTCCTTGAATAGCTGCTCCTATAGCTACACACTCATCAGGATTTATTCCTTTAAATGGGTCTTTTCCTGTAATACGTTTTACAGCTTCTTGTACAGCTGGAATACGTGTTGATCCACCCACTAACAATATTTTGTCAAGATCATTTGGATTAAGTGATGCATCTTGAAGTGCTTGTCTTACTGGCCCTAATGTACGCTCAACAAGCCCTATTGTAATTTCTTCAAATTTTGCTCTTGTAAGTGTAATATCAAGATTTTTCCCAGGTGCAATAAAAGGTATTAGGATAGATGTAGTTGTTTTTGTTGATAATTCCTTTTTTGCTGTTTCAGCAGCTTCTTTTAGTCTTTGCATAGCTACTTTATCAGTTGATAAATCATCACCTTCTATTTTTTTGAATTCTTGCACAAGATAGTTAATGATTTTCTCGTCAAAATCATCACCACCTAAATTATTATCTCCACTAGTTGCAAGAACTTCAATAACACCATCTCCAATATCAATAATAGAAACGTCAAATGTTCCGCCACCTAAATCATAAACCATGATCTTTTGTTCTTGTTCATTATCGAGTCCATATGCAAGGGCTGCAGCTGTTGGTTCATTGATAATACGTTTTACATCTAAACCTGCAATACGTCCTGCATCTTTAGTTGCTTGACGTTGGCTATCTGTAAAATAAGCTGGAACAGTAATAACAGCTTCTGTAACTGTTTCACCTAAATGACTTTCTGCATCTTTTTTAAGCTTTTGCAAAATCATTGCAGAAATTTCTTGTGGTGTAAAATCTTTGTCATCAATTTTTACTTTGTGATTTGTTCCCATATGTCTTTTAATAGACATAATGGTTCTATCATGGTTTGTAATCGCTTGACGTTTTGCAACATCACCAACCAACCTTTCACCTGTTTTAGTAATACCAACTACAGATGGTGTTGTTCTACCTCCATCAGCATTTACTATAACTACAGGTTTACCACCTTCCATAACTGAAACACATGAGTTTGTGGTTCCTAAGTCAATTCCTATTATTTTTCCCATAATCTATTCCTCCTAAATATGTTTAATTTGCAACTTTAACCATGCTATATCTTAATACTTTATCTTTATATAAATAGCCTTTTTGCAGCTCTTCTACAACTTCGTTTTCACCATATTTTTCATCCTCTATATGCAAAATAGCATTATGCAGATTTGGATCAAATGGTTTCCCTTCAGCCTCTATCACCTTAATATGAGCTTTTTCAAGTGTACTCATTAATTGTTTATAAATCATATGAATACCTTCATAAAGAGTCTTATCTTCCGTTTCCACTTCTAATGCTCTTTCAAAGTTATCTACAATAGGCAACATTTCTGTAAGCAAATTACTTGATGCTCTATCATAGATTTCTAACTTTTCTTTTTCATTCCGCTTTCTATAATTATCAAATTCTGCCATCAATCGTTTCAGTTTATCAATATAGATAGCTTCTTTGTCTTCAGTAAGTGACTCGGTATTATTATTAGTAGTAGTTTTTTCTTCATTTACACTATTTTTTTCTTCTTTAGCACTATTTTTTTGATCGACCTTTGCCTGATCTTTTGGTTGATCCTTTGCTTGTTCTTTTTCCTTTATCTCACTTTTTTCCTTCTCAACTTGTTTCATCTTTGCCTTTTTAACGTCATCCCTTTTATCATACCTTTTATAACCATCTTCTCGTTGTAACTCTAACCTTCTCATATTTTTATTCTTGCTTTCCTGATCCATATTGTTCTGATGTTTTATCACCTTATCATCTTGCTGCCTTAGTGACTTTTTTTCTTCTTTCATTTTTTTCATCCTTTCCTATTAGGAATCAGTCTTATCTCCTAACATATTCTTAATATAATAAGATATATGCTCTAATACAGATATTACTTGAGCATAATTCATTCTTGTGGGACCAATAATACCTATATTACCCAAAGTATATTCTCCTATAGAATAACTTGTAGTTACAATGCTGCATTCTTTCATAGGTTCCAAAGCATTTTCTTCACCTATCATTACATTAATCTTATCTGATTTTCGATTATCTAATAATTGTGTAAGATAAGGCTTTTGTTCAAAAAGTTCTAGTATTTTCTTTGCTTTATCAATATCATTAAACTCTTGAAAATGGAGTATATTCATAACACCTCTTGTAAATACATTGCTTTGTTTTTCTTGTTCAAATACATGTTCAATAGCACTAAGTATGCCAACAGCAATATCAGGGTAATCTTTGAGTGTTTCTTTAATAAATATACTGATATCTTCAAGGTTAGTTACAGTAATCACTTTTTCCTTTAATAACTCTTCTAGCCTCTTTGTTAATATATGACATAAGTCATAATTGACCACTATGTTTGTCTTTATTACTTCATGTCTAACAATATTAGTATCAAATATCATAACACATGCTACTGTTCTCTCATCTACAAGAACTAGTTGCAAACGCTTGATTTTCATTTTGGATACTGTAGTCGTGGATGCTATAGTAGCATAATTTGTAAGGATTGAAACAAGTTTAGCAGTTTCTTCCAATAATAATTCAATGTTGTCAATTCTTTCTCTAATTGCATGAACAATTAATGTTTCTTCTTCAGGACTTAAAGTCCTAGCTTGCATCAGATTATCTACATATAATCGATAAGCCTTATTAGATGGGATTCTACCTGCTGAAGCATGAGGTTGTAAAATAAAACCTAGTTCTTCTAGATCAGACATTTCATTTCTAATCGTTGCAGAACTAACACCCAGACCATACTTTTTGGATATAGTCCTAGAACCTACAGGATCTCCCGTTTGTATATAATCATAAATGATAGCTTCAAGAATCTTAATTTTTCTTTCATTAATATCATTGAGTTTCATAACTATCACTTCCTTTTTCTTGTTAGCACTCATAACTATTGAGTGCTAACTTCAAAATAAAGATACCATTAATTTTTGTGTATGTCAATATTTATTGTAAAAAAGAAGAAAATACTTGATTGGATATATCTATCCCATAATCTGAAAGGTAGATCCTCCCTTTATCTTGTATCAAAGCTCCAAACTTGATCCATTTATTTAATTGATCATTATAGATAGAAAAGATGTCTTGATTAAACTTATCCTTAAAGTCTTTTATTAATATCCCTTCTGTCAGCCTAAGTCCCAAAAACATATATTCTTCTATTGCTTTATCATATGTGATGGTTTCTCTATTTTCTTGTAAAATGCTAAGGTCTCCTTGGGCACAAATGTATTCTTTTAATATAGTTATGTTAGAATATCTATCATCTTCAAAAAAAGAGTGTGCACCTAATCCTATCCCGATATAGGGTTCCCTTTTCCAATACAAAATATTATGTTTACAACATTTTTCATCTATTGCCCAATTAGATATCTCATATTGTTTATATCCCTTAGATGCCAAAAATGACTGAATAAAGTGATACATTTTCCTGTCCTCATCCTCGCTTGGCATAATAAGTTTTCCTTGTTCATATAGCTTTTCAATCGGGGTTCCCTCTTCAATGATTAAAGAATATACAGATAAATGCTTGATATTAAATTGAGTGATACTTATCAATGTATGCTCTAAATCTGCTAATTTCTGACTTGGCAGTGCAAACATAACATCTGTATTTATATTGAAAATGTCATTTTCTAAAAGAAAGCTAATACTTTTTCTCCAGTCATCAAAAGTGTGGATTCTTCCAAGACTTTGTAGAATACCATCTTGGACAGCTTGAAGTCCTAAACTCACTCTATTAATAGGATATCTTTTAAAAACATGGACTAATTCCTTTGTAAGAGTCCCTGGATTGGCTTCTACAGTCCATTCAACATCGTTACATAAATTAAAATAAAGGGCTATAGCATCACATAGTTTTGAAAACAAGTAAGGTGGAAGTACCGTAGGAGTACCTCCACCTATAAAAATAGTCTTAATTGTATACTCCTTTTTCAAGGTCATGCTATAGGCTTTTATCTCTTTAATTAATGCTTCTATATAGCTAGTCATGTGGTCATTTGATGAAAATGATAAAAAATCACAATAGTTACATTTTGCATGGCAAAAAGGTATATGAACATACAATCCTATTTCCATATTCGCCCTCTTCTCTGCTGTTTATTATTCACCTAGTTTTAATACACTCATAAATGCTGATTGTGGCACCTCTACATTACCAACTTGACGCATGCGCTTTTTGCCTTCTTTTTGCTTCTCAAGGAGTTTTCGTTTTCTAGAGATGTCTCCGCCATAACATTTTGCAAGTACATCTTTTCTCATGGCACTAATGGTCTCTCTAGCAATGACTTTATTGCCAATAGCTGCTTGAATAGGAATTTCAAATAAATGTCTTGGTATCTCTTTCTTTAGTTTTTCTACTATTTTCCTTCCTTTTTCAACTGCCTTTTCTTCATGCACGATCAGAGAGAGTGCATCAACCATTTCTTTATTAACAAGTATATCAAGTTTCACAAGTTTGGATGCTTGATAATCTGTTAACTCATAGTCAAAGGATGCATAACCTTTTGTTCTAGATTTTAAGGCATCAAAAAAGTCATAGATAATTTCATTGAGCGGTAAACGGTAATCTAATACAGCTCGAGTTGCTTCAAGGTAATTCATACCGATATATTCGCCTCTTTTTTCTTGACATAGGTCCATAACTGCCCCAATAAATTCAGATGGAACAATAACTTGTGCTTTTACCATTGGTTCTTCAATATATTTTATTTCTGAAACATCTGGTAAATTTGCTGGATTTGAAAGTTCCATAATATCTCCATTGGTTTTATATACTTTATAAATAACGTTTGGAGCTGTCGTCACAAGGTCTAAATGATATTCTCTTTCTAAGCGTTCTTGGATAATTTCCATATGCAATAATCCTAAAAAACCACATCTAAAGCCAAATCCAAGTGCAATTGAAGTCTCTGGTTCAAATATAAGTGCTGCATCATTAAGTTGAAGCTTTTCAAGACTATCTCTAAGATCCCCATATTTTGCCCCATCTGCAGGGTAAAGTCCACAGTAAACCATAGAATTTACTTTTTTATATCCTGGTAAAGGCTCTTTAGCCTTATTACTTGCATCAGTAACAGTATCTCCAACTCTAGCCTCTTTTACGTTTTTTATACTAGCAGTAATATAACCTACTTCTCCTGGCATAAGCACTTCAACAGGCCGAAACTGCCCTGCACCAAAAACACCTACTTCTACAACTTCAAATTTTGCCTGTGTTGCCATCATAAGTATTTCCATACCTTTTTTAACATGCCCTTCTTTTATACGGCAAAAGATAATAACCCCTTTATAAGGATCATAAATGGAATCAAATATAAGTGCCTTTAGTGGCATATCCTCGCTCCCCTTAGGCGGCGGTATAATGGCTATTATTTTTTCTAATACATCTTCTACATTCAGTCCTGTTTTAGCAGATATAAATGGAGCCATACTTGCATCTATTCCAATAACATCTTCTATCTGCTGTTTTACTGCTTCAGGATTTGCACTGGGTAAGTCAACCTTATTGATAACTGGCAAAATCTCTAAGTTATGTTCAACTGCTAAATAAACATTGGCTAATGTCTGTGCCTCTATTCCTTGAGCTGCATCTACTACTAATATAGCACCCTCACATGCTGCTAAACTTCTTGAAACCTCATAATTGAAGTCTACATGACCTGGTGTATCAATTAAGTTAAATATATATTCTTCTCCATTATTAGCAGTATATACAAGCCTTACTGCTTGTGATTTAATGGTTATCCCACGTTCTCTTTCTAAATCCATGTTATCGAGGACTTGCTCTTGCATTTCTCTTTCTGTAAGTGCTCCAGTCATCTGGATGATTCTATCAGCCAGTGTACTTTTTCCATGATCAATATGTGCTATGATACAAAAATTTCTTATATGTTGCTGTCTTAAAAGAGACATTAGTGCCCCTCCTTAATTAATTTTCTTGTGTACAGAGAAACAGCTCAAATATTTCACTTTTTTTATGCCACTTCATGTTGTTTCTCTAGATGAATTCACCAAATAGTTTTCATGTGAATTCTATACATTCGTTTCATTATAGCATAGGCTGCTTTTTTCTATCAATCCTTTTCAATTACTTTTGCAATAATATCAGCTAATGGATAGGTTGCATTAATAGCCTCCTCAAATGTATTGCTTTGTGCCCCCACTTCTATAATAAGTGACATGGGTTTCATATGTGTACTATATCGATAAGGCTTCAAATATATTTTTCTTGCCAGTCCTGGGTAATATTTATAGGCTTGCACTTGCATCTGTAAGGCAAATGACAAGTTATCTTCAATATATTTATTTTTTAGGTTTGTTGGAATTCTTTCTCCCTCTTTATTAATCACTTCACATATCCCCTGCACAAACATAACTTTCGCTGTATTTTTCCCATTGATTTTGGTAACTAGCTTAGCTCCCTCAACACCATCTCTATGTATGTCAATGATCATTTCAATAGACGGGTTTTCTTCTAAAAGGGTTGGTATCACCTCATCGACTCTATCATACTCTAGCTTATCTTGAATGCCTTCGTCATTATAAAAGCTTCTTTTTAAGTGCATGACTTCTATATTATACTTATCTTCAAGTAAATCTTTTAGATTTTCTCCAACGCCCCAAACTCCTTTTTCTATATCATTTTCATCACTATATGTTTCCTTGATATGTGTATGTAATATTAATACTTTAGGTCCTGATGTTTGTTCATTAATACGCCATTCTTTATCAAGGTATGTTGCAAAATCCCACCTTTTTAGCAATTCTGCATCTATATTTAAGTTGGCATCTCCTGTAATAAAATACCTAAGTATAAAATAGGGATCTTTAAAATTTTCTTTATTTAAGTCAATTGTCTTTACATCTGGCAGTATAGGCATATATTCTTCCTTTTCTCCCTCATTAAAAGATTCATCCTCATTAGCTATTATAAAATATCCCTTTATATCTTCTAAATACTCTATTTTTTCTTGATTAAGCATCTCAAAAAAAGGAATTGAATGATAAACCAATGATTCTGGAGCATCAAATTTTATATGCGTCACATAATAAGTATATTCTTCTAAAAATGTGCTTGCATCCACTCCTAATCTACCTGTAAAAAGTATTTGATTAATAAGTATCTGAGATACTCTCTTAGAATCAGTGGTATTCATATAAATAAATGCATATATAAGAGATGAAATAAAAGCAAACCAAAAAAAACTTATTTTTATGGTTTCAATAGATAGATATTTTGAAATGTTGATTGTAATAATATTCACACGTTTCATAAAATCCCCCTCTTTTGTATTTGATAGAATGCACACTTACCTAATAGCTTATACTATGTGTATTCCTTTATATTAGTGTATAGTCTTGTCTTCTTTTTTATGACTAATAACTATATTTGTTTATGTCCTCTAGTGTAATTCCAGAATGTACTGCAATATTAATGCCATTGGCAATTATGTTTGTTAAATACTGCATAATTTCATCTATATCTTTAGGCGTAACAAATAGGTTCCCTATAGTAGGATATAATGTCTCTTTAATGAGTTCATATTTTTCCTGTTCACCTATGGTTTTAAGCATATCATAGAGTGGAGAATGCTCTGCTTCTTTAAGCATATTACTGACTAATTGATTTAATACATCATTAACTAATGTAGCTGTATCCACTACAGTTGGAACACCAATTGCGATGACTGGGCATCCCATGGTTTCTTCATTAATTTGTTTTCTCTTATTGCCTACTCCTGCTCCTGGTGCTATGCCAGTATTCGTTAATTGAATAGTTGCATTAATTCTTTTAGCATCTCTAGCTGCTAAGGCATCTATTGCAATAATGCAGTCTGGCTTAATATTATTTGCTACGCCATGAATAATTTCTGATGTCTCTATTCCTGTAAGCCCCATAACTCCTGGTGCTAAGCTACTTAAATGACATACAGAATCCTCCAAATCTTCTGGTGTCTTTTCGCTAAGATGGCGTGTTACAAGAACCTTATTGGCAACCTTAGGGCCAAGTGTATCTGGTGTTGCATATCTATTGCCAAGGCCTACAACCAATATTTCTTTTTCCTTTCTTTTACCTTTAGGTAGTAGATTACGTAGCTGCTGTGCAAGTATATTAATAATTTCTGTATGTGTACTTGGGTTATTTTCTTTAATTTGGCTACTTTCTATAGTAATATAATCTCCTTTCGGCCTGCCCATGTTCCTTTCTCCAATTTCATTTTTAATATGAACATGAGTCGTCGTTATATCAAATTCATTATTGTAATGTGTTATTAATTCTACCCCTTCTATTTCGTAGCCTTCTTCTTCTTTTTGTTCTTTAAGAGCAGCACCTATTTCTATAGCTAAATCAGTTCTTGGGCTCCAATTTTCAAATGAAAGTTGTTTTTCCATAGTCTTTTACTCCTATACACCTTATTTTTTGTACACAACTATTTTTACCATTATTTTTGACAGTATACATTTTTATAGGATACATTGACTTATATAAATAAATACTATATAATGTACTAAGTTATAAACCGTTCAAATTCCCCAAACCGTGTCTATTAGAATATGAATGGGAGGCCTATATAATGGCAAATATTAAATCAGCAAAAAAACGTATTCTTGTTATAGCAACAAGAACAGAACGCAATCGCTACGTTCGTTCAACAGTAAAAACACTTACAAAAAGAGTTTTAGTTGCAGCCCAAAGCAAAGACAAAGATGCTGCACAAGCAGCTTTAGTAGTAGCATCAAAAGCTATTGACAAAGCTGTTTCAAAAGGTGTATTTCATAAAAATACAGCTGCACGCAAAAAATCTACTTTAACTCGTTTAGTAAATTCTATTGCTTAACTAATACGTGAAAGAGAGTGTTACATAACTTGTTTCATCAAGTTTTGTAACACTCTCTTTTTTTACCCTATTCCCTCATTTAGAAACTAACACATTTTATTATAAGTAGTTCTACTGCTTTTACTGCTTCTATTTTACCGTATTTTATTTCTTTGTCACATTCAAGGCAGTCTTCTAAGATATTCTGTATTTTTGCAAATGCGAGCTGCAGTGCTTGTGCTTTAATATCTTTTAATGCAAAGGTAGGTAGCTTTAGATTGCTTGCTATTTGCTTTTCAGAAGTGTTTTCCTTAAGCATATATTTTAGTTGTAGCATCAGTCTATATTGTCTTGCAACAAGTACTAAAATAGCTATGGGCGACTCCTTACTTTCTATTAATGTATTGTATATTTTTAAAACATCCTGTGTATTCCTTAACGTAATTTGCTTAACCAGTTCAAATATCCTCTGTTCTAGTCCAAACACACATACTGAATCTATATCCTTTTTTTGCACCTTATTTTCCACACAAAAACTTGCAAGTTTCTCTAGCTCAAAGAAAATGTGACTAAGATTTTGGGGCATATTTCTAATAAAATATAGGATTAAGTCTTTATCTATATTTAATTTTAATGCCTTAGCTCTATCTTGTACTATCTTATAGGTCTCATTTTCAGCTGGATAATTAAACTCCATTACTGAGTATTCTTTATTAATCTTCTTATATAATTTACTTCTTTTATCAATTTCTTTCTCATCAAAGATAATCACACAATAATTTGGAATATTATCTATCCATTTCTCAAGTTTTTCTACCTCATCTTTACTGCCTGATTTCATAAAACCTGAATCTTTAATATAAATGATTTTATTCTCCGACATAAAGGGAAGTGTTTCAGCTAAATCAATAATTTGCTGAGTTCTTATTTCTTTTGAGGCTAATTCTACATAATTCATTATATCTTTTGGATCATCTAATAAATGAGATCTTAAATCTTTCATAAACAGCTGTTTTAAATAATCTTCAGTTCCAGTTAATAAATAGCACTGTTTCTTCACCATGTATTTCACTCCCCTTTTACCTCATAATCAATGATTACGCTATTTCCATTTGTTTTTATAGTAATAGCACCTAAACTATCTGTGCACAATGTATTAATATTATAATCATCTAATCTATCTATTACTTCTTTGTTAGGATGTTTATATAAGTTATTAATACCACAGCTGATTATAGCATACTTAGGATATGTCTTCTTAATAAATGCGTCAGAAGTTGATGTTTTTGAACCATGATGGGCTACCTTTAAAACATCGATCTCTTCTATTTTACTTAGAAGCCTTCTTTCAACATCTCCATCAATATCACCTGTAAATAATTCCTCAAATGACTTATATCTTAATAGGCATACTATTGATTTTTGATTGCTATCTTTTAAATCTATTTGCTTGCTACTTGGTGTAAGATAGGAAAGCTCTATCTGATTCATGGATATCTTATCTTGATACCATGCTTTGTAAATAGGAATACTCTTTCTTTCACATACATCAAATAAGGTGCTAATATGCTCATTATCTTCTAAAGCAGAAATAATAACCCGATCTATGTCTATATCTGTATTAACTATATCTATAATGCCACCTATATGATCCGCATCTGCATGGGATACTATGGCTGCATGAAGTTTTGATATACCTCTATACTTTAAATATCTTTGAATAACTTTTCCTTTTCCTAAATTCCCTCCATCAATAAGAATAGCTTTTTTATCCTTTGTGGTAATAACCGCAGCATCTCCTTGTCCTATATACAAATGGCAAATCATCAGTACTTCGGAACTAAATAATCCTATAACACTCCATATTGCAAGTAAATAAAGGGGGACTAATGCTCCTTTAAAATGTTTGATATAGCCTTTGATATACAGTATGACCAAACACAAAAATGCATAAATAAGGATCATGGTTACAAGACTTGGTTTCCCTGTGCAAAGACTCGCAAAAGGAATCTTTGCTATATACGTACATAATGTGTTAATCATACTCAGTAATTCTATGATACATTTTCCAATAAGCCTTGCTATCTCTACATTGTATATACTAATAATTATACACACACATGCTCCTACTATAATAACAGAAAAAAGCGAAGCAATCACTAAATTAAGGATGCTTGCAAGAAGTGGTATTTCATAAAAAAAATAAGCTAATAATGGGTAAATCCCCGCCATACTACATAACCAATAAATAAAGATAGAAATTAATTTTTTTTGCTTGGTGTTGATAGAATTTTTTAATTTTTCTATGATAAGGTGACCACAAAATAAACTTGCTACCGCAAAAAAACTAATTAAAAATCCTACCTGATATAACCAAAAAGGATTGATACAAAGTATTATAAACGCTGACAACGCTAAATTAATTAAATCATCACTTTCTTCCCATATACATTTTGAAATAATGACTGAAGTTGCCATAATAGTTGCTCTGACTATTGCAACACCTAAGCCTACTAAAAATGTATAGAGCCATATTACAAGTAAACTAATAATATATCTAGCCCTATAAGATATTCCAAGCTCTGAACATACAAATAGTACAATAAAAATAAGTATGCCAATATTAAATCCTGAAACAGCAAGTATATGTGCTATACCTGTTTTTTGATATAACTGGGTAATCTCTTCAGGAATGTTCTTTGTACTCCCCATCAGCATACCCTCAATGAGTCCTTGGTCTTTCCCTTGCCAAATTTCATCAATTCTTTTAAGTATTCTATCATAAGTTTTATTTAAATATGTTAACTCTCCTTTAGTAATATAAACTTTATTAACTTTTACTGTTGCCACAATCCCTTGACTTTTTAAATAACTTGCATAATCAATATCACTAGGATTCATCTTGATTGCTGGTTTTTTTACAATCCCAGATGCCCTAACATGATCATCTAACCTAATCTCATCTTTCTCATTATATTCTAACATTACTTTTGATTTTATTGGTTTTGGCACTTTATCATCTATCACGGTCACTTTACTCAGTGTTATTTGTCTTCCAAATTGTGTATCTTGTACTTTGCTTACATAACCTTCTAGTACTATATTACTATTTGAAGTGAAAATATTTACTTCTCGGATGACAGGATGTGTACTCGTGCGCATTTGACCCAGTATCAGAAAGATAGTAAATAGCAAGTATATTTTTTGCCGAAATTTCCATGATAGACAAACAATGCTCACAATACTAAATAAAATGATATAAGGGCAAGCTTTATAAAAACTTGCCCCCACTATCCCTAGAATAAAATATAAAACACACCATACAAATGGTCTTTTAAGTCTATTCAATAATCTCTTCATTCCTTTCAAAAGATTCACTTAAATCAATATCTATAGTAAACTCACTTTGCTTCTTCCCATCTACTAAGAAAATTACTTTTTGTATATTATTAAGCTCTGTCAAAGAATTTACTATAGAATAAAGGAGTAGTTCTTTACTCTTAGTTGAAGAAAATTGTTTAGATTTTATTTCCGCTGAAAAATCAACTTGACATACACCACTCTCAGTTTTCACGTCTATTTTAGTATCTTTAGGTATAATTGCCATTAAGTCATTGCTTCTTGGTCCTTTAATCAGCTCTTCTACAATATATTTTTCGAGAGGGGTCTTATCATTTATGTGTATTTCTCGAGTTTCTTTGTATAACTTATCACTATTTTGCTTAGCAAAGTACAGAGTAATAAGTTTTATATTAGTAGGTGGCTTTGGATCAATCACCCCCGTTAAAAGGCTCCTTCTTGTTAATGTTCCTATTGGTTCACCATTCCCATTAACAATCTCAGAATCGCCAGCATAAAACACAACACCTTCAACAAAATCTAGCTCTGTTAAAGAATAGAGCAAAGAAGCTCTTGTAATAATCTGATTAGGTGTAGATAATTTGCTGTATTCATCATTAAACCAAATACTTACTATTTTGTCATTTAGCTGATAACCTTTAACTGGCATTTGAAAATTAATGGGTACAGATGTAACAAGTGGTCCTCTAGATAATGCATTAATAACTGCATCTATCATTTCTTCGTCAGTTGCCTCGCGAATATTTTTTTCTGAAATAACTGACTCAGCAACAAGTTTTTCTTGGGTTGTGTTATAAAAATATACAGTAACTGTATTTCCTTTTGTATCTTCACTTGTACTTTTATCACATGAGACTAAAAAGAATACCATTACCATAAGTAATAATACTTGATAATATAATTTTTTCATTTAGTCCCTCCCTCTAGACATGCCTTAGTGGAATTTGAACTGTAAATGTTGACCCTTTACCTTCTTCACTTTCCACCTGTATTGATCCATTGTGCATAATAATGGTTTTATATGTGATTGAAAGGCCAAGCCCAGTACCGCCTGTTTGCCTATTTCTTGTCTTATCTGTGCGATAAAATCTTTCAAATATTTTAGCTTGTTCTTCTTTTGCTATACCTATGCCAGTATCTTGTACAATAATAAAAGCATCTTGAAGGTCACTTTGCATTGTGACTTTAACTTCTCCACCATCAGGAGTATATTTTATTGAGTTCTCAATAAGATTAGATAATGCCAATGTAAGTTTTACTTCATCAACTTCAACCATTACTTCTTTATGACTTTCATAAATAAGCTGTATTTCTTTTCTTTTACTTAGAGGTAGCAATCTCTTTAATGTCGCTTGTGCTAAATCATTTAAGTTTACACTTGTTATATTCATAGGGATCTCTCTTTGATCTAATCTTACAAGCGTTAATAAATCAGATATAATATTATTTAATCGATCCACTTCAGAATTAATATCACTAAAAAATTCTTTATACATTTCAACAGGAACATCTTCTTGAAAAATAAGAGACTCTGTTAAGACCTTAATAGAAGATAAAGGCGTTTTCAGTTCATGGGATACATTAGATACAAACTCTTGTCTTGATTGTTCAAGCCTTTGTAGCTGCTCTGCCATATGATTAAATGCACTTCCAAGTTCAGCAATCTCATCTTTACCCTTTACATCCACTTTTTGATCTAGTTGCCCATTAGTTATCTTCTGTACAAACTTCATAAGCATTTTAAGAGGCCTAGTGATAAATGATGAAGTCATGAAACTAAGTAATCCAATAAATAAACTTGTGATAAGAGATAATAAATTATTTTGATTCTTCATATCATCTAAGTTTTTATAAATATCATCTATGTTAGCAAGTATTAATACGACTCCAACAACTTCATCCTTATTATCCTTATCCACTATAGATACAGCAGCACTCATGATCATCTGCTCACCTTTCTTTTCTGGTTTTGCACGATCCTGTTTATCAAGTGCTCCAAGAATTTGACTATTCAGTACTAGTTTCCCAGTATCTGTATCGCTTGAATCAACAAGTACAAATCCTGTTTTATCTACTACTATGATTCGTGAATCAAGATCTTTCTCCTTACTAATATCTGCAATAAGAGACTTAAAATACGTATGGTTGCTGTCATCTTTTAGATAGTTCCCTTCTCTTATCTGAGAGGCTACTAAATTGCCCCTACTTAGCCATTGTGACTGACTTTTTTCTATAAAAGAATTTTCCATTCTCTCTATAAGAACAGATGAGAAAATCATAAGTGGAACATAACTGACTAGGAAAAATAGTATAAACAGTCTCCACCTAAGACTCTGGAACCATTTCATCTTAATCTTTAAAATAATAACCTACCCCCCATTTTGTATGAATATATTCTGGCTGCCCTGGATTGGGTTCAATTTTCTCTCTTAATCTTCTAACATGAACATCTACAGTTCTTACATCTCCTGGATAATCCCTGCCCCATATAGTATCTAGGAGCTGATCTCTGCTGTAGACTTTGCCTGGATGTGTGGCAAATAGTTCCATCATATCAAATTCTTTTACAGTTAAATTGATTTCTATATTCTTTAAGAAAACCCTTCGGCTATTAACCTCAAGCTTTAGATCCCCTACCTCAATAATTTTTTTGTTTGGTTCTTTTTCAACATGAACCGCTCTTCTCAGAATTGCTTTTATCCTCGCTTTTAATTCTAGAATGTTAAAAGGTTTGGTGACATAATCATCTGCTCCATATTCAAGCCCCATAATTTTATCCATATCTTCCCCTTTAGCTGTAAGCATAATAATAGGTATATTTGAAAATTCTCTTACTAATTGACATACCTCTAGTCCATCATATTTAGGAAGCATAACATCTAATACCATAACATCGTATTTCCCATTTTTCACTAAACTTAGTGCTTCTTCTCCATCGTATGCCGCATCTACCTCCCAACCTTCTTGCTCTAAGCTAAACTTAATCCCCTTTACAATTAGTCTTTCATCATCTACCACTAACACCCTAATATTCATATCCATGCCTCCTATATTCTATGTGCATACTAGATTTTTAAGCTTATCAAATGTCTTTTGTCCTATTCCCGAAACATTAATAAGATCATCAACTTGATTAAAACCACCCACTTGATTTCTATAGTCAATAATCGCCTGTGCTTTAACGCTTCCTATCCCAGGCAACTGCTCTAATGTGCTTATATCTGCTGTATTTATATTAATTAAATGAGTACTTGAAGCAACTTTATCTTGTTGTCTATTTAAATCACTTATACTATCAACTCTATTTTCATACGAATCATTCATTTTGTCAATTTCTTCACCAATTTTAGGAACATATATTTTACTGTTTGGTACCACAACCGATGCTAAATTTAATTGGGTAGCATCTGCTTGTGCATTAACCCCTCCTGCTAATTGAATGATATCATTAACTAGAGCATCTGGATGTACGTAATAAACGCCTGGATTTAGTACTTCTCCACATATATAAATAGGAATCTCGACTTGCAACCTTTCTACTTTTTGACTGTTAAGGCTTTCACTTGTCGGCGATGCAACAGCCACCTCTGTGGATAGTTTTTGTAATGGCTCTTCTAAAGGCTCTTGTAATGGTTTTTCTAAAGATTCTTCTAAAGGTTCTTCCAGAGAAGCTTTTAAAGGCTCATTACTTTGACTATTTGAAAACATTACTTGATTGCTTTCTTTTTCTCTAAAAAAACTGAATGAAAAATTAATTAATGTTAATAATACAAAACAAATTATAATAAAATACTTTTTAAATAATTGTATCATATAATTACCTCCTACACAAAGTCTTAACAGATTTTTAATCAATTAGACATTTATTACTGCTAATTTTTATGAATTCTGCTATAATAAGAAGTACTGAAAGGAGAAAACTACATGATAAGAAAATTAGTACAATGTTTTTGTATCTTATGTTTTACGAATCTATTTTTATTTGTATATTGTATCAATGCTACGCCTACTTCTGATTCTCCAATTATCCACGCAGAATCAGCTATATTAATAGATGCTAAGAATAAATCTATACTGTATGAAAAAAAAGCAAATGATAAATATTATCCAGCAAGTATCACTAAAATAATGACTGCTCTTTTAGCTATTGAAAACCTCTTACCTACAGATGTTATTACCTTCTCACAAGATGCTGTCTATAGCATTGAACGGGGAAGTAGTCATATTGGACTTAATGTAGATGAGCAAATAACTGTTGACCAAGCTCTTCATGCCCTTCTTCTAATGTCAGCAAATGAGGTAGCCAATGGTTTAGCCGAACAAGTAAGTGGAAGTATAGAAAATTTTGCTTTTAAGATGACACAGCGTGCAGAGGAACTAGGAGCTAAAAATACAAACTTTGTTAATCCTCATGGGCTCCATGATGAAAATCACTATAGCACAGCATATGATATGGCACTGATCACCAGTCATATCTACGATAACCCCTATTTTCTTGAGATCATGGGTGACACCACTTACCAAATTCCTGCTACAAATAAAACTTCTGATATAAGATATCTTTCACAGCAACATGGGCTGATGAATCAGCTTCGTAATAGTGTTTTGTACAGACCTGATGTTATTGGTGGTAAAACAGGTTATACTGATATTGCAAGACATACACTTGTCACTATTGCTCGAAAAGGAGATATTGATCTCATTGTTGTTATTTTGAAATCTGAAAAAGATACATTATATCAAGATACGAATGTACTTTTAGATTATGGCTTTAACGCTTATAAAACTGTCAATTTAAATGGTCCTAATTCTATTATTAGAAGTTTACCTATGTATTCAGTTAAGAGTGGAAAACTTTATCAACTAGCTTCTTGTTCTATTACACCTGAAATAGAACTCGATGTCTTGATAAACAAAAATATAAAGGAAAGAGATATTAAAACGTCGATTAATCTCCCTGAATATATTGAACTAGGTGCTACCAAAGGTGATGTGGTAGGAACGATAGAATATCTTAATGATTCAAAAATTATAGCTAAAAATAATCTTATTATTAAAGATATTCAATATTTGTCGTCCCCTTATGCTACTGTGCTACCTAAGACCAATAAAATTATTACTTTATCAAGCTACTATTGGGTTATTGCATTGATTATTATTCTTCTCTTTTTGCTCTATATTTTAATAAGAAGAAACTATAAACACAAAAAAAGAAAACTAAAATTTCATAGAACATTAAAATAAGAGCCATAAAATATATAATTTTATGGCTCTTATTTTAATGTTTCATTTAATATACTATGAAAAATTAATTCTTTTGGCATCTTTCCATAATCTTTCTAAGTCATAAAACTCTGCATCTTCTTTATATAAAATATGGACAATAATATTGTCATAATCAAGTAAAATCCAGTTTGCAGTGTCATAACCTTCTTTTTGCCTTAAATATTTATTATCTCTTATAAGTGTTTCTTCTACTTCATCCGATATAGCCTGTGTTTGTTTTGTGTTTGGAGCTACTACTATAATAAATAAGTCAGCAAATGAAGTTAGATGATGGACATCTAATACTGTAACGCTTATTGGCTTTTTCTTATTAACAGCATCATATATTTGTTTCGCAAATGAAAGCTTATCGTTATACAAAAACACTTTGCTCCTTCCTCATAAAATAAGCTGCCTATATTCTTCTATTAGATTGTCTGTTATAGGATGTATCTCTTGTTTTAAAATATTAACAACATAATTTCGGGAAGATATTAATGCTTGATACATAGCTTTATCTAGACTGTAATAGGCAATATTTTTTATTTGTTCTTTTCCCTTATAGGGGCTTCTACCTTCTTCTGTCATATCTGCAAGATAAATAATCTTATCTAAAGTTGTCATGCGGCTTCTTCCAAAGGTATGGTAACGAATGCTATCAAGCACAGAAGTATTGTGTATGTTCCACTTATCTTCAAGTAAAGCAGCACTTATTTTCCCGTGTGCTAAATCAATATGTCTTTTCTCAAAGTCATCTAATGGAATCTTATAAGTTTCACAAGCCTTCCATTTTTCTTCTTCACTCATTTCTTTTGCAACATCATGGAAAAGTGCAGCAATAAATACCTCATCCACATTGACATCATATAATTTTGCAAATTCAAGTGCCATTTCTATAACACCTTTGGTATGTGCATACCTTTTTGCAGATACTTTACTTGAAACATATTCAAACATTTCTCCTTTTTGCTCTTGTGAAAGGCATATCTTTTGACTATACAATTGATGTTTAATGATATAATTTTCAACTACTTCAGGAACGAGGTATTTTATTGGTCTTAAATTTTGTATTCTTTCTCTAACATTTGAAGAAGATATAGCAAGTGCAGGGACTTCTAAGAAATGTATATGTCCTCCAAATTCACCTCTTATGCTTTCAACTTTTTGCCTAAGTTCTTCTTTTTTATAGCCCGGCCTCGTAACAGCTACAAAATCACATATTCTAAGAAGTTCACTTGAATTTTTCCATGTCAATATTTGATGAACTGCATCAGCTCCTGTAATAAAGTACAACTGAACTGATTCTCCATAAATCTTTTTCAATTCTTTGATTGTATCTATAGTATATGTAACACCTTCTCTTTCTAATTCCATTCTAGATACATCAAAATTTGGATTTGCTGCAGTAGCTAATACTGTCATTAAATACCTATGTTCGCCTGTTGTCATATGTGTGTGAGACTTATGTGGTGGATGACCTGTAGGAATAAATATTACTTTATCAATACCAAATTCATGCCTTACTTCTTCAGCAGTAACAAGATGCCCAATATGAATAGGATCAAAGGTTCCTCCCATTATAGCTAACTTAGTTAAATGTTTTTCCTGCTTTACCAACATAGACGATAGATCTCCCTTTGCACATATAATTTATAATATTTTTACCCTTATAATAGAGAAACAACTTAAAGCGAAGCTTTTATAATTCTTAGTGTTGTTTCTCTTAAGTAGCATGTACATATTTGTAGTACATATTTGTAGCACACATCATGATAACAATTATTTAGGCAACGTTATCTTAGGATTCTTTGTGTTTTCCTTATATAGTGTAATCTTTTTACCTACTATTTGTACAGGTAAAGAATTTGATCGCTCACTTAATACTTCACAAATATACTGAATATCTTCATCACAGTTATTGAGTACACTTACCTTTATAAGCTCTCTTGCATCTAATGCTTGACTTATAGCTTCAACAAGTTCAGGGGTAACACCATTTTTACCTACTTGGAACACTGGTTCAATCTTTTGAGCTAATGACCTTAAATAGGCTCTTTGCTTACTTGTAATTGTTCGCATTTATTTCTCCTTTCTACTTCAAGTATTCAAACTCTAAATCATAAATACGTATTGTATCTCCTTCTTTTACGCCTTGTTCTTCTAAGGCAGCGATAATACCTCTATCTTTAAGATATTTTTGAAAAAATGCGAAGCCCTTTTCAGTATCTAATGCTGTATAGCCAAGCATACGTTCAATTGCTCTTCCCTCAACAGCAAAATATCCTTCTTCTGGATGTATAATAGTAAATGCACTATTATCCATATCATCTTCTTCTAGGAATTCTGGTGTAAATATGATCGGTTCACTAACAACTGTTTCCATAAGCTTAGTGACTTCTTCTAATAATTCCTGAAGGTTTTTATTTCCTGCAGCAGATATTGGTATAACCTTAATTCCTTTAGGTTCAAATTCTTCTTTTAATGCTGTAATATTTTCTGTGCAATCACCGATGTCTATTTTATTTGCTGCTATGATTTGTGGTTTTTGACTTAATATATTTGAATTATATAGATTGATCTCTTTTGAAATAGCATATATATCATCAACAGGATTTCTTCCTTCTGATCCAGAAGCATCCACTACATGTATGAGCACCTTAGTTCTTTCAATATGTCTTAAGAATTCATGTCCAAGTCCTGTGCCCTCTGCAGCACCTTCTATCAATCCTGGAATATCTGCCATTACATATTGCTTGCCGTATTTATTTGTAATAACACCCAAATTAGGAGAAAGGGTAGTAAAGTGATAGTTTGCTATTTTAGGCTGTGCATTACTCACCACAGAAAGTAGCGTCGACTTGCCAACATTTGGATATCCTGCTAGCCCTATGTCTGCAAGCATTTTCAGTTCTAGTATAACCCAATATTCTTTCCCTTTTTGCCCTTTTTGTGCATATCTTGGTGCTTGTCTTGTTGGTGTTGCAAAATGTTGGTTGCCTTTCCCCCCTTTTCCTCCTCTAAAAATAATTTCTTTTTGATGAGGGGCATGAAGATCTGCTATTACCTTGCCTGATTCAGCTTCTCTGATAACTGTGCCTTGAGGTACTTTAATGACTAGATCATCAGCATCTTTCCCATGACACCTTTTTTTCCCTCCATTTTCGCCATCTTTAGCCTTAAAATGTCTTGTATGTCTAAAGGTCATTAAGGTATTCATTCCTTGATCTACTTCAAAAATAATATGTCCACCTCTACCACCGTCTCCACCATCTGGGCCACCATTTGGAATATATTTCTCTCTTCTAAATGATACATGCCCGTCTCCACCGTTTCCAGAACGAACAAATATTTTTATTTTATCTACAAACATATTTCTCACTCCCTTCTTCTGTATAGTTTGTGCTATTTCTTAATATTTCAAACGCAATCACTATAGAGAATGCCTATTATAAATAATCTAACAAAAAAGGTTTCAACTAAGACGTTGAAACCTCCATGTATTCTATTATGCTTCTTGTGCAATTGCATATACAGAAACTTGTTTTTTGTCTCTGCCTTTACGTTCAAACTTAACTTTTCCATCGATTAATGCAAATAACGTGTCGTCTCCTCCACGTCCTACATTTTCACCTGGATGAATTTTTGTTCCTCTTTGACGGTATAAAATGTTACCAGCTTTTACGAATTGTCCGTCTGCTCTTTTAGCACCTAATCTCTTTGCTTCAGAGTCACGCCCATTCTTTGTTGAGCCAACTCCCTTTTTATGAGCAAAAAACTGAAGGTTTAATCTTAACATCCTATTCACCTCCTAATCATTAACTGCGATTGTTATATATTCTTCACCATATTGATCTTTAATCTCTGTAAGACCTAAGATCATCGTTTTAATAAGCAATTCTGATTCTTCTTCATATTTCCCTTGTTTTCTGTTCGGAAACACACATTCTATAAATCCTGAATCTTCATCTGCTTTAGTTTGCATTTCTTCATTAGTAAATCTATCTATGGCCATAATGGTGTTCATAACTAGTACACTAACTGCAGCACACACTATGTCTTTCCCATGTTCATCATAGCCAGCATGTCCCTTGAGTACAAAACGCCATACTATACCGTTTTTCGTATATAAGTGTACTCGTATCATAGGATTATGCTTCGATAGCTGTAACAGTTACTTGTGTAAATGGTTGACGATGACCTTGTTTTTTGTGGTATGTCTTTTTAGATTTGTATTTGTATACAATGATTTTCTTGCCTTTTCCTTCTTTCACTACATCAGCTTTAACTTTCGCACCTTCTACAAATGGAGCGCCGATTGTTAACTGATCTTCTTTAGAAACAGCAAGTACATTGTCAAACACTATATTTTCACCAGCTGCTTTATCTAACTTTTCTACATAAATAGTATCACCAACAGCAACTTTATATTGTTTCCCACCACTTTGAATAATTGCGTACATTTCATATACCTCCTTAATCCGAGAACTCGCCGAATATGGTACTGTAAACAGTTTAGACCTCTTCGAGCGGCTTAAAACACTTATGTATTGTATCATAATAACCCATACCTGTCAACGACATTCTCCTTTTATTCATCATTTGATTTCGTTATACTAGTGGTGCTATAATCATTAAAGGAGGATAACCGATATGCTTATAATTTGCTTAATTACTGCATTTCTTGTTTTATTAACTATCTATTTTGATTTACAAAAAAAGATTTGTCTTACCCATAAAAGTTTCATGAGCATTTTTTTAATTGTTGCACCTCATAGTTTATTGCTTATCTATACCTTTATAGAATATGGTGCAAAACAGAAAATTCCATTTGTATTTCAGCTAATGTTGATTATTGAAATAGCTTTATTTACTTTATATGTTTGGCTTAAGCTTCATATCATTCCTTATAAAGACAAAGAACCTAGTGGTTTAAGACTGACAATCTTGCTTGGTGGTAGAACGCTTATATTGTATAGCTTATTTGCAGGTGCTATGCAAATAGTATTATATAGTATTATTTGGAGCGTATTTGATAAGGTTCCTAATCATATTTTTGTAATTGATGGTATATTAACTTTACTATTTATATTATTTCTTTTAGCAAATGGTTTTATACGTATTATATTAACTGCTAGACGTCTTAATATTCTTAAGAGAATTTTGGTATTATCATTTATTTTTGTCCCAATAATCAATATTATACTCTTGCTGTATATGTGCCATTTAGCCAAAATAGAGTATGATCACGAATGTTATAAAGTTATGGTCAATGCTCAAAGAAGCACATCGTCTGTCTGTCAGACTAAATACCCTATTATTCTCTTACACGGGGTGGGCTTTAGAGACTTTAAGTATCTTAACTACTGGGGCAGAATCCCAAAGGAATTAATTAAAAATGGTGCTACCATTTATTATGGTCATCAAGAAGCTTGGGGCACTATAGAAGATAATGCACACCAGATAAAAGATAAAATTTTAGAGATTATTAGTACGACAGAATGCGAAAAAGTAAATATTATTGCTCACTCTAAAGGTGGCCTTGATGCTCGTTATATGATTAGTAAGCTTGATATGGCTCCTTATATTGCTTCTTTAACTACAATGAATTCTCCGCACCATGGTTCAAAGGGAATAGATATTCTTTTGCATATTCCAGAGGGTATGTACCGCTTTATAACTAAGGTCATTAATGCATACTTTAGATTTATTGGTGATAAAAATCCTGATGCCTATACTGCTGGCAAACAATTTTCAACTCAGAGCATTAAACTATTTAATGAAGAGATAGAGGATGCTGAAAATGTGTATTATCAAAGCTACACCAGTATCATGAAATATTCGTTCAGTCATTTACTTTTAGCACTTCCTTATTTAATTATCAAAGGCATAGAAGGTGAAAATGACGGCTTAGTTAGTGTAGATTCTTCAAAATGGGGAGAATTTAAAGGCGTTATAAAGAATAGATATTATAGAGGTATTTCCCATGGTGATATCATTGATTTGACAAGACAAGACTATAAAGGCTTTGACGTCAAAGAAACATACATACAAATTGTGTCAGAATTAAAAGACAAGGGTTATTAAGTTCTTGTCTTTTATTTTTGAAGGTAATCTTTAAAATGATCACTATATCTTGTTGTTCCATCTTTAAAGAGCCACATAGCCTCAGTGTTTGGCAAGGCATTAATATATTGAAGCCCCTCCTCAAAAGGCATGTTAAATACAGCAGTGGAAAGTGCATCTGCAACGCCAGAATCTTCACAAATAATGGTTACAGCTGTAAAATATTCAGAAGGAAATAGGGTCTTTGTATCAATAATATGATGATAGTTCTTCCCATCTACAGTATAATATCGTTCGTAATCTCCACTAGTTACAACAGCTAAATTTGTTACGTAAACAACTTCAAGAATCAAATCCTCTTTTTCTGAAAATGGATTTTGGATGCCAACATTCCATAACTTATTCCCTTCGCCTTTATTCCCAATTGCATACACATTCCCACCTACACTAATTAAGCCAGAAGTAAAACCTGATTGGATAGCACTTTCTATCACTTTTTGAACTGCAAAGCCTTTGGCAATAGATCCCACATCTAAGCTCATCTTAGGATCACTTAAGTACACTGTAGACTCTTCCTCATTAATAACTATTTTATTAATATCTGTATGTTTAGTAGCTTCTGCTAATGCTTCATAAGAAGGAAGTTTTGCGTTTTGAATATCTTCAATTCCCTCTGTTCTATATTCATGCCATATTCTAAGTACTGACCCAAATGCTATGTTGACTTTCCCATCAGTATGCTCATATTGTTCTTTACAAAAATTAAGTAGTTCAATAATCTCCTTATCTACTTTAACTGGCATAATTCCTGCCTGATCATTTATAGTCTTTAGATTATTTAAGCCTTCATAGTTATTATAGATATCATAAAGCTCGTGATATTTTTTTAGGTTGTCATAAATAAACTGAGCATTTTTTTCAAACGTCTCTTTATTATCAGAGTATGCCACAATTTTAGTTGCAGTATTAAAAAGAGTTAAAAATTCTGCTTCATATCTTATGGCAGTTTTCTTATTACAAGCAGATAAATTAGTGCATATAATGGATAAGATAAAGAAAATCATAAGCCTTTTCATCAGTTGATTCACTCCTAAGTAGCGAGATACCTCAAATATAAGTTTTTGATTGAGTCTGCATATTTTATATAATATAAATAATATGTATTAAAACCTAAATGTTTATGCTAAGACAATAAAATAATTACCAGGCGTTTGAAAGAAATATGATCTCGCTCCTTTGTTCACTAATAGCTACAAAGCCTAACCGAGCATGGTTTCAATCGTTAGGATAGGATGCCTTACTGTAAATCACGCAAACAGTAAAATCTTCTGGTAAATTACTATAGCCTAGATTTCCAAATGTCTCTGGATATACTCTGTTTTCTTCAGCTTGATTATCACTAGTCTTTCCTATCCACTTGCTTTTTTAGACCATTCATTCTTATAGTTTTCAATGTAATTTGAATCTATTATAAATTTTAAACCAAATCAAGTACCACCTTGTAAAAATCCTGGATAGAATCTAAGCACAACATCTTCTGCACTTTGAGGAATTTTGTCAGGAAAGTGCTCTATCAATGATTTGTTTGGATCGTCATACATTTCTAAAACTCTTTCGTATTGATCTATATCTGTTATTGGCTTTATACTTTCCTCAAAGGCTAAAGCACTATATATAAGAGCCACTATAGAACTCAAAACAATAGTCAATATACCTGTTAATATAAATAAACCAATAGTGCTTAGTCTTTCAGATGCACAAAAGAAAGTAATGCATCCAAAAGAAATAACTAGCAAAGCAAATATTAAAACTATAAAGTTATTAGTTCCAATTGAACTTGCAGTCAAAAGCATATATATCCTTATAAATAGCAAGAGCGATATTATTGTTATTGTTGCTGGAAACCATGCTTTTTTTATGGCTAATTGCAATGATATTCTATTACTAATCATGCTATCACTCCATTCATAATGATACATAAACAGTTGAGATCAATTTATACAACACACATTAGCTCTATTATATCAGTATTTATCATGTTATCAAATATTTTAACAGATATCCTCAAAAATAACTTTTACTATTCTTTCAATTGCTTAGTTCTGTCTTCAAACGACTCATACAGAAGTAGATAATTGTGATTAACGTTTCTTGAACTGTAGTTTATTAAATATGATATAAAAAATATAGGATAAATAACTGTAGTAAGCTATCTATCCTATATCTATTATACTAAATTTAACTCAAAGTACTTCTTTGATTATTTTGCTGATAAACTCGCCTTTTCTATTAATCCTATATAGCCACCTATAGATACAGTTACAGAAGCCGCAAGTTCTGAATCTGCTGGTGCACCCTTTTCATTTACAGAAATGCCTTTTACTTCTTGCACTGTTTTACCAACAACATACTGTGCTAGTGCGTCTGCTTGTTCATACCATTCTTTACCTATGGAAGATGCCTTTTTCATACCATAGTTATCACCAAGTTCATGCTTTGTAGGCTGAGAAGCATTGATATCTGATGTAATTTTTCCGTCCTTTGAAAAATTAACGTTTACCTGTGAACCTTCGATAATACAACTTGTAACTTTTCCATCACCATCAAAAGTAGCTACAGCATAACTAGAGTAAGCTTGTGCAAGCCCATCTCCTTCACCTGCATTTTTAGAATTCTTAATATTAGTTGTTACACCTAATCCTAGTCTATCTCCAGATTGTGCACCTATATTTTGTGCATTTGATACAGCTGTCTCAATAGCTTCTATATAACCACCTATAGATACAGTTACAGAAGTCGCAAGTTCTGAATCTGCTGGTGCACCCTTTTCATTTACAGCAATACCTTTAACTTCATCTACAGTTTTGCCAACCACATACTCAGATAGAGCTTCAGCTTGCTCATACCATTCTTTACCTATAGAAGATGCTTTTTTCATACCATACTCGTCTTTTAACTCATTCTTAGTTTTAAATTCTGCATCCAGTGGTGTTATAATCTCTCCTGTTTTTGAAAAGTTAATCTTTGTTTGTGCTGAATCTATAATACATTTTACTATTTTGCCATCTTTGTCAACTGTAACAGCGACAATAACGGAATCCGCTTGAGCAAGTCCATCTTCTTCTCCTGCATCTTTTGATTTTGAAGCATTAGAAATGACAGCAAGACCTGTTTTAACAGCGTCACCTGTAATAGGTGTATCCTCGGATGTGTCATTAGGTGCATTTGTTACTTTTTCAGTAGCATTAGGGGCTGTTCCCTGAGCATTTGGATCGTTCTTTGCTCCACAGCCAGCGAATGAAAAAACTGATAAAGATAAAATAAGTAATAAAATTAGTTTGTTTTTCATATTATTCCTCCAGTACATAATTTTGTTATTTTTTAAGTAATAAAATACTTATAAAAATTAATAGAGTATTTGTTGCCATGATAATAATATAGTTTTTAATTGATACAATAAAAGTCTTATCTTTTTCTTGCTTTTTGAAAAATATTTTAATATTTTTTTGTACAAGAAAAATAGTAAGTAATGATAATAAATAGATGGGTGATAAAATCTTAAATAGTACCATAATAATTGTTGCTATATATGTTGCGTAATAGATCAATGCAAATAAGTATAGTGACTTATCCCCTATATAATAGGGTAAAGTATAGCGCTTAACGAGAATATCCTTTTCCAAGTCACAGATATTATTTGCGAGCATAATGTTAGCTGTTACACACATTGGTGTTATCGAAAAAATAAATAGCTTAATTAAAGGTACTATCTGTATAGTTATATCGACTGTTTGTTTGTTTATATTTAGTGTAAGGAATGTTCCCTCTGGCATATTAATATACAATAATATAAAAGGTATAAAAAATCCATAAAAAATTCCTGACACTGCTTCTCCAAGTGGCTGTCTTGATATAGGTATTGGTCCAAAAGTATATAAAGTTCCACACAAGAAACATAAAGCACCAATGAAAAAAACAACAACATCTGTTAGATAAACTAAAAATAAACCAAGAAGCGTACTGATTATGAAAAGAAAATATATGATCATTCGAGCAGTTGATCTTTTAAACTGTAATACTTGATCATTGCTTTTTGAATCAATATAGTTGTTTATTGCAGTGGTTGCCAAATCAAAGAGAAACATGGAAGCAAAAAATGTAACTGTTACATGCAAATTTATTTCTTGCTCTAAATATAAAATAAAAGCGAGTGTATATAAAAATGCAAATATGCTTGTAATTTTTGTTTTTATCTCAACATAGTTTAAAAATCTTGATATCACATTAACGCCTCAATCTTCCACAAGCTTTATCTAAAAGCCCTGTTAATCTTTTTCTCTTTGCTTCTGTCATTTCTATAGTGTGAATAATTTTTATAGACTTATTATAGTATTTGTTTGCCAACATTCTCGTAAAATCCAGCCCACCAGACTTAATAACAACTCCATTAATTTCCTTCCTTGATAAGTTGCTTCTTACGCTTTCTTTAAACCCACTAATATTATGGAACGCATGAATGAGTGGTAAAGTAATTACACCTTGCTCAAGATCTGACTGCACTGGTTTTTTAGCAACTTCCTCTGAATCTTCAAAATCCATACAATCATCCATAAGCTGAAAAATCATGCCTACGTAACGACCCAAATTTTTATATTGCTTGAGTATTTCAGAATTGCCTTCGGAGACAACAGCACCTGCAAGAAAGGCTGCTTCAAAAAGTGCCGCTGTTTTACCTGAGATGATCTTTAAATACTCATAAATGGATAAATCAAAGTTATTATTATTAATATGCTGTCTTAATTCACCAAGGCATAATTTACTTACATAGTCAGGAACCTCAAAATCAAGATAATGTTTTTTATCTGTAACTTGTGCTGCTTTTTTTAGTGCCATGGCTAGTAAATAATCGCCACAAATAACAGCTGTGCGTTGCCCATATTTTTTTTGTAAAGTCATGTTTCCTCTTCTTATAGGGGCATTATCTATAACATCATCATGGACTAATGTTGCTAGATGCAAAATTTCAATACCTGCTGCAAATTTTACTGCATCTTGATGAATAAGTTCTTCTTTATTTTCAGCACATGTAAGTACAGCTAAAGCACGAATATACTTACCTCTTGATAACTTTAAGTGTTCTGTGTATTTACGTATAATAAGTGGGGCTGTTGATAACGCTGTATCTATTTCATTTTTTACCAAATCCATTGCTTGATCAAAATAGAAGAGATCTGTGGGGCTATCTAATATATTATTATTTTTATTAATCATTATAAATATACAACCTTTTTACAATCCTTAAGTTCTTCCACTTCTTTTTAAGAAAAGGCATTACGTAATAATCTAAGCCAAACGTTCTTCCTGCCCCAATTAAAACAGCAATTCCTGCAAATATCATCCAAAATGTTCCTAAATATAGTCCTGTTGTACATACGAACATCATTTGAAGAACCAGAGAAACTGCTGATGCAGGAAAAGTAAAAAGTCCACCAATAAGTGCTAGACCTATTAATATTTCTGCTACAACAATAAATATCTGCATAAACATCTGAACAGGTTCATATGGCATGATAAATTTATCAAGAAACCAATTCATAAGAGGAACATCTAAGCGAAATGCATAATCATTTAGAGCAGATTCAGCTAACTCTTTTCCACTAACAAAAATAGTTTTAAATAGCCCAAAATCCCAATTAAAAATAACTGTTCCTACTTTCTCAGCCACAGCTCCTGTTGCTGAAGTAACTGCATCTGCTGCTTCTGTTGCTGCAGTAACCACATCTGCTGCTTGCGTAGTCCCTGCTGTGTTTGTTGCATTTTCATTTACCACGCCAAGTATTCCATTATACCAAGCATTTGCTCCTCCAAAAAAACTTGCGAGTTTTGGCTCATTAAACCAACCTTCAACAATTTTCTTTATACCCTCAAAGAGCCAAACTGCTCCTAGCCATATTCTTAATGGAACCAATAGGAAACTTGGGTTTCTATTGGAAAAGTGTCCGCCAACAAAACTACGACAATTTCTTATCGTAAAAAATTCGTGTTTTACATAGCTAAATACTTTGTTCCAACCTAGTACTTGAATAAAATAAATAATATTAATAAAATGTTTTGATAACATCGCTAAAAATGATGGTAAATTAAACATAAGATTAGGTAATCCAACTCTAGCAACCCCATATCTGCCACCAATACATACCATGACCCCATGGAATGATGGCTTATATTTGATCATTTCACCAGACTGATTCACTGCACAAGCAATATTTTTTGCCGCAATAGCAGCACTTTGTTCACAGTTTTCAACCATCTGAGGCACAGATTGTTTTTCTCCTTCAGGAACATAATACATATTATCGCCCACAATAAATACATCCTTATGCTCTAATGAACGAAGATAATCATCTACCTTAATACGCCCTCTATTTTGTGATGGTAAAGTCTCAGCAGCTTTTTGGGTGATGTTTGCACTTTCGATACCTGCTGCCCAAATGACTGTACCTGTTTTTTGATGAACTGTATTGTCTTGATTCTTAGCTTTTGTTTCAATAAAGTCTTGTCCTATTTTAGTTACATTGGTGTTAAGCATCAATGTAACACTCATTTTCTTAAGACGCTTTTCTACTTTATTTGATAATTTTTCAGGTAAGAATGGCACCGTGCGCTCTAATATATCCACATTATATAGCGTTACATCTTCTCTTTCGATTTCATATTTTTCACAGAGAATTGGAACATATTCTGCTAATTCGCCCACCATCTCTACACCTGTAAATCCTGCTCCAACCACGTGAAAAGTTAATAACCTTCTCTTTTCCTCTAAATTTGTTTCACATGCAGCCTTTCTAAACATACTATGAATATGTTCTTTTAAAACAACTGCATCATTGTAAGACCACAGTTTAAGTGAATAATCCTCAGCTCCTTCAACACCAAAAAAAGTGGGTTTCGAGCCTGCTGCTAAGACTAAATAGTCATAGCTATAGTTACTATTTTTACCTAATACATTTTTTTGCTTAAAATCAATATCTTTCACTTCATCAAGGATTACATCAACTTTACGTGAAGCAAAAATCTTTTTCAAACTGATACGTATACTATCTTCATCCACACGATTTGCTGCCACTTCATGAAGCTCTGTGAGCATGGTATGGTATGGATTTTTATCAATAATAGTAATATGAACATTACTGCTTTTTTTAAACCTTTTGGCTAACTTTTTGGCAGTTAAAACTCCAGCATAGCCAGCACCTATAACCACTATTTTTTGTTCCATGATCTTCTCCTTATCTCGATTTACTCATATATTTTACCAAAATCGACAGGGTTCGTCAACAAAATAACAATTCTTCAATTATTGTATTATTTTGTAATATTATTACAATTATATGGATTAATCTATCGATAAACAACTTAAACACTTGTCTTATACAGCCACTTAATGCTAGATTTTTCGATAAATACTCATATATTAACGAAAATTAATAATGTTAATACAATACTTGTATAGAATCTACATTATTAATATTAACTTTTATAAACATTTATCTCCACTCTTTAGATATAATATACATACTAAATTTATATTCTACGATTTTGATTACATTGTATATACTTAAGTGTTTTTGAATACTAAAAAGAAGTCCTTGTTTAGAACTTCCTTTTACGTACTATATGTATCCTATAACTGCTTAAGTATTTCTTCAAAAGTCTTTCCTTTAATACTTCTATTTTCAAATCCATAAATCATATATTCAACAGATTCAAATTTATCCATTCTAAACTTCATAAAACGGAGATGTTCTTCTATCTGTTTATTAGCAACCTTTACAGCCTCAATATCAAATTTTTGTCCTGTAAAACATGTTGCAGTAATAACATCCTTATAGCCTTCTTCTAATAAAGAAATTGTTTTTTCATTAATTACAATATTCCAATGTGGTTTGTCTGGATTTTCTTTTTCAAGTGTTATCTCAAATTCAAGTTGAAGGGGCTGTCCACTCTCAAGCAAATTATATATTACGGTGCTTCCTCTTTTATTATTGATACAAAGATCAATAATTTTATACTGATATTTCGCTTTAGCTTTTGTCTCTAAATTCTCTACTTCAAAACGATTCATTTTAAAGGCACTAACAAACTGTCTTTTAAATTCCTGTGCTCTCTTATATCCTTCAGCTTCCCACATCTGTGTATACTTTGGAATTGCTTCCTCAAGCGACTCTAAATTACTATTAAATCTGTCTACTATTTCTTTATATTCATCCGCTTTAGTCTTAATAGTACTGATCTCCATTATGCACGCTCCTTATTCATTAAAGTTACTATTATCTCTATTATACATTTTTTTCTATATTGTTACAATATTATAAGGAACTTTTCATTATTTCAATTTAATGTATTTTGATAAATATAAAAAAATACTCCTTTGAGATAATATTTTTACAATATTATGTTCCCAAAGGAGTATTCGGATAACCTTACGCTAAAGTGTGTTCCTTTAGCAGGTTTTGCTTTACTTCCCATAGCTGTAATGATAAATCAACATAGTACTTATGTGGATTCTCAAATCTTTTAACTTCATCCCACAGTAATTTTATCTGCTGATCACAATAATTCCTTATATCTTCTAGTGATGGTGAATTATAGATGCATACGCCCTTGTCAAAAAGTTGAACAAGAAGTTTTCTTGCATGAAAGTTATTAATTGTCTTTCTCTTCCATGTGTATTCTGGATCAAACAACTCATAAGATGCATTTTCATCGATGACTTCATCATGCATCGTAATTACATCTGCTATAGCATTTCCAGTGTCATTATCATATAATCTCCATACACTCTTAAACCCTGGATTTGTTACTTTACCAATATTTTCACTAATTTTTATTTTGGGAATTAACTGCTCACCTTCTTCAATGGCTACAAGCTTATATACACCTCCAAACACAGGATCTGATTTAGAAGTTATTAACCTTTCCCCTACGCCAAATGAATCAATTTTTGCTCCTTGAATGAAAAGGTCTCTTATAATCCATTCATCTAATGCATTAGATGCCACGATTTTACAATCTTCAAATCCTGCTTCATCGAGCATCTTTCTTGCTTTTCTAGAAAGATAAGCTATATCTCCACTATCAATTCTAATGCCCTTTGGTCTATATCCTCTAGGGACAACTTCTTCATTAAATACTTTTATTGCATTAGGAATGCCAGATTTTAATACGCTATAAGTGTCAACTAATAAGGTACAATCACTTGGATAAGTTCTTGCATAAGCTCTAAATGCCTCAAATTCAGTTGGAAACATTTGAACCCAGCTATGAGCCATAGTACCAAGTGCCAAAATGCCATGGTCCTTTTCTGCAAGCGTGCAAGCTGTTCCTGCACAGCCACCTATATAAGCAGCTCTTGCTCCTAGTACAGCAGCATCTCCTCCTTGTGCTCTTCTTGAACCAAATTCCATAACACTTCTGCCTTGTGCTGCTCTTACTATTCTATTGGCTTTGGTTGCAATAAGACTTTGGTGATTGATGATTAATAAAATCATTGTTTCAATAAACTGTGCTTCAATAATGGGTCCCCTTACCGTAACAATAGGCTCATTTGGGAATATTGGTGTTCCTTCCGGCACAGCCCAAACATCGCAGCTAAAATTAAAATCTTTAAGATACTGCAAAAATTCTTCTTCAAACATTTGCTTACTTCTTAAATACTCAATATCCTCGTCATCAAATTTAAGATTTTTTAGATATTCTAATAGCTGCTGCACGCCAGCCATTATTGCAAATCCTCCGCCATCTGGCACTCTCCTAAAAAACATATCAAAATAAACCACTTTATCCTTTAAACCATTTGCTAAATATCCATTTGCCATAGTCAGTTCATAAAAGTCACTGAGCATGGTTAAATTTATTTTCTTCATATCGCTTCTCTCCTATCTTATATATCTTTAATTGTTTTTACTACCTCAACACCATTGATAATCATATTATATAATGCCATTACATTCATAAGATATGCATCATGCATACCTAAATCATAAGTTTCTACACAATCAATAGGAACAATCACACGAGCCTTGATGTTTTTCATGTTAAACCATGTTTTTAATGTTATTGCAAATTGCAACACGCAAATATCTGTACAATCTCCAGTAAGAATAAAGGTATCTATCTCTTTGTTTTCACTGAGCCATCTTGTAAATTCTTCTTCAAGAAATCCATTAGTAGAGTTTTTCTCTATGAGCCTATATCCGCCAACTTTCTTAATCTCATCTACTATCTCTGCCTCATAGCTCCCTTTTATGCAATGCATAGGATATGCTTCAAACTCTGGTGACTCTTCTGTATGGCAGTCTGCAAATGCAATTTTCTGTATTCCCAAGCGATCACATGTAGCTGATAGCTTAGCTATATCAAGTATTATTTCTTCAACTCTTGAACTCTTTAAGGCTCCTTCCTTAATAAAACCATTGATCATATCTATTATTACCAAAGCTGACTTTTTTTGATTCAAATCATTTAATCGAATACTTGGAAGTTTCTCAAGCATATCAATGATTTCTTCTAAAGTTTTTTTGCTTTTTTCAAGAAAATCTGTCTTATCTATCTTCTTCATATAAATCATCTCCTTTTATAATCAAAATTACTCCGTTAATGCTCTATTTGTATTAAACTTATAAAGCTTAGATGGCCTATGACCTACATCTGTAACATATTCATTGGTCTCAACGACAAGCTCTGCAATTTTCCTTCTAAAATTTGCTTTTAATAGTTCTTTATCCAATATAATTTCATACACTTTCTGCAGTTGCGTTAGTGTAAACTTTTCTGGCATAAGATTAAAAGCTATGTCTGTATATTCTATTTTGGTTCTGAGTCTCTCAATTCCGTAGGCTATAATTTTAGCATGATCAAAGGCTATTCCTTGTGATGAAACAATTTTTCTTTCGATTTGTGTCGTCCTGCCAACTACATTTTTTATTACTTGTAAAACAGAATAAAGCTTCTCTTCTCCACTAGATAATTCAAGATTGTATAGCTGTTTTAGCACATATCCTTTTTCTGTTATCGTCTTCTCCTCTTGAAAGATTTTATAGGAAATTGTAAACCATTTTGCATCATCTGCATCATCACTGGCTTTAACATGAAGCTTTTCACTATTTACAAGAGACATATAAGACACACTAATAATTCGTGTTCTTGGATCTCTTTCTACATCCCCCCATGTATAAAGCTGTTCCATATATATTCCATCAATATTCGTTTCCTCTTTTAGTTCTCGTTTGGCTGCATCTTCAAGATTTTCATCCATACTAATAAATCCACCAGGTAAAGCCCATTTCCCTATATAAGGATGATCTCCTCTTTTTATCATAAGAACTTTAAGCACCTTTTCTGGAAGCCTTCTATAATTACTATTTTCTTCTTCAATTACTGTAAACAAAAGTATATCTACTGTCATAGAAGGCCTATCATATGCATTTGGATTATAGCAAGATAAAAATTCTTCCTCTGTTAGTCCTTGTTTATTTTTAGTGTATGACTTATTCAACTCGCCACCTTCTTATCAATTAAATTTAATATCATTTCTTAATTTCATAATGATATTATCAATTTGTTATTATCATAATAATACTATGTATCTATATTGTCAATAGTTTTTTATAACTTTTATTATTTATTTTACTCACAATAAAATGCCTAGCACGCTTATGTATTTAATAAGTTGCTAGGCATTTTATGTGAGAAAAAACTGCTATAGTTAACTTGATTATCTTACTTAGTTTCTTCACTTATTTTACTTATCTATTTTGCTTACTTTAGAAGTCTTTGGATTTTCTTTTTCAAAATGCTGATAATCCTTTAAGCCTTTCCAATCTCCGCCCCAAGCAAATCCATGCTTAGTAAATAGCTTATATGCCAAGTCATTATGATCTATTTTATAAGGGAAACTTTTACTCCTATCTACATATGTTTTAGCATTAATTGGCTCAACCCATTTCCCATTATTTTTTACATATGGATTATAAAGGGGGTTAATGTCAATGGCTAAACCAAGTCCATGTTTTGAAGGTGACTTTGTCCCAGATATGTATCTAAAATTAAAGCATGATGTATTATTGTTTTTCATAGACAATGCGTCATCCGCCCCATAGTGGTCTACTAATATAATTTCCTCAATAGGATATTTTTCATTATACAGTTCTCTAAATATTTCTATAATATCATCTGCTATGTATTTATTAACGATTAATTCACCAACATGTGTCTGTTTATCAAAACCATAGTACAATAATCTTATATAGGTAAGATCATCTCTCTTAGTTGTACAATTTTCTTTAAAAGACTTTCCATAGATGTACTTATAAAGCTCATCAGATATCTCTTCTTTATAAAATAAATCATCAATTTTTATATATTCTAGAGCTTCTTTTGGAATAATACTTGATGCAACATACTCTGTATAATCATCGGGCATGCCAATTACAATCCATGTATTCATTATGAAAATAGTAATCATAGCAATAACTATCTTAAATAAACCATATGTTTTTTTGATCATGTGTCACCTCTTAACTAAAAGCCCAACTACTAAATGTTTATTGCTAGCGTTTATTATAGAATTCATATTTTATATGACTTTTTACATTTGCTTTGGACTATATTTATTGTATGCAGCAGAATAATCCCTAATCTGATATTCTCTTCTTAACGCTTCCATCCAGTCAAGGTTAAAATTAGTTAGTTTTTCAATAATATCCACAATATCTCCTTGTATTATATTTCTTGATAAATCATCGTTTGCCATCTTAAGTCCGTTTAGTCCATCATTAAAAGAAATGTTATTACGTCTTTGCGTATGAGCAATCTCTACTAAGGATCTATAAATAACTTGTAACTCCTCCAGTTGATTTTTATTTACATCGATACTAAAATTCTTGTCTTGTATAGTAAACTTAATTTCAATATCTAAATCTATGGTGCCTGCTGTCTCCAACATAACGTTATCAAGAGTCGAATATTTAAAGTCATATCGCTTTACTAATCTTTTCTTTTCTAGTGCCGATTTCCCATCAATATGAACAAGACCATAATTTGTAAAAACATATTCATCTGTCTTTGACTTAATAACAAAAAATATTCTTTCTCCATCTTCTTTTAAAACATAAGCACTGCCCTCAACCTTATCAAAATCTACAGGTGAAATAATTGTTCCAATATCAGATAATCCTAGAGCATCTGATGCTACTTTTCCTAAAAAGCCTGCTGCCATTTTTGTCCCTCCATTTACTTGTTATAATTTTTGTATTTATTCTATTTATTTTATCATATTAAGACAATTCTTCAAATAGATAACAACTCTTCTTTTTCTCCTATGACATATCTTACGCTATGTGCTTCAAGTAAGTTTGGTATTTCCATATTCTTAATAAGTTTTTCTATGACGTTCAAAGGCACTTCATGTGCCCTTAATTGATTTCTATTGACTAGGTCTTTATAGGGTGTCTCTATATAGACAATCTCAACATTTGCGTTATAATCAATAAATAAGTCGATAAGCCTTGCTCTCATCTCTTTTGTTATATTGGTTGCATTCCATATAAAGGACCTTTTTTGTCTCATGTAAACTTTTGCCCTTTCTTTGGCACAACGTGCTACCTCTCCTTGATTGCTTGTAGGAGATACCTTAAGTTCTTCTCTTATTTCATCTAAAGAAATAACTTCAAAATCTTGACTATTTTTCTTAATCCAAGTATCCTTCCCTGTAGCAGGAAGACCAGATAACAAAATAACCTTATAAGATTCCTTTTCATAGGCCCTATAGTTTATCGCTCTTTCTGTCTTTTTAAAATACTCAAAACGGCTAAGGTCATTTGGAAAAACTTTTGCTTGGTCAAAACAGTCTTGTTCTTTTGCTATAGTGCAAAATAGTTCAATTGTATCTAAAAGTTTGTTCAGATCCTGACATATACGCCCTCTAGCATCTGCTTCTGCCACAAGTGCAAGAGCACTAAGTTTTACCATTTGGCTTGCTTCTATAATATATTTTTCTGGACTTGGTTTTTCCAAAAAAAACAAAGGGAGACCATGATAACGAACAAGTTTACATATTGTCTCCCTTTCTTTGAATGAAAAATAATCTGGGTAGTTTTTATAGATTAATTCTCTTACTAACAGTTCACCTTTTAATGCATGTTTTGGTGAACTTATATGACCTTCTTCTTTTGTCGTAATACACTTCCCAATATCATGAAAAAGAACTGTAAAAAAAATGATTTTCTTCTCACCAATACTCAGGCTTTGAAAACGTTTCATCCTTACTAGTTCTTCACATACCATTTGGGTATGTATAAGAACATTGCCTTCAGCATGATAAATAGGATCTTGTGCAACTTTTTCTAGAGCTTTGATTTCTTTAAAATAAATAAATATTTCTTCCCAGTTAATAAATCCTTGCTCTATTCCAAATTTATTTAATTCTAACATTGTCTTTCTCCTAATCAAATAAACATGCTATGCTTTCTAACTGATTTTCAATAATGGGTCTATCTAGCCAGTGTGTTTCTGAGTCTGCAACTTGAGTCTTAAAACTATTTCTTACATATTTATACCGCTCTATTACAGTGTACTCATCTTCTACTTTTATATAAATACCCTCCATAATACCAAGTAAATCGGTCTCATTTCTAACTTTATCAAAATCTAAATTTTGTTTTATGCAATATTCTTCTAGTCGCATTGGTGCCTTATCTGATATAAAAGCTGATGGACCTATTAGGCTTGTTATGGTATCGGGGTTTTCTATGATTCCCTCATATAATACTTTGACACTTCTAATAAAAGGATATAATTTTAATAACTGTTGTCTTTGTTTTGTACTTAAAAACACATTATTTTCTTTATCATAGATATCAAATTCCATAAAGTAATGCTGAAGTTTATCGTAGTAAATAGTATGTTTCGCATACATCCATTCTCCATACATGATGTACCTGCTTCCTAAAAGTTTTAAGAGCTGATCCAAATATCTATTTGCCCATGTTTTTAGCAAATTAAAATGTCTTTCTCTGTGCCCACCTGTTAAAAAGTGCCCTCTACTTTGGAGCAATAATTCTCCTTCTTTAGAAAAACTTATGCCACAGTTTGCACCATCCATTTTTTCTTCTAATATAACATATTTCCCCTCTATCTGCTCGAAAGGTATCTTTTTCAAATCATCATCACCTACTTGAAGCCTTGAGCCGAGAATATGTTTTGTTCTTGGATATTTGATTAATTCATTATACATATTATCACTTCCTTTTTTGTACATACTTATATTTTCAAGTGTAAATGTCTTTTCATTTTTTAGTAGTATGTACTCCGTACTAAGAATCACATCATAAATATTACTTATACTCCGTTCATTCTAAATATTAATATATTTTTGATTATAGTATAAACTATAATACTCTTCAAATTACAACATTGTTAAGTTAATATTACAATCTAATAATCCATGACACGACCTATTATTATAAGGCAGTAAGCTTTATTATAGTATGCTTCCTGCCCGATGATTATATTATTCCCTTAATTTTTGCTTCCTTTATCCATATTGGAAATTCATTTAATAATTTATTATAAAGCTCTTCATCAGTAATTTTGTCAATGCCATCTAATGAAAAGAAATTAGCATTATCAATTATTCTATTATCTAGAGTATCTAGCTTCTCAAGAATACCATAATTTTTTCCTCCAAGACCAACAAATTGCCAAAATATAGGGTAGGCTGCTGCTTGTGTAATAAGCTTTTTTATCTTAGTGCTCTCACGAACCCCCCCATCACTGATAAATATAACATAGGCTGGTATCTTATTTTGCTTATATTCTTTAATAACATTCTCTATAACAGGAACTTCATTATTGCTGCCCCCAATATCCCATTTTTTCCAACCGCCTGCTTCATTTTCAACATAGCCTTTAATATTGTCTACTCGGATAGATGATAATCTTCTATATCTTTCTGCAAATGCCCATACATCCAGTTCTTTATTGTCATCAAACATTAATGCTAAAGGAAGCACTCTATCAAAGACTTTTTGTACATCGCCTCCCTTATATTGCTTGAGCATAGATCCAGAGCGGTCAATAACTAAAGCAACACTAGCTACAGCATCTATTAAATCTTTTTTCTTTAAAGATATTACTGCTTTTTTAGTTATATCAGCTAAATGAGGGGCTTTATCTAGTATTAATTTACTGACGGCTTCTTCTTTAGATAAGGATATTTTATTGGACTGTGATGTATGATTTATTGGTGTTTCATTTTCCTCGCCTCCATAATGCTTCAATAGGCTACTCAGTCCTCCATTAAATCCTCTTGCAATAAAATTGATACGCCAGATGTTATCCTTTTCATAAAACTCTGCTAAAATCAAAGCTTTTTCTTCTTTAAATTCTGCTGCTTCAAAGCTAAATTGTCCTATTTCTTGATCGCCATTAAACAGATTAAAGCTTCCATATTGCATATCTTTCATACTTAAAGACCCATCAATAGCTACAGCAACAACAATTTTTTTAATCGTCTTAGGTAGCTTATAAAAATCAATAGAAAATCGACTAATTTCCGTTTGGTGTTCTGCGACTTTTTGGATACTTCCATCTGGTGCGTTTTCTTGATTATAGAAAATAAAATAGCGATCATCACTAATTTTGTCTTGGTTATCTACCCCAAAACAAGCCATATCAACTTCTAATTTTGAATGAAATGTAATATTGGAACTTATCGTTAGCTGCATATTTTCGGTTATATCTGAAATCTTTACCTTCTGTCCTCTAATAAATTGCATACATTGCCTCCCACTATTTACAAATCATAAACCTTCTATTTTACGAACTATTCTTCTAAAGAGAAGGATTTTTCAATAAGATTGGCTATCTCGTAAATATCATCATTTAACGCCTCTGCTGCCACATAATGTATATAACCATCCTCTGCTTCAAAAAACCATGTAACCAATACTTTGCTTTGGTTTGGATAGAAGCCATAAACTTGGTACGCTGTGTATTCTCCTATTTGAACTGTAGCTCCTGTAACGTCTTTTGCTCCCTCTTGCTCCATTGAATTCCATGTTGCTGAAGCAGCATCTTTTGCATTGTTATTTGAATCTTGCCATGCATTAAGTGTAACTATAGATACTCCGCTAAGATCGCTGTATTGAATGATATCTACTGTCACATCAACATCTTTAAAGTTTACCCAATCAGAAGGTACATCTATAAATCCATAATTAGCTTGCCCCACTCTTTTAACATCTATTTTTGTTCCTTCTTCTTTTTCAGAGGAAGATTCTTCCTCATGTACATTCTGATTCTCTTCTATAACTTTACCAGTAGGCTGTGTACCACTAGCAGGCACTTTAGTACTCCTACTTGGCTACATACACCCTGTAAGCGTCAATGAGAATGCAAGTAGAACGATGCTCACCCTTAATAATTTCTTCACACTATTTTCCTCGCTTTACATAAATTATATACCCATATTCTTGATCAAATTGTGAATATTGATTCTATTATTATAGCACATTCAGATGAAACATCCTACATGTAGAACATATAAAATTAATACTATAAAATAAAATGTATAAATTAAAAAGCCATCGATTGTCAACACCGATGACTTTTATTACCAGGCTTTCAAAGCGCCTTCTATAATACAAAATGTCATATTATAATTTACTCTCTAACACTTAAGTTAAAAGTTTGTATCGAACCATCTAGGTTCTTCATAGTTGTAGTCAGCCTATCAGAAAGTTCAGCTAAATTGTTAATCACACTTGTCTGTTCTTCACTGAGCTGACTAACTTCCTCTGTTGCAGCTGCAAACTGTTGCACTATAGAGGCAATGCTTGTTATTTCTTCTTGCGTCTCATCCTTTAATTCTTTGATATCTTGGATTTGATAATTAATATCCCCAAGTTCAGTATCCATCATTTTTAATGTTTCTATAATATCAAAGAAAATATGAGAAGCCTTTTGGACAACTTGCTCTTGATTATTAAATATGCAATTTGATTCTTTAATAAGCTTATTGGTATCTAGTGTCTTTTCTCTAATCTCATTAAGTACCAACTGTATCTTTTCATTTGAAGCCTTAGATTGTTCTGCTAAATGCCTTACTTCACTTGCAACTACAGCAAATCCTTTTCCAGCTTCACCTGCACGTGCTGCTTCAATACTTGCATTAAGTGCCAAAAGATTCGTTTGTGTACTGATATTATTAATAAGATTGATCATCTCTTCTATATTATTATTACGCTCATTAAGCTCTAAAATACTATGTTCAATATTTGAATTCATTTGAGATGTAGATATCACTGCAGATTTTAGAAGCTCTATACACTGGGTAGCCTCTCTAATAAGTTCTCTTATTCCTTGGCTATTTTGATAAACCGCGTTGCTCTTTTGCATAACAAGCTGGATTCTATCTGATAGAGTTTCCATAGCAGCGGCTCCCTTTTGTGCATTAGCAGCCTGATTTCTTGTTCCATCAGCAATACTCGTAACTGAAACAGCTAATTGATCAAAAGTCCCAACTGAATACTGCGTAGACTCTGATAAGAGCTTACTATCCTCTAAACTGCTATCTACTACTTTCTTTGTTTCTTCTAATAAACTTCTAATATTGCCAATCATATAGTTAAAACTTACACATAGATTGGATATTTCATTATTTCCTTCTGGCTCAATATAAACAGTTAAGTCTCCCTCTTCTGCTCTTTTCATTTCCTTCATAAGATGTACAATTGGATCTGAAAATTTCTTAGCAATATTCAATCCCACGATAACAGCCGCAAAGCTTATTGCTATAATGAAAACAGAAATATATATTGTCACTTGATCAAGCTGACTTGTAAGAGACCTCTCAGGAATTTGAGCAATTAGTTTCCATTTGTTAGCTAGCTCAGTATAAGTCACTAAAGTATGATCCCAAGTTATTGTTTCTGGCTCTTCTTGATTCATAAGTTGAGTCCAAACTTCATCATCCATACCAACATTATTATTCTGATTACTATAAATAGTGTTTCTATTATTATCCATTAAGATTATTGAAGAATTATCTAACAGTTCTACATCCTTTAATAACGTTGCAATACTTTCCTTATCAATCTCTATGCAAACTGTACATGTTCCTTTGCTAAGGGGTGCAATAAGTTCTCGAATAACATAAACGGAATCTGAATATACGCCTGTTCCTTTTTTCCATACAAGATTTCCTCCCTCTTTCAAATCTCTGACAGCAAGGATATCTTGTTTATTAAGATCTATTCGGTTACTAATAATATGATCATCGTCAAAAACAATAATGACACTTGTAACTAAATCATTGAGGTTTGCAAAATCCTTCACTGATTTTTTAACTCTCTGTTCTGCTTCAAGCTTATCCTTTGGATTATCTGAAAAATAGTTCACCAATGCACTGTTTTCGACAAAACTAGATACAATAAACTGTGTAATATCTTTTTCAACTTCACTTGTAAAGGTATTAACATTGATACTTACTTGATTAATCATTTGTGTTGTGAGCTGCTCGCTTGTTCCTCTTAATGCATTTGCTGAAATATTATATGAAAAGTAATTAAGAATTAAAAGAGGTAAAATTGCAAAAAGAATACAAATTGTAATCAGTCGCCTCTTAATAGGAATAAACCTTGACTTTTTTCGTAATGTTCTTCTAAGCAGCTTAACTTTCATCCTATTCCACCGTCCTTAGTAAGGTGCATTTTTTCTTCTAAGTGATATTATGTCATATACCATGCTGGCAATGAAATAAGTCGTTTAATTACTTTTTTTGTATAAAATATATATTCTTTTGTACATATTATATATTATTTTCTATATTTCGTCAAATATAACAGCTCTAATAAAGCTAATTTGCTAACCTTTTTATGTGTCTATTATTTTTTCTTTCTCTTTGATATTACATCAAATGCAACAGCTGCTAATAGAACTAATCCTTTAATTGCTTTTTGGTAGTTTGCATCAATACCCATAATAGACATACCATTATTAAGTACACCCATAAAAATAGCACCGATTACTGCTCCACCTACTGTTCCACTGCCACCATATGCAGACGCTCCTCCAATAAAGCAAGCACCAATAGCATCCATTTCGTAGTTTGTACCTGCTGTAGGTGCAGCAGAATTAAATCTTGCCACACACACAAGGGCTGCTACAGCACTCAAAAATGCCATATTTACATAGGCTCCGAAAAGCACCTTATTTGTATTAATACCAGATAATTTTGCTGCTTTCTCATTGCCACCAAGAGCATAAAGATGACGTCCTGGAACAGTCTTAGAAGTATAATAAGCATAAGCTAAAACAATTACCGCTAGTATAATTAAAATAGATGGTATGCCTTTATATCGAGCAAGGGAATAAGCTGTTGCTAGAACAACGAGACAAATCACAACAATTTTACCTATAAACATTGCTATTGATTCTAAATCATAACCTTTTTTTGCCTTATTTTTGCGATTGATAATATTAAAAACACTAAAAGCAACACATATTGCAATACCAATAATCATACACACGAGATTGATCTTACCTTGAAGAACATCTGGTACATAACTATTAAATAGCACCAAATAATTATCTGGAAATGGAGAAATAGTAAGTCCATTCAAAACTATGAGAGCAACACCTCTCCATAAAAGCATTCCTGTTAAAGTAACAATAAAGGCTGGAATACGCACATAGGCAATCCAAAATCCCTGCCAAACACCAATAATAATACCTACTACTAGACATATTATAATAACGAAAAAGATATTCATTTTTTGATTAACGATTAAAGTTCCCGCTATGGCTCCAATTAAGGCTACTATAGATCCTACTGAAAGGTCAATGTTGCCTCCTGTTAAAATACACATCAGCATACCTACAGCTAAAATAACAACATATCCATTTTGTGCAATTAAGTTATTAACATTTTGAGGAGCTAGCAAAGTCCCATTTGTTAGTACAGAGAAAAAAATCGTAACAACGATTAATGCAATAAGCATTGAATTCTTTTTTAATAGTTCCTTAGTTTTTGTCATTGTACTTACTCTCCTTATCTATGCTTGATTTTAAAATATGAGACATAATGATTTCCTGAGTCGCTTCAGCCTGTGGGAGTTCTCCTACAATCTGACCTTCATTCATAACATAAATGCGATCACACATTCCTAAAACTTCAGGAAGCTCTGAAGAAATTAAGATAACTGATTTCCCTTGGGCAACTAGATCATTAATAATACAATATATTTCATATTTAGCACCAACATCAATCCCTCTCGTTGGTTCATCAAGTATCATAATATCTGGATCAGCAAACATCCATTTGCTAAGCAGTACTTTTTGCTGATTGCCTCCACTTAAGTTCCCTATATTTTGCTCAACAGAATGACATTTTACTTTAAGTTTATCTTTATATTCTTTTGCTATTTTATTTTCTAAATCTTTATCAATCACTTTGTGCTTGCTTACCTTATCTAGTTTAGCAAGTGTTGTATTGATACTGATTGGATTATCAAGTATTAGGCCGTTTCCTTTTCTATCTTCTGTAACATAAGCAATTTTATTTTCTATAGCTTGCTGTACACTATTTAAAGTAACCTTCTCACCATTAATAATAAGTTCTCCTGAAATATTGCTTCCATAACTTTTCCCAAAAATACTCATCGCAAGTTCTGTTCTGCCTGCTCCTATAAGTCCTGCAATACCAACAACTTCACCTTTTCGAACATTCAAAGAAACATTATCTACTACTTTTCGTTCAGTATATAATGGGTGATAAACAGTCCAATTTTTTACTTCTAGGCTTATTTCTCCTAAATTGTGCTTTTCTCGTTTTGCAAAACGGTCTTTCAGTTCACGTCCAACCATTCCTTTAATTATACGTTCCTCTGTGATATCGTCTTTTGCCTTGTCTAAAGTTTCAATGGTCATACCATCTCTTATTACTGTTATCTTATCTGCAACATAAGATATTTCATTGAGTTTATGAGAAATAATAATAGACGTTAATCCTTCTTTTTTAAATTGCAATAATAAATCAAGTAGTTTACGTGAGTCAGATTCATTAAGCGATGCTGTAGGTTCGTCTAAGATAAGAAGCTTTACATTTTTAGCAAACGCTTTAGCTATTTCTACTAGCTGCTGCTTACCTACACCAATATCTTTAATCAATGTGTGGGATGACTCTATAAGTCCAACTGTTTTCAGTAGATCATCAGCTTTTTTGAAAGTATGATCCCAGTCAATTCCATACTTTTTCCCTTGCTCATTGCCAAGGAATATATTTTCACCTATGGTCATGTAGGGAACTAATGCAAGCTCCTGATGTATTATTACTATCCCTTTTGCTTCACTATCTTTAATATCTTTAAATTTACATAGCTCGTTCTGATAGTAAATCTCTCCCTCATAGGTTTCATAAGGGTAAATACCACTTAATACATTCATTAGCGTTGATTTCCCTGCACCATTTTCTCCTACGAGTGCATGAATCTCCCCTTGCTCTACTACGAGGTTTACATTGTCAAGTGCTTTAACACCTGAAAAGCTTTTTATTATATTTTTCATTTCTAGCATTATTTCAGCCAATTCTATCCCTCCTACAGTAAGTCGTATAGAACAAGGGGGCAATGTATAAACATGCCCTCTTGTCATAAATTATTTAGATGTTTTTTTAAGTCAATGATTTACTGTAATTGATCTTCTGTATAGTATCCTGAGTCAATTAATAATTCTTTATAATTATCTTTGTCTGCAAACACTGGTTCACAAAGGAAAGTTGGTACAACACCTTTTCCATTGTCATAAGTTTCTGTATCATTTACAGGAACTTTAGCTCCTGTTAAGATAGCACTTATCATTTCAACAACTTGTGTTGCTAAAGTACGAGTATCTTTGAATATAGACATAGATTGTTTTCCAGCTAAGATATTTTTCATTGCAGTGATGTCACAATCTTGTCCTGTAAGAACTGGGAATGTATCTCCTTGGTATGAAGCTTGAAGTGCGTTGCTGATACCAATTGCACAAGAGTCATTAGATGAAAGAACAACATCTAGTTTTGTTCCATCAGAATAATATGCTGTGATAAGGTTTTCCATACGTTTTTGTGCTTCTTCAGTAGACCAGTTAAGTGTTGCTACTTCTTCAAATTTCTTTTGTCCTGAAACAACTACTAACTTACCTGATTCAATATAAGGATTTAAAACATCCATTGCTCCACCAAAGAAATATCTTGCATTGTTATCATCTGGTGAACCTGTGAAAAGTTCAATATTAAATGGACCTGCTGCATTATCAAGGTCTAACGCCTTAACGATATATTCACCTTGGATAGTTCCTACCATAGTGTTGTCAAAAGTTGCATAGTAAGAAACTGCATCTGTATCCATAATCAAACGGTCATATGCTATAACAGGAATATTCGCTTCTTTTGCTTTTGCAAGCACTGTACCTAATGAACCACCATCGATTGATGCTATAACAAGTGCATTACAACCATTAGTGATCATATTTTCAATTTGTGATACTTGAGTAGAAATATCATTATTTGCATATTGTAAATCTACTGTATAACCTGCTGCTTCTAATTGGGCTTTCATATTTGCACCATCTTGGTTCCAACGTTGTAAATCTTTTGTTGGCATGGCAACACCTATTTTACCACCTTTAGTTTCAGTCTTATCATCTTTTGCTGCCTCTGTTACTTGTTGTCCTCCTTGTGGTGCTGTCCCTTGACTAGCACAACCTACTAACATTGAAAGCGACATAGCTCCACATAGTAATAATCTAAGTAACTTCTTCATAAATAAATCCCCCTTTTGTTCATAATGTCTTGCCTACAGTTACTATAACATATCCTAAGTAGGACTATGTTTTTAACTTCTATCATATTTTTAAGATATATTTCATTATCAGATAGTCATATAGCATTTTTTTATGCAAAAATAATACGCCTAGACAAATTTGTCTAGGCGGCATTAAAACTAATTTTTATCTGGTATATTCAGATACACATCTTCCCTTAAATGAAAGCCATTTTCTATAATAACTTCATCAATATTCTCTTTCGTAACTGCCGTTGGTTCTAATTTCTTATAGGGTACAAGATAAGTACCATCAAAGAAAGTTTCACGTAATGATAAAGGCTCATCTTTTGCAAGCATCACAGCATACTCTGCGGCTTGCTTTGCAAGATCATTAACTGGTTTATAAACTGTCATCGTTTGGGTTCCTTCTACTATTCTTTGGCAAGCCTCAAGGTCTGCATCTTGTCCAACAACACTAACGCTTCCTGCAAGTCTATTTTCAGCTAATGCCTTAATGGCTTGACCTGCTAATCCATCATTTCCACACATTATCCCTTGAACTTCGTATGATTGTTTAATCTTCTCATTTGTCAGTGCAAAAGCTCTTTCTGGAATCCACTTTTCTAAATACACTTTATCTATAATATGTAAAGTGCTATTATTAATAACCTCTTCAAAGCCTTCAGTAATTTGTAACACGTTATGATCGGTAAGTGGGCCCCCTATCATGAAAATATTGCCCTCCTGGGGCATGGTTTCAATAAGGCTTTTTGCCATAAGTCTGCCCACTTTTCTGTTATCAAAAGAAATATAAAGATCTACATTTGCATTAGATACAATACGGTCGTACGCAATAACTCTTATGCCTGACTTTTTTGCTTTTTTAATAACGCGACTTAATTTATTTGCATCAATAGGAATAATCGTTATGACATCTACTTTTTCTTTAATGAGGTATTCTATTTGCTCAATTTGTTCGTCAACATTTCCATTTGCATCTTGAACATTAACTTCTGCCCCTAGCTCTTTTGCACATGAAACAAAAAGATCTTTTTCTCTTTGCCATCTTTCAATGACAAATGAATCAACCGATAAGCCAATTTTTATTTTCTTTTCTTCTGCTATATTAGTATCAGTCTCCTTTGGTTCACCAGAAGAACAGCTAACACCCACTAACAAACATATACAAACCATAGTGACTAAACTGATTCCCTTTCTCATAACTACCCCTCTCTAAATTCAGTTGGTGTTACGCCTACACATTTTTTAAAGATGCGACTAAAATAATTCGAATCCTTATAACCAACTTCCAAAGAAATTTGCTTAATATTCATCCCTGTAATAAGAAGCTGCTTCGCTTTTTCTATGCGAATATTCGTCAAATAGTCTATAAAATTCTCGCCTACTACATCTTTAAAGAGTTTGCTAAAATAATACAAACTAATGTCTACGTGCCTTGACACTTCTTCTAGTGAAATATCTCTATTATAATTTTGCTTAATATAGTCTTTCGCCTTTTCTATACAGTTATTTGAATGCTCATTTTTTTTCGTTATGATATTTGTACACGCTTCTAATATTTTTTCCATAAACCATTTTCTTAATGTGTCATAAGAGCTTATTTCATTAATTGTATCTAAATATCCTTGTCTATTTTCAAAGCGATAGGTCATGCCTCCGCTGAGATAGGCTTTTCTCTCAGCATACAAAACAAATTCTAACACTTTTAATTTAATGTCCTTTTCTAAATCAGCATAGTTTTCTATCATCCATGTAAAATATTTATCGGCTTCTCTTTGTGCCTCTAAAGACTTACCTTGTTCTATGTTACTAAAGAGTGCTTCTTCTATTTCTATAGGATAGTCCTTTTCGTAAATGCAGCTTAAAGGTAAGTCTTTGTAGTGTACGACTTTATCTTTTGCATTTCTCATAGCATTGACTGCTTCTTTATAAGACTCTACTAATCGATTGATTCCTTTTATACTTCCAATACCCATGCGAAATTCTGCATCAATCTTCTCTGTAAGTTTTTTTATCATCTGCCTTGCATTTTCTATAACCATAATACGTTCATTATAGTCCATTTCAAACTTATGATAAGGAATAAAAATAATGGTTTTATTGGTCATATTGGCACCTACAATGCCACTTGTATATTCTTTCACGATCTCACGTAATTGATGAAAAAAAGACTGTGCTCTGATACTTACCCCAACAGTGTTACTTAGATCAGCTCCTTCTAAAGTATCTCCATACTCAAGTACCATAATATAACCATATTCATCTGATATTTCAAGGAGCTGAGTATATTTCGACATATCTTCTGGACACTCTTCTTGAAAAAGAATCGCATAAATTAAGCCTGCTTCAATACTTGGCACTACAATCTCTAACTTTTCTTTAACACGAAGATCATAGCTCCGTTTTTCTTTTTGCGTATCAACAATATTCATCGCCTTTTTAATAACATCTATAATCACATTTTTATTAACTGGTTTGTTTAAATATTCTAATACACCTAAATTGATTGACTCTTTTGCATAATCAAATTTATCATAGGCTGTAAGTACAATAAAAATCGTCGATGGACTTACCTTTTTTATTTCTTTCATGGCCTCAATGCCATTAATCCCTGGCATCTGTATATCCATAAAGGCAATGTCTGGCCTCATTTTTTCTGCAAGTTCAATAACACTTCTTCCTGTTTTGGCAAAATCCACACTACACTGATCTTTAAAGTTTTTTTCAATAATATACTTTATTGAATCAATGACAATTCCTTCATCATCAGCTAACATTATTTTATACATATTCGTATCCCCCTTTCTTCAGCTTCTTATATGTCTTTTGTATAAGGAATATGAATGATTACTTCTGTTCCTTGATTTTTACCATTACTTCTGATTTCTAGTACATCTTCACAGTTATAGTACAGTCTTAGTCTTTTTATAACATTTCCAAGACCAATTCCATTTGAGTTTTTTATTGAATCGGATTCTGCTATTTCACCTTTCATAATAGCATTGATTTTACTTTCTTCTATACCTATACCATTATCTTCAACAATGATATAAATTTGATTTTCTTCATTATATATTTTTAACCTTATTTTACCTTCCCATTCCACATCTCTAATGCCATAATTTACTGCATTTTCTACAATAGGCTGTAAAATCATGCTCGGTACATGGACCATCAACAAGCTTTCATCAATCATTTTTTCAAAACAGATTTCTCCTGAAAATCGTACATTTAAAATATAAATATAATTATCTACAAGACGTATTTCTTCTTCTAAAGTTGCATCTTCATTGATTTTCTTAATATTATATCTAAAAAAGTCAGCCATATTCTCAATAAACAAACAAGTTTTTTCTGCATCTTCTAGCATAGCTAACTGAGCCCCTGCATTTAATGTATTAAACAAAAAATGTGGGTTAATTTGTGCCTGTAAATACTTTAGCTGAGCATCTTTTAGATGAGCTTCCATAATAAGCTCTTTTTCTTTCATTTTGTTTTGTGCTTCTAAGGTGAGCCTAATTTTATCAATATACTCTCTAATACTTAAGATCATGTGATTAAATGCTTTAGATACAATACCAACCTCATCTGAGGTTTTTACTTCAATCAAATCTACTTCAAGATTTCCCTTTGCAATTTCATTTGCAGATTTTGCTAAATCAATAAGGGGATTAGTAACGGTATAAGTAAGCATATAAACCATACAAACACTGACAATAATTACAGCTCCTAATACAATGGTTGCAGCTGTTTCTAGATATCCTAAAGAAACTAAGAGGCTTTTATAATTATATGAATTGTGCTTGAACTGCTCATTATTTAAACTATTAATATAGGTATTGATATATGAGAACAAATCTGAAGCTTTATCATAGCCATTTTTATATTTTTCTACATTTCGTCCACGCTTTGCCTGCATAGTTTCTTTGGCTACTTCTAAATAAGCTTTAGACATATTCTTAATGTTTTTCTCCATTAATAATATATGTCTATCTGTGATTGTTGTATTCAAGCTGCTTAAAATCTCATTATAGGCTTGCTCTGAAGAATAATAAGCTTGAAGTGATCTTGAGTTTTTTGTTGTGAGATATTCTGTCATATTGTTTTGTACATTTGCTAATGCACTTGACAATTCATTAAGTTTAACATTACTGATATATACCTGGTTAATTTTGTCAATAGATGCATTGATATTCAGATACATAAATATATTGATGACAAAAATAATAGAGCATGCAAACATAAAAATGCATACGAGTTTGATACGTATAGTTGATGCATACCACTTATTTTTTATATAACGCAACACATGATTCATAATTTGCTTCCCCTCATTGATCTATTCCATATAATTGACTACATTTGCTGATGTTATTAATTCTGTATCAACTGGCAGATATTCGCTTACGCGTTCACCTTTTATAGAATCATTTAATGCTTGCACTGCTAAAATACCCATCTGACTAGCATCAATTGAAATCGTAGAATAAATAATCTTCTTTTGCACTGCTGTTAAAATATCTGGCGTACTATAATATCCCAAGATATTAATAGCTCCTACTTTATTATGATCAACTACAGCTTGATAAGCACATTGTGTATCAACACCACTAAGACAAATCATGATATCAGGTGATACTTGTGCATCCATAATGATGTCCCTTATGGCTTCTTCCGAACTAAAAACATTTTCATTATTAACCATTACACTGTCTAACTGCAAAGACGTACTTTTTTGTGGTGCACTTTTGAGTGTTTCTTTTATGCTTGAATAAATAATATTTTGATTGGTAACTGAGTTATCAGAATTCATTAGCACTAAAATTCTTTTTGTATTTTCATTTTGTATCTCTAAGACTTGTTGTCCATAGATTTGTCCTAAAGTATAATTATTAATTCCTATAAAAGACTGCCTATTACTCTTAAGACTGTCTTTTAAAACAGTCACAACTTTAATTCCTTTTTCTTCAGCTTCATCAATCAACTGTGCAATTTCTTCACTTTCATCAGCTTCTATAATAATGCCATCTACATCACAGTCAATAGCAATCCTTAAATACTCTTTAATATCATAGTTAACAGATAACTCCTTACCCATATATTCTATATAAGCAGCATCCTTTTTCGCTTCTTCTTTTGCACTTTCATAGACTACTTCCCAAAAAGGGGTGTCCCCATTACTTGTAATCAAAACATAGTGCTTTTCATACTTCTCATAATCAGATGCATTTAAATTTCCAATAGACAATATTTTTTCTTTAAAGTAAAAGATACTAAAAGTAGTTAAGTAAAGAATAAAAACTATAATAAAATATATGATAAAACTTAGATTCCCTTTGCTTTTATTATCCTTATTTTTTTTCATTAAATGTCTCTTTCTCACTTGCTGTACACTCCTTGAATTTTATGACACTTGTATATATTTATAGTATTTATGTAAATAATTTTGTTCATAATTTTAGTATACCATATATATTTTTATATGCCTATAAAAAATGTATTGTTGCTTTGGTAACCCTACTTGGATTCATCCATAAATCCCCAAAGATCATAAATAACATAAAAATTCCACTAACCATTTATCAGTTAGTGGTGATCTTTTACTCATTTATGTACTTGCCTATATATGTACTATTCTCTTTATTTAACTTATATTCATTTTATTTTACCATTTGTAGAATTAAAATTTCAAATTCCAATCTATCTTATGTGAATCTCTCCCCCATCGATCTTGCCATTATCTAATACCCTAAGCTGGTAGTCTGTATATGCTACTTGAAAATCATCATTACTTGAAATAGAATACTCAATACATAGACCCCTTTAAATTTCCAAACAAGCATCTGCAAATTCACAAGCTGCAACTTCAATAATATCACATATTGTTCTGGTATGATCGCCTAATAACACTTCAAAAAACTTTTCTGCATTTGTAGCTGTGTTTAATAAATATTTCTCCATCTTCTTGCACAGCTTCCATCAAAACTGGTGTATCATGAGATACATCACATGCCTTATATATATCAAACTGACTCGTGAATATACTGAGTCTCTTTTGAGATTCTTTTGAAACCCCTACCTCATCACCTTGTAATACAACATGAAGTTTACCATCAATATTTTCTTTTATTGGCCAAAACCACATATTTTTTGTAACGCCCATACTATAATTCTCCTATTAATGTTAATAGTAAGTCCTAAAGGATTAAGCCTAATTAGTAAGTACTTAATCCTTGTAAACTCTATACCATTTACTTATCTATTTCTTATATTCTAACTATGACACAGTAACAGTGCAAGGAACTGAAACTAATGTTTTGCAAACACAATCGTCTTCATAAACTAATCTAAGTCTTGGTCTCATACCTTCTATCTTGTACTGATTTGATGCATAAACAACAAGTGAAGTTTCCTTATTTCTATACAAGAGTAATCCTTTGTTCTCTATTTCTTCCTGAGTCCATGCCTTAACAATATGGGTAATGTCCACTTCCGCATAGCTGCAACGACAGTCATTTCTAAAAATTGTTCTTTGACTGCAATCTATAAACGTTGGAGAATACATACAAGCATAGATACTAAAGAAATTTAGCAAAGGGGCTACACTATAACTTCCATATTTCTGATTTAAATGAAGATCATTTTCTTCCTCATTGGGTAACTTAAAAAGAATAAGCCTAGCTTCTTGGAGATTATTAATATATGAATAAGATGGTAATGAAAAAAACAAATAGACTAAATAGGCATCATCACAATCTTCACCAAGCAATAATCTCTTTTTATCCTTATCATTGTAATATCCACTCTCTGTTATATAAATTGACTCTTGACACTCTACATCCATTAAACTCATATTATCACCCCCCTTCCTTATATTATATACATTTTCTTTAAAATCTTGACCAATGTGGTGTCGATATTCAGAACATCTTGTCATCTTCTGAATATACTATATTAGAAAGTACACTTTCTTAAGTTAATGATTAGAAAGGAGGGTTATTATGGCAATTGAAGTAACCGTTACTACCGCCGAACAATTAGATGAACTAACTCCAGATGCCTTCTTGGATATCACTTTCACTAATACTAATGCATTTGATTATGCTGCAAACTCTAACGTTTATTTTTATGCAGAACTTACTGATGATAATGCTCTTACTCAAAATGTTACTTTTACACTCCCTGTAACTAGTGCTGGTACTATGGCAGCTAATACAGATACTTCTTTCTCATTTGAAAACACCACTAATTTAGTTGCTCCAATTACTGGCTCAAACGGAAGAATTTTATATGTACCACAATAAGTATGGTCTTGTCAGAATACACAAATATTAAATGTAATAACCTCGCAGTATAAAAATATTTATACTGCGAGGCTTTGTTTATTGTTATTTGTTAATATCTTTATGGTGTTTTACTGATGTGACTCACGATTTGATCAAGAAGGTTTAAAAATGTTTCTTGATCTTCTTTTGTTTTTAATCCTCTCAATAAGTAGCTTGTTACTTCTTTTTCTTTTTCAAAGTGTTCTTCGATAGCACGTCTCCCTTCCTCGGTAAGAACAATACAAAAAGAACGTAAATCTTCTTGACTAATTTTTCTTTCTATTAGTCCTCTTAATTCTAGTCGCTTAATCGCACTACTGATGGTACTATTACTGGCTTTAAGTTTTTGTATGATTTCTTTTACGCGAATACCCGCATGACCTTTTACAAGTCTTAGTACATTAACATCTAATAAATTAGTTCCAGCCAATAGGCCCTCACATACATTGAGTTCATTTCTTACAATAAGCTGAGTCCATAGTCTTGCAAACCTTTCACTATTATCCATAGTCCTCCTACTCTTTCTTCGTAGTATTATAAATGAGTTTTATGGTTTTATTTTACTCTATTTTTCTTGATGATTAAAGTGTATATTGACACAATGTACCCATTCCTTTTGACTTGATTGTTCAATTTTTTCCCAGCTGTATAAGATTCTATTTTCTTTTAAAACCTCTAAAAGGTGAGTAAGAAATATCCCTCCATCTAATTCAAAAGATACTTTAAAATATATTTCTAAACCATTTTCTTTCACCTTTACTTTCCAAGGCTGAACATTGTTAGCAGAAGGTGCCTTAATGGCTGACTTTATGGCTTCTTGAATACCTTTTCCATGCCTTAAGTTATTCAAAACTACCACTTCTTTGTCCATCATTATTTCTTCTAGTGTTTTTCTCTTTTGGCAACCAATCATTTGCCTAAAAGTAGTGTTCAAAAAGGCACCATCATAGGGTATACCAAGTGCAATAACACAAAAGATTTCTTCTTCTGAATTTATTTTGCACAAAGACTGAAGCGTATCTTTAGAATAGGTCCCTAACCAACACGTTCCTATTTGTCTTTTGGTCAATTCTAATACGATATGTTCTCCCTCATATCCTGCCATTAGCCTTTCTTCTATTTTGCCTACTAAAACAATCTCATAAGGTGCATTGATTTTTACAGCCCCCATTAAAAATCCTATTTTAGTTTGCTTAACTGCTTCTTCTTCAATGAGTATCATGCGAAATCGTACTTGATATTTAACATTAACATCTTGAATAGTTTCTGTTAGCTAGCTATGCACATTCTCTGTAAGCTTTTCTTGTTTGTATTTTCTGACAGATTTTCTTCTTTCTATAGCTTCTATAGTATTCATATGATTGTCTCCTTTAATTATTACGAATTTAGTAATTTATTATATTCATATATTAAGTCTTTTAAAATAAACTGTCAATCCTTTTAATCATTTATATATATTTTGTTCAACAAAAAAGCAAGTGCCCCTTTCTAAGGACACTTGCTTTTGGCTAAATATTATTCTGTTGTATCATGTAATTCCATAAAAGAACCTTATTCTCCAGATAACAAGGGACTCTCCTCTCCCTCACAGAACAAGCTTAGCCTATGAAGTGCCCTTGTGCACGCAATATATAAAATCTTTTTATCCTCATTACTGCTATAATTCTCAGCATCTGCATCACATATTAAGACAACATCAAATTCAAGCCCTTTTGACATATATACAGGCATCATCAATATACCTTGTAAAGCAGCTGTTTTCTCATCTGTTATTAACTTTATATCTATTTTATCTATTAAACGTTTATACAGAGAATGTGCATTTTTTTCAGATTTGCAGATTAGCCCAATGGAATGATATCCCTTTTCTAAACATGCATTAATTTCTGAAATAATCTCATTATCAAAGGCTTCTGTGTTTGTTGCTGTGCATATTTTCGGTGCTTCTCCCTTTCTATTAAAACTTTTTATCTCCATACTTTGTTCAATAAATTTCAATCCATAGTTCAGGATTTCATTGGTGCATCGAAAACTTTTATTCATTGTAATAAGTGAGGATTTTTTCTTATTTAAAATGTTTCTTATTTGCTCATATAAAGTTAAATCTTCTTGTTTTTCAAGGGTTTGATTGACATCTCCTAAAATAGTATATTTAGCATTTGGAAACAGTAAATGGAATATTTCATAATGAAGAGGATAGTAATCCTGTGCTTCATCAATAACAACTTGCTTTATATTTTTGAATTCATTTATTCCATTTAATTTTAAGGTTAAATAAGCAATAGCAGTAGCATCGTCATAATATAACAAATTCCTATATAAATTTTCTTGTGTATAGATTAAGATATCATCCATGCAATCAGGAAGCTCTAACCCTTTAGCTAAGCTATAAAAATACTCTTTATCTCTTAATAAGCTTTTATAAAGATTTTGAACATTAAGCTCTGTAAATTTCTTTATTTCTGTTATCACTGTAGCTTCTTCTGCTCTATTTATGTGATTATTGTTTGATTCACGTATTAACTCTAAAATTAAAGTCTCTAACTGCTCTAATTTCACCCCTAAAGGAGTTTTTGCCCTTCCAGATAGTATTTTTTGTTTTAATATTTCTTTTCTTACAATACACACTCCTTGATAATAGATATCATCAAAATCTATACATTTGTATGGCAAATCATCAATAAATCGATCCATTATTTCTAAGAACTGGTGAGAGGTTTTGAACCTTATGTTGTTATTAATAATATCTCTATCTTGGGGACTTGTAATTATGTGTTCTAAAAATTGATTTCTAGTTTGAATGTGTTCATTTTTTAATATTTTAACAAGTATTTCTTCAAATACCATAGATACAACATGATCTTCTCCAAGTTCCGGGAGCACATTAGAGATATACTGCTCAAATAAAGTGTTTGGAGAAATGATAACTATATTATTAGCTGAAATCTTTGACGACAAACCTTGATACATAAGATATGCCGCTCTATGAAGGGCTATGGAGGTTTTCCCGCTTCCAGCTACTCCCTGAACCATCATTAATTCATTTTCCACATCTCTTATCACAATATCTTGTTCTTTCTGTATCGTTTCCACAATCGTTTTCATTTTTGGAGAAGTATTCTGTGACAGTAATTTTCTCAAAAAATCATCTACAATTTGTATATCTGTATCAAAAAAATACTCCAGTACGCCTTCATTAATTTCATATTGACGCTTTAGATTAACCTCTCCTGTTATCTTACCAACAGGGGCTTCATAAAATGCTGCCCCTATTCCAAAACGATAAAAGATACTTGCTATTGGCGATCGCCAGTCATAAACATACATTTCACATGAATCTTCTTTCATCAAGGAACACCTTCCGATATATATTTTCTCAAATACATCTTCATCATCAAATTTAAAATCAATGCGGGCAAAATAAGGGGATTTAATAAGTTGTCCAAGCTGTAATATTCTATTTTCTGTAACTTCATAATCAGAAATTTTACTTATAACTGGATTCACATATTGGCTTAATGCAGCAAGGGCTTCGAAGCCTTCACTCCCCCAAAGTCCTGATATGGAGTGTGACGTGTTTTCACGCATTTCCTTTTTGGCAGAAATAATGGCTGACTTATTCTCTTCATTGCACTTTCTTGCATCATCTAGCTGTTTATTGGCTAAAGATATTGTTTGTCTTAATCTTTTATTTTCAAATTCTATTTCACTCTGATTATAGTCCATTATGCTAACCACCTCTTATTTAGAGTTAGTGAGATATTCATCTCAAACTGTTATTCAATAAGTCTATCACTATATAAATGGAAAAAACAGTCTGGTTGTTACTTATTCCATATGATATAATTAAGATGGAAAGAAAGGTATAATCTTTATTATCTTTCTGTGAGTTTCATAATGAATAAAAATTTCTTTTCCTATAATTAACTTATAGAAACTTAAATAACCCACGAACTCTGAAATATATCAGAAATTCGTGGGTTATAACTATGGAGGTGAGGGGAATCGAACCCCTGTCCGAAAGCCCGAAAATTGTGGTCTCTACCATCATATCCTTTATTTTGACATTCCCTCTGCTAAGCACCTAAAGGCAGGTTCTTAGTTTTAGTAGCTTCATAGGTTCTCTTATTGCTGCAAAGCTTAGGCAAAAGAGTGGCCCGCGAGTCGAAGCCTCGATCTAAGCTGCGGGAAACTTAGGGAGACTGCTGCAACTTAGGCAGCTAATGCTAAATTATTATCTTCAGCGTTTAATTTAAAATACCGGCTTTTTACGTAGACTCCGGCGTCCTACGGATGGCTGCCCCGATAGACGTGACCCCCGTCGAAACCATTGCACCCCCTCATATAAATACTTAGAGGTTTTTAATCTTAAACTCTCTTTCGTTTTGACGTCGCACATCTTTTTTAGCGATATCATCACGTTTGTCATGAAGTTTTTTACCACGTGCAAGTCCTATTTCCATCTTGACTAAACTTCCTTTAATATAGACTTTAAGTGGTACCACTGTCATGCCTTTAGTTGAAATAGCACCCATGAGTTTTGTGATCTCTCTTTTATGAAGTAAGAGCTTGCGTGTGCGCAGTGGATCTTTGTTTTGGATATTACCATGCTCATATGGGTTGATGTGCATATTCCAAACTAATGCTTCTCCATCTTTAAACTTAATAAAACTCTCTTTGACAGAGCAGCTTCCCTGGCGAATTGACTTAACCTCTGTGCCAGCAAGTACAATACCTGCTTCATAAGTCTCTTCAATAAAATAATCATGGTAAGCTTTTTTGTTTTGTGCTATTAGTTTGTATGCATTTTTATCTTTTGGCATACACGACTCTTCCTTCCTTTTTTATGGTGCATAAACCATTATATCATAATCAAATTAATTTTCAAGTGCTAAATCATGTAAAGTTTTGAAAAATTATACACTTATTTGCTTGCATGTAGGTCTATTACAAATAAATGGTCTTAGCATAAGTGTTAATATCATTATAAGATTCAAAAGAGCGACTTAAACAAGCCGCTCTTTACTCATTTATTTTGTAAATTTGAAAAAAATCTTAGATACTATCCTCTTCTTCGTGGTCTTTATCAAACTCTTCATCTGTTACAAATCTAAAGTCAATACTACGTGTTAATGTGTTTGTCTTAATAAGCTGTACTTTTACTTTGTCACCGAGTCTATAAATATGCTTTGAATGTTCTCCTATCCACTTATGTCCCATTTCATCATAGATATAATAATCATCAGACATATCATTTACGTGCACTAGGCCTTCTACCGTATTTGGTAATTCTACATAAACACCCCAAGATGTTGTACTTGTAATAACACCTTCAAACATTTTTCCAACAAATTGTTCCATATATTCAACCTTTTTAAGCTTAACAGTTTCTCTTTCTGCTTCTTCTGCTCGTCTTTCTCTAAGTGAAGATAGTTTTGCTACCTCAGGTACATGAGCAAAAAGTTCTTTTTCCTTTTTACCAGTTAGTTTTTGATGTAAGTTGTACTTAATAATTCTGTGGATTTGAAGGTCTGGATATCTTCTAATTGGCGAAGTAAAGTGGCAATAATATTTTGCTGCTAGCCCAAAGTGGCCGTTACATTCATCCGTATATCTTGCTTGTTTCATAGATCTAAGAACAAGATGGCTAATAATACTTTCTTCTGCTTTACCTTCTATATCATCAAGTATCTTCTGTAGGTCTTTTGGATGTATCTTTTGATTCATCCCTTTAATATTATAACCAAAGTTTCTAATAAACTCAGTTAATGCCATAATCTTAACAGGGTCTGGCTCTTCATGGCTTCTATACACAAAAGGTTTATCTTGCCAGAAGTAGTCTTCTGCTATGGTTTCGTTACATACAAGCATAAATTCTTCTATTATACGTGTAGCAACATTTCTATCATAAGGTTTAATATCTATTGGCGTGCCTTCTTTATCGAGGATTACTTTAGTTTCTGGAAAATCAAAGTCAATAGACCCGCGTTTCATACGCTTTTTACGTAAAATATCAGCTAGATCTCGCATCAATTCAAACATAGGTACAAAAGCTTTATAGCGTTCTTTGACCTGTTCATCTTCATCATTTAATATTTGCTTAACTGCTGTATAGGTCATTCTTTCATCAATCTTAATGAGTGTTTCTACTATTTCATGACTTTGCACATTACCATTTTTATCAATCTCCATCATACAGCTAAGTGCTAGCCTATCGACCCCAGCATTTAATGAACAAATACCATTACTCAGCTTATGAGGAAGCATAGGAATAACCCTATCTACAAGATATATGCTTGTACCTCTTTCTAGTGCTTCTTTATCAAGTGGGGAGTTTTCTGTAACATAATGGGTAACATCAGCTATATGCACCCCTAAAAGGATGTTATCATTTGAAAGCTTCTCAATTGAAATAGCATCATCTAAATCTTTTGCATCTTCTCCATCAATCGTTACCATAGGGATACTACGTAGGTCTCTTCTTCCCTCTTTATCCTTTTCTGACACTTCTAGATCGATTTTTTCAGTCTGATCCATAACCTCTTTAGGAAATTCTCTTGGCAAATCATACTGGTAAATAATAGATAGAATATCAACACCTGGGTCATTAATATGTCCTAATATTGAAAGAACTTCTCCATCAGGGTTTCTTCTTTCTTCAGCCCAGTTCGTAATTCGAACCAGTACTTTATGACCTGTTACGGCACCTTTAGATGCTTTCTTAGGAATAAAAATATCCCTTGAATACTTTTGATCATCAGGTACGACAAAGCCAAAGTTATCACTTTCTTGATAAGTTCCTACCAAGCTTTCAGGTCCTCTTTGAAGAATTTCTATGACTTCTGCTTCTGCTCTTTTCTCAGCAGTCGCAGCCTTTGTAATCCTACATAAAACCCTATCTCTATGCATAGCTCCATTACATGCTGATGCTGGTATAAAGATATCTTTTTCATCTTCATCAAGGACTAAAAAACCAAATCCTTTTGGATGCCCCTGAAATGTTCCTGATACTAAGTTATAGGTCTGCGGAAGTGCAAACTTTCCCCTTTTACTACGTACCACTTTACCTTCACTAATGAGTTCACCAAGTATATTTTCTAACTCCGTTCTGTCTGAAGCAGGAACTTGAAGTATGGTTATAATTTCTTTAACTTTAAGCGGCGTATAGCTTGGATGTTTCATCATATCCAGGATCATTTCTTTTCTTGATTTGTTATCTTTAATTTGATCTGTATCATAGCTCATCATATCATCTCTTTTCTCTATAATAGCAGTATTTATATTTTTATTATACTCTTTATTATGTTACAATCCTATAGTTAAAATACTTTCTCTGAACAAAAAAAGCACCTAGATAAATCTATATCTAAGTGCATCTTTATAGCTAAATAAACATGAGTACTAATGCTACCAAAAGAAAAATGGCTGCTGTGATCTTTGTCCATGTTTCAAACTTACCTTCTAAGGTATGTTTTCTATTTTTATCCCAAAATGTACTATTACCAGAAGTTGCTGCACCGCCAATTGAACCAAGTCCAGCTGATTTACCTTCTTGAAGTAATACAATAGTTATAATAGCAAATGCTGCTAAAACAAATATCACTGTAAGAATAATTTTTAATATCTGCACAATTTTGCCTCCTAAAACTTGTTTATCCAACCTCTACATACTTTTTTTAGTATATCATATACTTTTTGTACAAGCAACCTCTTTTATCTGTTCCTAAGAATTACATTGCTGCATTCATCATACCTGATTGTAAAGACATAGCAGCTGAAATAAGAGCAACTGAAGCAGCTGTTGTAATGACTTGCATGATTATTATTGCTATTGCACTTTTCTTTATACTTGCACCAGCTGCTACAGCGTAACCGATTATCAAAATAACAATAGCATATAAACTAGGTATAGTGAACACAGATGCTATCGTATAAAGGACTGGATTAGTCGTCAAAGCATCTGCAGCTAAAAATACTGTAGCTCCCATTACAATATTTTGTGTAGGAATAAGATTTCCTATAATACGATCTATAAATAATAAAGCAGATGAGACCATTATACTTAATAAAGAAACTGTATACAATACTGAAAATTTAGCTTTATCCTTTGTAATTAAAGTTAGTAGTTTTAATAGTACTGCTGTTATTAGCCCACTAATAAATACGCCTATTACCCCTGCAACAATTCCTCCTATTTGTGAGACAATATAAGTTTGAGAAATCATATCTTCAGCTATACCTTGCATCCTAAGCGTATTATACAACATTTCTTTTGTTGCTGGATTTAACATAGACAATATTAAGTATAACAACATAAATAAAACAGAACCTGCTATCGCGATCCCCATGCCTTTAGGTGGCTCTTCATAAAAGCAATCTTCCATCATTTTTCTCGGTGCAAAAAAAACATTTATAAAATTCTTGTACCATGGTGTTATGTACCTTGTTTCTTCTTCAATAAGTTTTTCTCTATCAACTACAGCAAAGCCCCCGTCCATAATATCTCTTTCTTGATTTGTACTAGGCTGAGTGTTTTCTTGATTTTCCATTCTACTTTCCCCCTTAATAATTTTAGTATACATTAGGTAAATTCACAGTTATTATATCTAATCTTATGCGATATGTCAAAACTGAAGTACACATATATTAACAAAATAATATAAATATTCTATGAATAAATAAAAATAATTGATCCTTACTATGCTCTAAATATTATTTGATAAAATAAGAGGCAAGTGATATTTTCTCACCTACCTCATTTTTGAAGATAGCTATTTTTTTCCTACTTACATAATATTAAAAAATGATCTTATGCCTCTATACTGTGCAATATCACCTAATTCTTCTTCTATACGTAGAAGCTGATTGTACTTAGCAGTCCTATCACTTCGTGCTGGTGCACCTGTTTTGATTTGTGCCGCATTTACTGCTACGACAATGTCAGCTATTGTTGCATCCTCTGATTCTCCTGATCTGTGAGACACTATAGCCGTATATCCTGCTCTATTTGCCATCTCAATAGCGTCAAAGGTCTCTGTAAGAGTACCAATTTGATTCACTTTAATTAATATAGCATTGGCAACCTGCTGCTCAATACCTTTTTGTAATATTTCTGTATTTGTAACAAAGAGGTCATCTCCAACAAGCTGAACCCTGCTTCCCAATCTTTCTGTAAGAAGCTTCCAACCATGCCAGTCTTTTTCTCCTACACCATCTTCTATAGAAATAATAGGAAACTTGTTTACTAAGGATTCATAGTAGTCTACCATCTCCTGTGACGTACGGACTACCTTTTCACCCTTCATTTTACTTTCACCTTCAAAATAGTACTTGCCGTCTATGTCATTGTATAATTCAGAAGCGGCGGCATCTAGAGCTATACGCATATCTTCTCCTGGCTTGTATCCAGCTTTTTGTATTGCTTCTACAATAAGTGTGAGCACTTCTTCTGATGTAGCTAAATCTGGTGCAAACCCTCCTTCATCACCAACACCAGTGGAAAGCCCCTTTTCATTTAATACCTTTTTAAGTGTGTGATAAACTTCAACGCACATCCTTAGTGCATCTTTAAAAGATGAAGCACCAACAGGCATAATCATAAATTCTTGGAGATCTACTGTGTTATCTGCATGTTTTCCACCATTTAATATATTCATCATAGGCACAGGAAGCACCTTCGCATTTATTCCACCAAGATATTGATATAACGGAAGCCTAAGAGCTGCTGCTGCTGCTTTAGCCACTGCCATAGATACACCAAGTGTTGCATTCGCCCCTAGTTTTGATTTGTTTGTAGTTCCATCTAATTTAATAAGTGCCTGATCAATAGCTGTTTGGTCTAATGCATTCATCCCTATTATTTGCTCAGCAATAATCTGATTAACATTATCAACTGCTGTTTGTACACCTTTGCCCATGTATCTTGATGGATCCTCATCCCTAAGCTCTATCGCTTCAAGTTCTCCAGTTGATGCTCCAGAAGGAACGATCGCACGTCCTATATAATCCCCTTCAACAATGACTTCAACCTCAATAGTAGGGTTTGCTCTAGAATCTATTACTTCTCTTGCAAAAACATCTAATATTTCAATATAACCCTTCATAATCAATAGCCTCCTCTTAATACTTCAATATTTTTTGTCTTTAGCTCTATTTATTTTTACCTAAATCTATAAAAAAATTCCTTTTAAAAAGTATTATTCAAAGGATATACTATCAACAATCGGAGTCATAAGTTCTTCAGATTTATTTACTCCTATGAAAATAAACATGACTATATACCCTTTTTTTTCAACAAACCAAATTTTCCCAGATGCTTGTTGGTTTCCATTACTCATTGTAATTTTTGTAGGAACAAATTTAACGCCATTTTTGTTAACATAGTCTGCCTCTACTTCATAATCCATCTCCCCTTGTACAAGACCTACTATACGTGGATCATTTAACGCTTTTCTAAGGCTTCTCGTATCCCCTTCTCGATATAGTATTGTAGAAAGTGGTGACATTTCATAGGCAAATACCATAAAAACCCTATTATTACCTACAGCCCCTGTTAAATAACTTATCTTTTCATCTTCTGAATCCATGCTGTCAGCTATTGCAGTTAGTTCTTTAGTATCATGGTGCCAGTTTCCTGGTAAACGAAATTCTAAGCCAAAATAATCATTATGATAGGTCTTTTCATCCCATGACCCCATTGTAACATCTTTCACTTTATTTCCACTTAAAGGCTTTGTTATGCCAATCATGATCGCTATAAGTAGTAGTGTTACGCCTATTGCAACAAATAAGTTTTTTTTCATTTAGTGCCCCCTTATTATAAGATTACTGAAAGGATATACTATCCATAATCTGATCCATAACTTTTCCGGATTTGTCTACTTCCACGAATAAAAACATCACAATATAATCTTTTTTCTTAGCAAACAACATTTTCCCGAATAAAGTCTCATCCCCATCAACTATTTCAGCTTTTATAGATACAAACTCAACCCCATTTTTATTCATCACATCTGATTCTACTTCAAAAACCATTTCCTCTTGGACACGACTTATCAAATGATCACTAATTAAAGCTTTCTTAAGTAATCGCGTATCATCTTCTTTAATTAACATTGCATCTATTGGTCGTAGTCGATAAGCAATCACCTCAAATGATTCATTTTCACCAACTACATTTGCTAAATAATGCTTTTTTTCTCTCGTGAATTCTTTCCATAAATACTTTTGACATCGTGTTCCCAGTTACTTGGTAATGAAAATTGCAAACCAAAATAATCATTATAAAAGATATTTCCAGCCCAATAACCTGCTTTAATATCTTGTGTTCTATCTCTGATAGAAGGCATTATCACACCAATACTAATTGGTATAAAAAGTAATGCTAAGCCAATTAAAATAATGGAAGCTTTTTTCATCTAGTTCACTCTTTTCTACGTATCATTAATCTATGTATTTCTACTAATCTATATATTTTAATTAATTTAAATAGTACACACATGTTTATTTGTTGTCAAGTTACGTATCTCTATATAAAAACTTGATACCTTTACACAATACCCAAAAAGGTACTGATATCTGTATATATCAGCACCTTTTTGTGATTATTATTTATTAATTCCCTTGAAGTAAAGATGTACCAGTCATTTCTGCTGGCTGTTTCATACCCATCATTTCAAGAAGGGTTGGTGCGATATCCGCCAACTTCCCGCCTTCTTTTAAGGTAACATCTTTTTTATAGTTTACTAGTACAAATGGAACTGGATTAGTCGTATGAGCTGTAAAAGGCTCATTATTTGTATAGTCAATCATTTGCTCTGCATTGCCATGGTCAGCACAGATAAAGGCTTGCCCATTTGTTTCTTCAATAGCCGTAATTACTTGTCCTACTGCCTTATCAACTGCCTCAATAGCTGCAGTAGCTGCACCCAAATCACCTGTATGACCTACCATATCAGGATTTGCAAAGTTCGCTACAATGACATCATATTTACTGCTTCTGATAGCTTCTTCAAGTTTTTCTGCTACAGTATAAACACTCATCTCTGGCTGAAGATCATAGGTATCAACCTTTGGTGAAGGGATTAATATTCTTTCCTCACCTTCATTTGGTTCTTCAACCCCACCATTGAAGAAGAAGGTAACATGTGCATATTTCTCTGTTTCTGCAATACGAAGCTGTGTTTTCCCATTTGCAGCTAGATATTCGCCAAAAGTATTTGTTAATGTTTGTGGCGTAAAGGCAACTTCCTTATTTGGTATTGTAATATCATACTGTGTAAAAGTAGTAAAGGCAATATTTAGTCTTTCTCTATTAAAGCCATTAAATTCTGGATCACAAAATGCTCTTGTAAGTTCACGTGCTCTGTCTGGTCTAAAGTTAAAGAAGATAACAGAATCATTTTCTTTAACAGAAGCTACTGGAACGCCACCTTCAGTGATGACAGTTGGAAGAACAAATTCATCAACAACCTCATTTTCGTATGAATTTTCTATTGCTTTAACTGGGCAGTCTGCTGTTTCACCTTTCCCAAAAACAATGGCATTGTAAGCTTTTTCTACGCGATCCCATCTATTATCACGATCCATAGCATAATAACGCCCTGATACAGTAGCCACTTTACCTACGCCAATTTCTTTCATTTTTGCTGTAAGCTGCTCCATAAAATCTTTACCTGACGCAGGAGGTGTATCTCTTCCGTCTAAGAATGCATGAACATATACCTTTTCTAACCCTTGTTTATTAGCCATTTCTAAAAGTCCATAAATATGGGTAATATGGCTATGTACCCCACCATCTGATAAAAGCCCAAATAAATGAAGGGCTGAATCATTCTTTTTACATGTCTGCATAGCATTAACTAAGACTTCATTTGTAAAGAAATCTCCGTCCTCTATAGCTTTTGTGATACGTGTAAGTTCTTGATATACGGTACGTCCTGCTCCCATATTAAGATGCCCTACCTCTGAGTTCCCCATTTGCCCATCTGGAAGACCTACTGCCATACCACTTGCATAGCCTTTAACAGTTGGATACTGCTTCATGATTCTATTTAAATTAGGCTTTTTTGCTGATGCAATGGCATTGGATGCTTGGTTTTCATTGATGCCATAACCATCTAATATAAGTAATAAAGTTGTTTGTTTACTCATGTTATGCTCCTTTACAATTTATCTGTATATTATACATTAATTTATACCTAGAACCCATTTCACATCCTATAACGTTGTAAATGATAAAATTTAAAGGCATAAAATCTATACATTCAGATTATACACATATTCATACAAAAAAAGCAACCAAGGGCTAAATTAAATTTGCCCAAGTTGCTTTTCATCTGTTATTAATAATTTACGATGCTTACAAATTCGTCTTTTAAGCTTGCTCCGCCTACTAAGCCGCCATCAATATTACCCATATTGAATAATTCATTTGCGTTGCCTGCATTAACAGAACCGCCATATTGAACTCTCGCTTGATCTGCAACCTCTTGGTTGTAGATTTCTGCAATGACTTCTCTGATTGCTTTACAAACTTCTTCTGCTTGAGCTGATGTAGCTGTTCTTCCCGTTCCAATAGCCCAAATAGGCTCATAAGCAATAACTACTTTTTTAGCATCTTCTGCTGATACGTCTTTAAGAGCTATTTTTGTTTGAAGTCGAACAAGATCTATCGTAATACCTTGTTCTCTTTCTTCTAAACTTTCACCTACACATACAATAGGAATTAAGCCATGTTCAAAAGCTTTCAATGTTTTCTTGTTAACTGTTTCATTTGTCTCAGCAAAGTATTGTCTTCTTTCTGAATGGCCGATAATAACATATTTTACACCAAGCTCAACTAACATATTTGGTGCTATCTCACCTGTATAAGCTCCGTTTTCTTCAAAGTGCATGTTTTGTGCACCAACTGCAATGTTCGTACCTTTTACTACTTCTAAAACAGCTGGTAAACAAACAAAAGTTGGGCATACAACAACATCTACAGCTGTTGTATTGATTTTATCTTTTAAACTATTGATAAGAGCTACAGCCTCAACTGGCGTCTTGTTCATTTTCCAATTTCCTGCTACTATTTTTTTACGCATTTTTATTTCTCCTTTTATTCCATGTGTTTTTTGTTAGATTATTTGTTGTCAGCTGCTGCTACACCTGGAAGTTCTTTTCCTTCTAAGAATTCAAGACTAGCTCCACCACCTGTAGAAATATGAGTCATCTTATCAGCAAAGCCTAAACGTTTTACTGCATTTACAGAATCTCCACCACCAATAACTGTTGTAGCACCTTCTAAGCCAGCAAGTGCTTCAGCTACTTTTAAAGTACCTTCAGCAAAGTTAGCAAATTCGAATACACCCATTGGCCCATTCCATACAACTGTTTTTGCACCTTTTAATGCATCCATGTAAAGAGCGATTGTTTTTGGTCCGATATCAAACCCTGACCATCCTGCTTCTATAGTATCTACTGTTTTAAACTCAGTATCGTTAGAGAATTCTTTTCCGATAACATGGTCAACAGGAAGTAATAATTTAACACCTTTTGCTTCTGCTTTTTTGATCATCTCTAAAGCATAGTCCATTTTGTCTTCTTCTAAAAGAGAGTTACCAATTTCTTGTCCTTGTGCTTTAAGGAAAGTATAAGCCATACCGCCACCAATAACAAGAACATCTACTTTTTCTAAAAGGTTATTGATAACATTAATTTTGTCTGATACTTTAGCTCCTCCAAGGATTGCAACAAATGGACGAACTGGATTTTCAACAGCTTCACCAAGGAATTTGATTTCTTTTTCCATAAGGTACCCTACTGCATTTTCTTTAGCAAATTTTGTTACCCCTACATTTGAGCAGTGAGCACGGTGAGCTGTACCAAATGCATCATTAACAAATACTTCATTGTCGCAAAGTGCAGCTAATTCTTTTGCATAAGCTTCTGATGCTTCATCTTTTCCGTATTTTGTTTCTTCAACTCTATAACGTGTATTTTGAAGAAGCATTACTTCTCCCTCTTTAAGGTCAGCTGCCATAGCTTTTGCATTTGCACCAACTACTTCATCATCATTCGCGAATTTTACAGCTAATCCTAAATGTTTTGAAAGGCTTTCTGCAACTGGAGCTAAAGATAATTCTGGTTTTGCTTCTCCTTTTGGTTTACCAAGGTGTGAGCAAAGGATTACTTTTGCACCTTGTTCCATAAGCTTTTTAATAGTAGGAAGAGCCCCCACTATACGGTTTTCATTTTGAATAACACCATCTTTAAGTGGTACATTAAAATCACAACGCACTAAAACTTTTTTCCCTTTTATATCCTTTAAATCTTCTACTGTTTTCTTATTCAACATGTTAAAATTCCCCTTTCTTATTTATGAGAATATTTTAATTTAGATATTTGAATACACTTAGATTATATTAAAAAGGTCCGATCCCATAAGCCTAACCTATAAGACCGGACCCATTATGGATCTATAGAACTCAGAGTATTAAATTTAAGTTATACTCAGTTAAACTAAATTATTTGCTAAGTTCTGCAAAGTATTTAATTGTTCTTACCATTTGGCTTGTGTAAGAATTTTCATTATCATACCAAGAAACAACTTTAACTAAAGTTTTGTCTCCAAGTTCTGTTACTTTAGTTTGTGTTGCATCAAATAATGACCCGTTTGAAATACCAATAATATCTGAAGATACTAATGGTTCTTCTGTATAACCAAAAGATTCATTTGAAGCAGCTTTCATAGCAGCATTAATTTCATCTTTAGTTACTTTTTTATTAACAACTACTACTAACTCTGTGATAGAACCTGTAATAACTGGCACACGTTGTGCTGAACCATCTAATTTACCTGCAAGTTCAGGAATAACAAGACCGATAGCTTTTGCAGCACCTGTTGTATTTGGAACAATGTTTGCTGCAGCTGCTCTAGCACGTCTTAAATCACCTTTTCCGTGTGGAGCGTCTAAAGTATTTTGATCATTTGTATAAGCATGGATTGTTGTCATAAATCCTTTTTCAACTGGTGCTAAGTCATTAAGTGCTTTTGCCATTGGAGCTAAGCAGTTTGTAGTACAAGAAGCAGCAGATATAACTGTTTCTGATCCATCTAATATATCATGATTTACATTAAATACTACAGTTTTAAGATCGCCTGTTGCTGGAGCTGAAATAACAACTTTCTTAGCACCTGCTACAACATGAGATTCTGCTTTTTCTTTGCTTGTAAAGAAACCTGTACACTCAAGAACTACATCTACTTGAAGTTCTTTCCATGGTAAGTTTTTAGGATCTCTTTCAGCATAAATCTTAATTTCTTTTCCATCTACGATAATAGAATCATCTGTTGATTTTACATCCTTGCTATATCTGCCTTGAGCAGAGTCATATTTTAATAAGTGTGCTAATGTGTTAGCATTTGTTAAGTCATTGATTGCTACTACTTCATATCCCTCTGCACCGAACATTTGTCTAAATGCAAGACGTCCAATACGTCCAAATCCATTAATTGCTACTTTTACAGCCATTATTGGTTCCTCCTTGAAAATTCTTTTATTTATATTCAAATCGCCATTAGTTAGTATGTACTGAGTATAGCGATATGATACCAATTATTATTTATGTCTGTTGAATGATGTTTCTTGCTGCACCTTCATCTAACACTAAATAGCTATTTTTTAATAGTTCTTTTGTTGCTAATATTGCACTTGCCTTTAAGCTACCTCCTGCTACTGCAATTTTTATAGGAATGGTCGCTGCAATATCAGGCTCAACCCCAATAGATTGCGAAGCATAAACGACTTGTCCCTTTGAGTTAAAATAATGTCTAAATGCTTCTGCAACTGCTTCTTTCTGCTTCAGCCTATCGATAACTTCTTTGGGCTCATTTCTTCGATTTGCCATCTTCATAGCATTTCCTATGCCAAAAATAATAATGTCAGTCTGAGCGATAATTTGTAATATTTTTTGAATGTGGGGTTCATTTTTTATAAGATTGATTGACTGACTACTTAAATTGTCTGGAATAGTTAAAAGTTCATAACTTGCACTTAATCTCTTAGCTAACTCTACAGCTACAGTGTTTGCTTGAAATTCAGCCCTATTCCCTACACTTCCTCTAGCCGGAATAATGGTAAGGTCATGATAATCATAATGCTTTCTCGGCATAGACTCAACCATTTTAGAAATAGTCGTACCTCCTGTTATGGCTACTGTGTAGTTATCTTTAAGTACAGAACATAGCACACTTGCACAGGCTCTTCCAAGTTTAGTCTTAACTTCTTCATCGCTATCTGTATCACCTTTTACGACAATTGCTTGTTTTAGACCAAGAATTTGACTGACTTGACTTTCAAGATATGAAAAGCCTTCTAGTGCCTGAAGTGGAAAATAAAGACTATCTAATAGCTTTTCTCCCTCTTCTGTTATTGAAATGCCGATATGTGATATTGTCACAAGTCCTTGCTCCATAAGTATGTCTACTTCTTTTCGAACAATCCTTTCAGAAATACACAACATAGAAGCAAGCCCTCTTCTTCCAATAGGCCCATTTTCTAATATGGTTTGTAAAATAAGATACCTGTTTTTAAATAATTTAATTGCTTCAGGAAGAAGTTTCTCAAATGAAGATACTATATTTTGCATATCTTACTCCTTGGGAACATTTTCGTCCCGTGTGTTTTCTTTTTGTCCCACAATCTTATTTTATACAAATTCTGCATATAAATCAATTATTTTATCATAAATTTAACAATTAATTTTGTAGCACTATGAATAATGACTATATTTTAGTGTAGCATTTTTAATACATATTATATTTTTAGCCAAAATTCTATTTATTTTCCCGCTATATTGTTGTATAATTTTAACATAAGAAAAATCAAAACTTACTCACTTAATATACCAATCTCTATTTTCTCAAATAAATTTACATATTATACGCCTAATACTTAGTTTGTGAATATCATTTGTAGAAATAATACAACTATTTAACTTACTAAACTACTTAATAGTGTTGTTAAGGAGCATTTACGACCTATAACTGAATGTCTAAAATGTAAATTCTTAATAGCACAATAGAGTAATCTTTCTCAAACATATTTTACACAAAGGAGAATACATAATGTCACAATGGTTAAAACAAAAAGAAAAAGAACTTAATGCAATTAGAAAACCGAAAAAAAAGAATATCCCCTTCTTGGTAAGCATAACTACTTTTACAATTGGATTTTTTGTATTTATGGCTCTCATAAATCAAGCAAATACTGATGGTGCTCAAACATTTATACCTATTGTATTTACTATAGCAATAGTAGCTATTATCCTTATTATTTGTATAGTATATACCTATATAAGTAGTGATAGAAAACTGAAAAAATATCTTTATTCCCTGCTCACGTCTCCAGAAGAGATTGCACTATTTGACAGTGAGATGCTTGCTCCTCCTCTTTGTAACCTTAAATTTACTGCTTCTATGGGAGAGGTTACTTTTACCAAGCACTTTTTATTATATGCTTTTGGCCCTCTTTCAACGAGGAATTATCAAATCATAAAGCTTCAAGATATTAAAGTGGCAAAAACATATATTTCAAGTGCTCCTTCCAATATGATTGGTTTTAGCAAAAAGTATGAGACTTCCTTCTTTGATAGTAATAATAATATAATAGGTGGCGTTGATACATTTAGACAAGAGGAACATGATTCATTTATTAATGCCCTTTGTCTTTCTCTGCCTGACCTTAGCTTAGAACAAGGTAGACGTCCAGCATAAATAACAGGAGACAAAAATCCATTTTGTCTCCTGTTATTATGTGTTTTCCCTTTTTTTCTCCTTTAAATAAGTTCTTTCTATTACCTATTTACCTTACGGTGTAACTGGCATCACCATATCTTCTGTAGTCAGTGATCTATTTTCATCTAATATAGTCATTGCTATATTAGATGCATGATCTGATATACGCTCTAAGTTACTAATTGTATCTAAGAAAATCACACCAGCTACTGAACTACATTTATTTTCAGCTAATCGTTTAATATGTCTTGACCTAAAAGTTTCTTCTAGTTTGTCTACAGCCTGTTCTATAGGCAGTGCCTGCTTCGCAAGCAGTTTATCATCAAATTCGTAGGCTTGAAGAGCCATTTCAATACATTGTATTGTTGCATTAGTAATCTGCTCTAATTCATTTAAAGCAACATCAGAAAATCCTTCATCTTCTTTTGCTAGAAGTTGTGCTAACTCTGCAATATTTTCCGCATGATCTCCCACGCGCTCTATATCACTTACAGTATGGAAAAGCCCTGTTATGGTGCTATGTTCTTGCTCAGAAAGTGATAAGTTTGAAAGCTTTACTAAATAATGATTAATGCCATGTTGTAGCCTATTTATTATTTTCTCTCTTTCATATACTTCTTCTATTTGTGATATATCTTTATCCCTCAAAGCTTTTATAGCAGCCTTTGTATTGTGAATGGATATATTCCCCATACGGACAACTTCTTTAATTGCATTACTCACTGCTATTGAAGGGGTTTCTAAAATACGTTCATCTAAATGCTGAAGTTCTTCCTCATTTATATCATCTTTTCCCGAAATAATACGTTCAGCTAAGTATACCAATCCTTTAGCAAATGGGAATAATACTACTGTATTACATACATTAAATGCTGTATGTACCATACTAATTTGTACAAGAGTAATCGTCTCAAATCCAAACTCTTGTGGCATAACAAAGGTCATTATAAGATAACCTATAGTCCCAAAAATTATGGTCCCAATAGTGTTAAATAATAGGTGAATCGTAGCTGCTCTCTTAGCATTTCTGTTAGCTCCAATACTTGATAAAATAGCTGTGATACAAGTTCCTATATTTTGACCTAATATAATATATACAGCCACATTCCAAGGAATCATGCCTTTTGCTGCCATCGCCTGTAAAATTCCAACTGAAGCAGAAGAACTTTGAATAATAGCTGTTACAATAGCTCCTATCGCAACACATATAATGGGGTTTTTAGCAAATTTTTGAATAATATCCTGAGTTTCTTGTAGCTTACTAATTGGATCTACTGCTTGACTCATCATTTCAAGTCCTAAAAAAAGTGCTCCAAAACCAAATAAGATTTGTCCTATTTGATTGAGTTTTGGTTTCTTAATAAACATAATAAGTATAATACCAATAACAATACATACTGGGCCTAATACTGACGGCTTAAGATATGCTGTCCATTCACCTAAAGATATAATCCAAGAAGTAATTGTTGTTCCTACATTAGCACCCATAATCACGCCTACTGCTTGAGTAAGTGACATAAGTCCTGCATTTACAAATCCTACTACCATAACCGTTGTCGCTGACGAACTTTGAATAATAGCAGTAATACCTGCTCCTATCAAAACACCCATGAAACGCTTATTTGTTAAAATCTCTAGTAGCTTTTTCATTTTAGTTCCAGCTGCTTTTTGTAAGCCTTCACCAAGATACTCCATTCCAAAAAGAAAAAATCCAAAACCTGCTAAAAATGCAAGAGTTAAATCGACCCAGTTAATATTTTGCATAGTGATCCTCCCATTTTTATTTCAGACACATTTTACCATGTTACGTTTTAGCAAACAAGCATAGGTTTGATCAAGAATTATCTACAAACTTCCTAACACGTTTATTAACAATATTTTTATCTATTTAATTTAACATACATTTAACATACTTCTATAAACCGTCTTCTTATCTGTTAATAAAAAAGAAACCCAAATATTGGTCACAATAACTTGATAAATATTCAAATTTTTATATAAAACTACATAGTATATTGACATAAAATATGTGGATTTCTATACTAAATTAATCTAATGTGCTAGTTTAATTGTTATTATATTTTGGATAAATATGGATGTTTTCAAGTGCATATTTATCCCGAATTTCTTAGACTATAGTTTATTTATTAATAGATCAATTCCTTAATCT